>NZ_CP030265.1:157500-517500 GCF_008843145.1 Skermanella pratensis | reverse complement strand
CGACGCCGCCTCGACCAAGTCGGCGATGTCTTGCTCGGCCTCGGCCAGGACGCGGTCGCGCTCCTTCATGTCGGCCACCGAGCGGTTGATCACCTCGGCCACGGCGCGGTAGCAGCCCTTGAGGCCGGCCAGGGTCACCCGGCGGTAATAGAGCTTGCGGCTGGCATGGTCCATAGCGGCCCCGACCTCGCGGCTGAAGCAATCGGCGAGGTCGAGCACGTCGTTGACCCTGATGAACAGGCGGCCGAGATCGCCGCCCTCCCGCACACCGGTGATCCGGCGGTCGTAGTTGCCGGCGGCGGCCTCGGCGCATACGGCGTCGGCGCGCCGGATCGCCCGCTCGATCCGTCCGGCGAGGACCAGGATGGCGACAGCGGCCCCCAGCACGGCGGCGAGCGGCACGGCGCTCCACCAGACCGGCAGGGACTCGGAAGCGAAAAGCGGCAGCAGGGCGCCGGCGGCCCCGGCCGCGGCGATGGCGCCCGCCAGCGCGCGAATCCTAGAGAGCGAGGATGAACGCGTCATAGCCGCCCCCCTTCCGCTCCACCGCTTCGAGCAGCAGCGCCGTGGAGGCCGTCATGCCGTCCCGCCGGCCGCCCGCCGACTCGGCGGCGAGCATCCTGCCGTACAGCGGCTCGACCGCGGCGATGGCGTCGCGCCTCGCCCAGCGGCGGAAGGAGTGGTAGCCGGTGATCGCGCCGGCCATGTCGAAGCTCGGCGTGACATGGGCGAACACCCAGTAATGGTCCCCGTCGCGCGCCATGTTCTTGACGTAGGCGAAGATCTCCCGCCCGGAGGCGATCGTCTCCCACAGCAGCTTGAACACCGCCCGCGGCATGTCGGGATGGCGGATGATGCTGTGGGGCCGGCCCAGCACCTCGGCCTCGTCGTAGCCCGCGATCCTGAGGAACACCGAGTTGGCGTAGGTGATCCGGCCCTTCAGGTCGGTCTTGCTGACGATGATCTCGTCTTCGCCGAACATCCTTTCGCGCCCGGTCGGGGCGGCAATCGGCCTCGCCATGCGGTCGTCCTCCTTGCTGCAAGGACAACCCTATATACCAAACCGTCCCTACCCCGATTGATCCAGGTCAAACGGGCGGGATCGCGCCAGGGGTCAGACAGGCTCGAACAGGCTCGCCGGCATGGTCAGCGAGATCCGCGCCCGGCTTTCGGGGCCGGCCGCTTCGTCCGTCAGCGCCTCGTCGAGGGAGATGCGGGCGCCGAGCTGGTCCACGAGAGCCGCCATGACGGCGGGGCCGAGCCCGTACCGGCCGCCGACCTGGGACGGTCCCGCGCCGGGGTCGCGGTCGAACTCGAAGCTCAGCCTCAGGCCGCCCGACTCGGGCTCCACCCGAACCGCCAGGCCGCCCCCGCCCCCGCCCCCCGCCGGGGCCGGCGCGCCCTCGGCCGCCGTGAACAGGATCTCGGCGATCACGAGCCCGAGCGGCCCCGCCATGTCCAGTTCGAGCGCCAGCGAACCGATGTCGGCCCGGCGCGCCAGCTGGCGGCCGGCGTCGAAGTCGCGGACCAGGCTGGTGCACAGGTCGACGAGGTAGCCGTCGAACCTGACGCTGGTGATCCGGCTGGGTCCCAGCAGGTTGCGGAACAGCAGCCCCAGCCCGTCGATCCGCTGCTGGGTCCGGCGGAAGCCGTGCTTCAGGTCGCCTTCCGGCATGCCCAGCGTCTGGAGGTACAGCACGGTGCTGATGACCTGCAGGTTGTTGCGCACGCGGTGATGAAGCTCGCGCAGCAGGACCTGGCTTTCGGCCAGGGCGTCGCGCAGCGCCGCCTCCATGTCGCGGCGGGTCGTGATGTCGTGGGTGACCATGGAGAAGCCGGCGAGCCGGCCGGCATCGTCGCGCATCGCCGTCACCAGGATGTCGGCCTGGAAGCGGGAGCCGTCCTTCCGCACGCGGACATGCTCGCCGTGGACGCTGCCGTCCGACGCCGCCAGCGCCAGCATGGCGCCCACGCCGCCCGATGCCCCTTCGCCGGTCGGGCCCCCGCCCGGCGCACCCTCGGTGCCCGCGGCGGGGTCGAGCACTCCGGCGGGACGCCCCAGGATCTCCGCCTCGCAATAGCCCAGAAGGCGCTCCGCGCCGGCGTTCCAGCTGGTCACCAGCCCGGCCGGGTCGAGCATCACGATGGCATAGTCGCGCACCCCCTCCACCAGCAGGCGGAACCGTTCCTCGCTTTCCCGCACAGTCTGGCGGTGGATCACGAACTGCTGGGCGCGCAGCCGCAGGAGGTTGCGGGCGCGGGTCTGGAACTCCCAGGGATCGACCGGGCTGAGGATGAAGTCGGTCGCCCCGGCCTCCAGCGCCTCGCGCCGGATCTCGTGGTCCTCGTAGGCGGTCACGACGATCACCGGCACGTCGGCGGTGCCGGGATGGCCGCGCAGGTTCCGGATGAATCCGGCCCCGTCCATCAGCGGCATCTTGAAGTCCGTGATGACCAGGTCGGGCACCGTCCGCGCGCAGGCCTCCAGGGCTTCCACGGGATTGGGAAAGGCGGACACGTTGATGTCGTCGCCGACCAAAGACGCGAACTTGGTCAGGATTTTCCGATTGACGCTGCGGTCGTCGATGATGAAGACCTCGGCGCCCATGATGGCGACCCCCGTTTCGGAGACGGAAACCCTCAAGAAACTCACCGTAGCGTCAATTCCTCAAAACGTGACGTCGTCATCAGGACGGGAACCCGCATGTCCCGACAGTCATCGAGTGAGACCGGGATCGGCTCATGGGCAGGCCCGGACCATCCTGGCTTTCCAAAACTTTACTGAATGTAAATACGGCATTCAGCGCAATTCTTACGATGACAAATCTAGAACGACACCACCAATAAATCAAAGCCCGCATGCAAACACGATAGATACAATTAACCGTTTCTTAGGTTTGTACCCCAAAATAATGGGTGAGAGAGAGCCCACCCTGACCTTGGCGAACGCGGACCTAACCGGCTGACGCCTTGCATACTGGAAGTGATGGAGAGAGTCATGCTTGAGCAGATTAGCGGCCACCTTCTCAATTCGTTTAAAATTGAAAAGACCGCCGCTGTCCCGGAGCAGTCCCGGCGCGCCCCGCTTCAGCTCGACCGCCAGTTCCGCGAACTCGACATCGACTTCGACGCCGGTACCGGCGTCTTCTGGTGCCGTTTCCGCTTCAGCGACAGGCCGAGCTTCACCCCGGGCGTCCTCCGGGAGCTGCGCAGGGTCCGCCAGATGCTGGCCTCGCGCGGCGACACCGCCGAGCCGCAGGTCAAGTACGTGGTCCTGGGATCGCGGATGCCGGGCGTCTTCAATCTGGGCGGCGATCTCGGCCTGTTCGCCCATCTGATCCGCCGGCGCGACCGCGACGCGCTGACGACCTATGCCCGGGCCTGCGTCGCGGAGATCCACGCCAATTCGGTGGCGCTCGACCTGCCGGTGATCACCATGTCCCTGGTCCAGGGCGACGCGCTGGGCGGCGGGTTCGAGGCGGCGCTGTCGGCCAACGTCATCGTGGCCGAGCGCAGCGCCAAGTTCGGCCTGCCCGAGGTGATGTTCAACCTGTTCCCCGGCATGGGCGCCTACAACTTCCTCGCCCGCCGGAGCAGCGCCGCCATCGCCGAGAAGCTGATCATGAGCGGCCGAATCCACACCGGCGCTGAGCTGTACGACATGGGCATCGTCGACGTCCTGGCCGAGGACGGCGAAGGCGAGGAGGTCCTGCTCGACTATGTCCGCAAGAACGGCCGCCGCCACGCCGCCCACCGGGCGATCTACCAGGCGCGCCAGCGGGTCAACCCGATCACCCTGCAGGACCTGAACGACATCACCGACCTGTGGGTCGATACCGCGCTGACGCTCGGCCCGACCGACCTGAAGCTGATGGAGCGGCTGGTCGCGGCCCAGGATCGCCGCCGGGCCAGGACCGGATCGGCCCCGGCCGAAGACCTGCGACTCGGGGGCGTCGGCGACTGACCTTCCGTCAGTCCGTGGTCCCCGGCACCGGGACCGTCCCGCTCGACCGCCGTCCCGCCCCCACCGCCAGCAGATAAGCCCCGACGGACAGCAGCACCGACACGGCCATCACCAGGATCATCGGCATCTGGTCGTCGTCCTTCAGGTAGCCCACCGCCACCGTCGCCACCGCCCCGACCGACATCTGGAGAAAGCCCAGCAGGCCCGACGCGGCGCCCGCCACCCTCGGGTTGACACTGATCGCGGCGGCGATGCCGCTGGGCATGCTGACGCCGTTTCCGACCGCGACGATGCACATGGGCAGGAAGATCGCCAGCGCGTCGAACAGGCCCAGCAGCCCGAGCGCGCCCATGACCGCCACGCCCGCCAGGTTGACCAGGGTGCCGCCCAGCACCAAACGGCGGGCGCCCAGCCGTGTCGCCATCCGGGCCGCGATGAAGCTGCCCAGCGCGTAGCCGGCCGAGACCAGCACGAACAGGGTCCCGTACTCGCTTGGCGGCCGCTTCAGCAGGTCGATCATGATGTAGGGGGCGCCGGCCAGGAAGGCGAAGAAGACGGCCGACGCGAAGGCCGTGTTCAGCGCGTATCCCAGGAACTCGGGGGAGCGCAGCAGCGCCGCGTAGCCGATCGCCATGCCGACCGGCCCGGGCAGCGGCTGGCGCCGGAAATTGGTCTCGCGCAGGGACCCCAGGCTCCAGAGCCACACCGCGGCGCCGCACCCGAGAACCAGCAGGAAACTCGCCCGCCAGCCGAACCAGACCTCCAGAAAGCCGCCCAGCGCCGGGGCCACCGCGGGCGCCACCGCCATGGCCATGGTGATGTAGGCCAGCATGCTGGCGGCCTTGTCGCGCTCGTAGACGTCGCGGACGATGGCGCGGCTCAACACCATGCCGGCGCAGCCGCCGACCGCCTGGGCAATCCGGCCGGCGATCAGCATGCCGATGCCGGAGGCCAGCGCGCAGACCAGGCTGGCCGCCACGAAGATGCCCAGTCCCGCCAGCAGGACCGGCCGCCGGCCGAACCGGTCGGACAGCGGCCCGTAGATCAGCTGGCCGCAGGCGATGCCGATCAGGTACAGGGTCAGCGCGAGCTGGGCGGTGCCGTAATCCGTCTCGAACACCCGCACGAGGCCGGGAATCGACGGGATGAAGATATTGAGCGCCAGCGGCCCGATCGCCGTGATGGCGATCAGGATGGCGATATGCGGCGGCCGGCCGGCGGTGGCGGCGTTCATCGGGCGGGACACATCGGGCGGCACCGTGACTGTGGGAACAACCGCAAGGTTAACCCGCCTCCGCCGCCTGCCAACCGCCCTCAGGACATGGCTGGAATGCGCGCCTTCTTCGGCGGCAGCGGGAACAGATCGGCCGCGACGCCCGCGCCGTCGGCATCCAGCCGGTCCGGACCGGGATTGTCGTAGACGACCAGCACCGCCGGCGGCTCGCCCGGCCGCTCGAACAGCGTCGCGCCCTCGGCGTGGTCGAAACCGGTGCCGTAGGGAATGTCCATCACCCGCTCCAGCCGGGTGCGCGGGATCACCGTCTCCTCCCGCTGGTTCCAGACGTCGTGCCAGCGGTACAGGACCACCGGCCCGTCAAGGTCCATGGTCGGGCCGGCGAGGATCAGCAGGTCGTCGCCCTCCAGCGACAGCTCGCGGATGCCCAGGCCGTCCAGGTCCAGGAAGTGCTTGCGGTAGCGTTCGCCGCAGGGGCCGATCCGGCGCAGCTTCAGGCCGGCGGCCTTGCCGACGCTGCCCTTCTCCGCGACCTCCAGTTCCAGCAGGACCGCCCAGCCGCGCAGCACCGGCCCGCGCATGCCGAGGAACACCCGGTCGCCCCGCGCCGAGATGCCCTCCACGTCGAAACCGTTGTCCTTGGACGGGATCGCCATGAAGCGGCCGAGATGCTCGTCCTTGCGCAACGCCTTGGACAGGGCGTTGGAACCCTTCGCGTCCATCTTGAGGCGGCCGGCCCTCAGCTCGGCGCCGCCATCGCCCGACGGCGCGGACCGGGCCAGGGCATGGACGCCGTCCTCGGATTCGCGGACCAGGGGGATGCGGCCCAGCAGGTAGCGGTTCGGCTCGCACTCCACCCGGGTCAGCCGCTCCAGCGCCTCCTCGGCGCCGGTCTCGTCCGGGTCGGGCTTCTTGCGCTTGAGGCTGTGCGAGCCGCAGATCCAGAGATAGTCGCCGTCCACCGACAGCCCCTCGATGTCCACCTCGCCCTCGACCGGGAGGTCGAAGAAGTCGGCCAGACGGTAGGGCGTGTGGCGGCCGAAGGTCTTCCAGTCCTCGGTGGTCAGTCGCTCGATGGTGGCGGTCTCGTCCGACGCGGTCCAGAGGCAACGGCCGGACTGCTTTATCACCGAGAGATCGTTGCGGATCGCCTCCTCGAGGTCCCCGGCCAAGCCCTCGTGGTGGTGGAAGTCCAGCATGATCCGCTGCGGCTTCGGTGTCTGCTTCTTCGCGGCCATCTTTTTCTTGTCCCTGCCTGCTCGTTGTCTTCCGGAAGAGTGCTGGGGCGTGCGGTCCGGGACAAGGGGGAAGTGGGGGCGGGCCGTGGCTCCGCGGTCACGCCAGGACGAAGATCGTATCCGCCCGCGCCGGCAACTGCTCCGTAGCGATGCCGGCCCGAGGGGTTACCGTCAGTCCCGCCGATGAAAGCGGCCCGGGTTCCGGAACCTGTAACTCGTCAGGATCCCGGGCCGCATATAGGCTTCGAAGAAGAACAGGACGGTGGACAGGTCGTGCTCGAGGTCGGCGCCCAGGTCGTGACCGAACGGCTCGGGTCCATGGAAGTGGGAATTCACCGTGCTCGAACCGGAGCCCGGTTCACTCGAACCGGGGATAGCCGTCCACCATCCGCCGCCACTGCGCCCGCATGTCTTTCCGGTGCTTGCGGGCGAAGAGGGCCGCGCCCTCCAGGTCGTCGAACATGGCGCGGTCGCGGGTCTCGCGGATACGGCTGGACAGAAGGCTTGCCAGATTCCAGCCTATCCGGACGATCCGGTTGCGGGACCTTCGGACGGGACTCCGATCGACGGAAGCTGCTTGGAAACGGTCGGTCGCGCCGCCCTGCAATTCCTGGCGATGCGCTGTCACTGCCGATCTCTCCTGTCCGAGTGCCATGACGATCCACGGCTCGAACCGTGCCTTGGCACCCGTCACCGCATACGATTTCGAGGCATGTTGATCCGAAACGTCTCCAGATCCAATCCCGAATACAGGTTTGCTTGTATTTTCCTTATTTCCAGATCGGCTTGCCGTGCAGCGGGATGCCGTAGCTGTCCCACTTGCGGGTGACCTCCTCGATCACCTCGTCGGCCATGCGGAGCTGCTGGCCCCACTCGCGCCTGGTCTCCGGCGGCCACTTGTTGGTGGCGTCCAGGCCGACCTTGCCGCCGAGGCCGCTTTCCGGGCTGGCGAAGTCCAGGTAGTCGATCGGCGTGCCCTCCACCACGGTGATGTCGCGCGCCGGGTCCATGCGGGTGGACACCGCCCACATCACGTCCTTCCAGTCCCGCGCGTTGATGTCGTCGTCCACGACGATGACCCACTTGGTGTACATGAACTGGCGCAGGAACGACCAGACGCCCATCATCACCCGCTTGGCGTGACCCGGATAAGCCTTCTTCATGGACACCACGGCGATGCGGTAGGAGCAGCCCTCCGGCGGCAGCCAGAAGTCCACGATCTCGGGGAACTGCTGGACCAGCAGGGGGATGAAGACCTCGTTCAGCGCCTCGCCCAGCACGCTCGGCTCGTCGGGCGGGCGGCCGGTGAAGGTGGAGAGATAGATGGGATTGCGCCGCATGGTGATGGCGGTGACGTGGAAGACGGGGAACGGCTCGACCGCGTTGTAGTAGCCGGTATGGTCGCCGTACGGTCCCTCGTCGCCGAACTCGTCCAGGCTGACCAGCCCCTCGATCACGATCTCCGCCTGGGCGGGGACCTTGAGCGGGATGGTCTTGCAATCGACCAGCTCGACCTTGCGGCCGCGCAGCAGCCCGGCGAACTGGTATTCCGACAAGGTGTCGGGGACCGGCGTGACGGCGGCCAGGATGGTGCCGGGATCGGCCCCCAGCACGGCGGCGGCCGGCAGGGGCTCGCGCTTGCCCGACGCCGCCCAGCGCCGGTGATGCTGGGCGCCGCCCCGGTGCTTCAGCCAGCGCATCAGCGTGGTGTTCCGGCCGGTCACCTGCATGCGGTAGATGCCGAGGTTGAAGTCGTCCTCGCGCTTCTTGCCCGGTCCCTTGGTCACGACCAGCGGCCAGGTGATCAGGGGAGCCGGTTCGCCCGGCCAGCAGCCCTGGATCGGCAGGCGGCCCAGGTCGATGTCGTCGCCCTTCAGCACGACCTCCTGGCAGGGCGCCGAGGACACCGTCTTCGGCTTCATGGACAGCACGGTCTTGGCCAGCGGGATCAGCTCCAGGGCCTCCCGGAATCCTCCCGGCGGCTCCGGCTGGCGCAGGAAGGCCAGGGTCTCGCCGACGCCCCGCAGCTGGTGCGGCTCGCGGTCCATACCCCAGGCGACCCGCTCGACCGTGCCGAACAGGTTGATCAGGACGGGCATCTCGTAGCGCGACCCGTCCGGCCGGACGACGTTCTCGAACAGAACCGCCGGCCCCTGCTGCGCCAGCAGCCTTGTGTGGATCTCGGTCATTTCCAGCACGGGCGAGACCGGCGTCTTGACCCGTACGAGTCGGCCCGTGCGCTCCAGCCGGTCCATGAAATCGCGCAGGGAGGAATAGGGCATCGGATCAGCATCTCTGACGGCGGGAAGGAAAGGGGCGGGAAGGAAGTCGGCCTAACATCGGCTTCGGTGCCGCCGCGTCAAGCGGATTGACGAACGGTGCCGGACGCCGCACCGTCGGAGCCATGGCTTCCTCCCTCATCGACCCCGCGGTCCTGGCCCTGGCCTCCGGCTATCCCTACGCGTTCCCGGCCTGCTCCTACCTGTTCCGGGACGGGGAACAGCGCCCGCTTCCGGCTGGCCTGCCGGCGATTCTGGCGGACCGCGTGCCGATGATCGCCTGCGGCTCCAACCGGTCGCCGGAGCAGCTCGCGCGGAAGTTCAAGGACTGGCCTCACCCGGTCGCGATCCCCGTGCTGTGCGGCAGGCTGGCCGGGTTCGACGTGGTCTATTCGGCCCATTTCACCCGCTACGGCGCCTTGCCGGCCACCCTGCACCCGGCGCCTGGACGTGCCTCGGAAACGGTGGTGGAGATCGCCGTGCAGTGGCTGACCCGGGCCGAGCTGGACCGCATGGACGCGACCGAGGGCATCGGCGTCAATTACGACCGGCACCGCCTGGACGGGATCGCGCTGGAGATCGAGGGCCTGGGCCGGATCGCCTCCGCCGAGGCTTATCTGAGCCGCCGCGGCGCCCTGGCGATCGACGGCCATCCGGTCGCCCTCGCGGCGATCCCCTGCGCCGGCCGGACCTGGCCCGCCCTGGACCAGCCCGGCGTGCTGGAAAGCGTCCGCGCCAGGCTCGCCCCGGAGCGCGATCTCGCCGGCTTCATCCACGCCATCGTCACGGACCCGGACCATCGCGCGGAGCAGACCTCCGTCCTGGCGCGGGACGCCCTCAGGCGAGCCTAATCCTCTCCCAGCAGCCGCCACACCGTCGTGTCGCGCACTTCCCGGTCCTCCAGGTCGAGGGAGGTCGGCACGGCGAAGCGGGCCAGCGCTTCCAGGCCGGACTTGGGCAGGTAGGCGCGGCCGGGATCGCCCAGGATGACCAGCGTGCCGCCGCGGGCCAGCCCACGCAGCCAGGCGATCACCCGCTCGGCCATGGGCCGCTCGTAGCAGACGTCGCCGGCCAGCACCACGTCGATGCCGGGCAGCGGGCGGCCCACGATGTCGTCCCGAAGCACGTCGACCGGCACGCCGTTGGCCTCCGCGTTGAGCCCGATGGCCACGATCGCGAAAGCGTCGATCTCCACCGCCGCCACGCTGGCGGCGCCGGCCTTGGCGGCGGCGACGGCGGCCATGCCGCTGCCCGACGCGAAGTCGAGCACCCGGCGCCCCGCCACCAGGCCAGGATTGTCCAGGACATGGCGGGCCACCGCCCGGCCGCCCGGCCAGGCGAAAGCCCAGTAGGGCGGCGGCAGGTTGCAGGCGGCGAGGTTCGCCTCGGTCGCCTCCCACAGCGGCGTCACGTGGGTCGCCAGGTGAAGCAGGACCTCCGGCAGCAACGGCGCCGCCGCAAGCTCGGTGTTCGCCCGGATGAAGGCCCGCCGGCCGGCATCGGAGTCGCTGGGGGAGCGGTGATGGTCATGGCGCGGAGTTGCCCACAGCCCCCCCGCCCCGCGCAAGCGGATTCGGCGGGTCAGCCGGTCACAGCACCCGGCCTGCGACGACGGCGCCCAGCACCAGCCAGCCGAACCAGCGGTTCGACTTGAACTTGGACAGGCAGTCCGCCGGATCGTCCGGCCGCCAGGTCGCGACCTGCCAGGCGAGCTGGAGCAGCGCCGCGGTCAGGAACAGGTGGAACCAGACGCCCAGCCCGGCGGCCATCCCGGCCGCGAGCAGCCCGCCATAGGTCAGCGTGTAGAACCCGTAGATCCAGATCTTGGAGGCGTCCCCCAGGCGCAGCGCCGTGGACTTGACGCCGATGCGGGCGTCGTCCTCCTTGTCCTGGTGGGCGTAGATCGTGTCGTAGCCCAGCGTCCAGACGATGCCGGCGGCGTAGAGGAGCAGCGCCGGCAGGTCCAGCCCTCCGGTCACCGCCGCCCAGCCGACCAGCGCTCCCCAATTGAAGGTCAGGCCCAGGAAAGCCTGCGGCCACCAGGTGATCCGCTTCATCAGCGGATAGGTGAAGACCAGCACCAGCGACGCCGCCCCGAGCGCTATCGTGAAGGGGTTGAACTGCACCAGCACCGCCAGGCCGATCAGCATCTGGACCACCACGAACGCCAGCGCCTGGCGCACCGTCACCTGCCCGCTCGGGATCGGGCGGGTCCGCGTCCGCTCCACCAAGCCGTCGATGTCGCGGTCCAGGATGTCGTTGACCGTGCAGCCGGCGCCGCGCATCACGACGGCGCCGATCCCGAACAGGACCATCATCCAGGGATCGGGCCAGCCCTGGGTCGCCAGCGCCTGGCTCCACCAGCAGGGGAACAGCAGCAGCCAGGTCCCGATCGGACGGTCCAGCCGCGCCAGCTTCAGGTAGGGCCGCACGGACGCCGGAGCATGGCGGTCGATCCATCCGTCGGGCCGGATGTCGGTGAACCCGTCGCGGCGCGGTTCCGCTGCACCGATCGGGGCTGGAGCTGGCGTCATGGGGGGCATCTGTCCGTCGGGCCTGGCCATGGATACGGTAATGTCGGCACGGTCACTCTAGCCCAGACCGCCGCAGACTTGCACCCGGCGATCGGCTGGAATCGGCGAAAGCGTACGGCGGGGGGTTGCGGTGGCGTCGGGCCGGCGTGCTACAATGCCGAGGTCCCAGGAGGTTTTATGGCATTCAAGCCCAATTACAACCAGCAGCGCGCCGATCGCAATCGCGCCAAGGAACAGAAGAAACAGGAGAAGCTTCGCCTGAAGGAGGAGGCCGTCGCCCAGCGCAAGGCTTCCACCGGCCAGGAGGCGTCGGATGACGAGTCCGACGGCGACACCGTCGGCGAAGACCAATCCGATGCCGACGTCGAGCCGGGCGGGACCGCTCCGGGTCAAACGTCATAGGCCTATAGATACGGTGTCGGCAGGTCGATCCGATGCCCTAAAGAAGTCCGTTGACCCTGTATCGTATTGGGAGAGGGGCAATGGCCCGAAAGAAGCAGCCGACCGACAACGCGTACGTCCTGTTCGACGTCGTGTACCAGGATGGCGTCAAGACGTCGAACCGCAAGGTTCCCAGCTCCGAAGTAGGCGGCCTGGACGGCGACGAGCCGGCACGCGCCATCATCGAGGCACAGGACCGCAAGATCGCCGAAATGTCCGGCAACCCGCGCGGCCCGATCAAGACCATCACCCGGTCACCCAACCAGTAGGCGGCCCGGCGGAGGAACCGCAGGCGACGGGCGCCGCCCGCCGCCGCGCCCCCGGATCTCCTCACCCGCAGGTTTATCGGACGCCTGTCCAAGGAAAAAATCCACTCCCGAGGTCGAAACAGCTTCCCGCCAAGGGCGTAAGGATGGACGAAAGCCGATCGTTTATGTAACGTCGTTCATCGATTGAGTTAAACTAGGTTAACTAACACCTTCCCCGTGAGAACGCTGGCTTCAAAACACACGATCCTCCTGGCTGCGGCCAGCGCGACACTGACGGCGACGTCGGCTTATGCCCAGACTCCGGGGGTCGACTTGGGGCCGAGCGGATCATCGATCACTCTGGGCGCGGCGGCACTGGCGGGCATCGTCGGGCTGGCCTGGCAGACCCTCCGGGCGCACGGCAAGTCGAGGCGGGCGGCGGACCTGCAGGAGGAGATCGACCGGCTGGAGGCGCTGCTGTCGGCATCTCCCGATGCCTGGTGCGGCTGGAGTCCCGACGGTACCCACGCGATTTCCCCCGGCTTCGCCGGCCTGCTCGGCATCGATCGCTGCGACCGGCTGGAGGACATCGAGACGGCCCTGGCGCCGAGCGACGCCGCGGCCCTCAACGGCGCCTTCGGCCACCTGCGCCGGACCGGGCAGCCGTTCCGGATCGTGGTCACCACGGCCGACGGCGGCCGGGTCCTGGAGCTGAGCGGATCGCGCGGGACCGGTTCCGCGGGCGGGGAGAAGTTCGACGTCCTGTGGGCCCGCGACATCGGCCACATCACGGGCGAGATCACCCGCCAGACCCAGGCCCGCACGGCGGCCCTGCAGACGCTGGAGGAGATCCGCGCGATGCTCGACCGGGTTCCCTTCCCGATCTGGCTGCGCCGCCGGGACCTGTCGATCGCCTGGTGCAACAAGGCCTATGCGGACGCGCTCGATCTCACCCGCGACGAGGCCCTGGAGCGGCAGAGCGAGCTGGTGCCGGCATCGCTCGACGAGCCGCGCCGGTCGCTGGCCGAGCGGGCCAGGACCGACGGCGCCGCCCGGTCGGAAACCCAGCATCTGGTCATCGACGGCGCGCGCCGCCTGATCGAGATCACCGAGGCCCGGTGGCCGAGGCCGCAGAGATATCGGCAACCATGCTGGTCGGCTACGCGCTCGACCTGACGCCCCAGGAAGACCTGCGCCGGGAGCTGGACCGCCACATCGCCGCCCATGGCGAGGTGCTCGAACAGCTGGGCTCGCCGATCGCGATCTATGGTGCAGACACCCGCCTGCTGTTCTTCAACCAGGCCTATGTCTCGCTTTGGGGCCTGGACGAGGGATGGCTGGAGACCGAGCCGACCTACGGCGAGGTGATGGAGGACCTGCGGGCGCGCCGGCGCCTGCCGGAGCACGCCGATTTCCCGCGCTACAAGCGCGAGCAGCTGTCCAAGTTCACCTCCCTGATCGAACCGGCCGAGGACCTGCTGCATCTTCCCGACGGCACGACGCTGCGCATGCTGCTGGTGCCCCACCCGTTCGGCGGCCTGATGTTCATCCTGGAGGACGTGACCAACGCGCTGGCGCTGGAATCCTCCTACAATACGCTGATGGCGGTCCAGCAGGAAAGCCTGGACAACCTGGCGGAAGGCATCGCGGTGTTCGGCGGCGACGGCAGGCTGAAGCTGTCGAACCCTGCCTATGCCCGGATCTGGCGGCTGCGGTCCGAGGACCTGAACGGCGAGCCGCACCTGGTCGAGCTGGTCGAGAAGATGAAGAGCTTCTTCGACTTCGGCAACGATTGGGACGGCTTCAAGAACGAGAGCATCGCCAGCACCCTGGAGCGGGCCGCGCGCAACGGCCGGATCGAGCGGGCGGACGGCTCGGTGGTCGAGTTCTCCAGCGTGCCGCTGCCCGACGGCGCGGTGCTGACCAGCTTCCTGGACGTCACCGACAGCGTGCGGGTCGAGCAGGCGCTGCGCGAGCGCAACGCGGCGCTTGAAGCGGCCGACCGCCTGAAGGCGGAGTTCATCGCCAACGTCTCCTACCAGCTCCGGACGCCGCTGAACGCCATCATGGGCTTCGCCGAGATCCTGGCGAACCAGTATTTCGGCGAGCTGAACGAACGCCAGCTGGAATACAGCCGCGCGGTGCTGGACAGCGGCCAGCGCCTGCTTCTGCTGATCAACGATATCCTGGACCTCGCCACCGTCGAGGCCGGCTTCATGGTGCTGGAACGGGCGCCGGTCGATATCCCGGCGATGCTCGGCAGCGTGCTCAACCTGACCCGCGACTGGGCGCGCAAGCAGAACCTGAAGCTGGAGATCGAGCATGCCGACGACATCGGCACGATCGAGGCCGACGAGAAGCGGCTGAAGCAGGCGGTGTTCAACCTGATCAGCAACGCCATCAAGTTCACCCCGCCGGGCGGCAGGATCCTGGTCTCCGCCGAACGGGTCGGCGGCTCCTTCGTGCTGGCGGTCAGCGACACGGGCATCGGCATCCCGGCGGCCGACCAGGAGCGCGTGTTCGGCCGCTTCGAAAGAGCCAACCCCCAGGCCCGCCAGACCGGAGCCGGCCTCGGCCTGTCGCTGGTCAAGAGCTTCATCGAGCTGCACGGCGGCCGGGTCGAGATCGAAAGCCGCCTGAACGAGGGCACCTGCATCCGCTGCATCCTGCCGGTCAAGGCCAATGCGGTCACCCAGCCCGCCGGCACGGTGCGCGCGGGAACTTGATCGTCGGGCAGGGCCGCGCGGGAGGGGCGGCGTCCCGCGCACCTCGGGAGGCGGGACGCCGCGCCTCCGCCTTGATGGCACGGGCCAAGCAAAAAGGGCCTCGGCGATGCCGAGGCCCTTTTTGCTCGATGGTCGGAGTGAGAGGATTCGAACCTCCGGCCCCTGCCTCCCGAAGACAGTGCTCTACCAGGCTGAGCTACACTCCGTTACCCTGGATGTCCGCCGTGAGGCGGCGTGGGCGGGTATATACCGGGTAGGCTGTCTCCGCGCAAGTGCCGAATTCCACGATATCCGGCCGAACCTGCGGATACTCCGGAACCGGATCAGAACTCCCGGTCGATCACGAAGTCGATGACGTCCAGCAGGGCGCGCTTCTCCGGCCCGTCGGGGAACAGGCCCAGGGAATCGCGGGCGATGGCGCCGTAGTGCCGGGCGCGCTCGACCGTGTCGCGCAACGCCCCGTGCTGGTTCATCATCGCGATGGCCTGGTCCAGGTCGCCGTCGCCCTGCTCCATCTCCTCGACGGTGCGGTGCCAGAAGGCGCGGTCCTCGTCGCTACCGCGGCGGTAGGCCAGGATCACCGGCAGGGTGATCTTGCCCTCGCGGAAATCGTCGCCCACCGTCTTGCCCAGCCGGGCCTGCAAGGCGGAATAGTCCAGCACGTCGTCGACGAGTTGGAACGCGATGCCGAGATTCAGCCCGTAGGCGAACAGGGCGTCGGCTTCCGCCGCCGGGCGCGACGCCACCACCGCGCCGATCTGGCAGGCGGCGGCGAACAGTTCCGCCGTCTTGGCGCGGATGACGTCCAGGTAGGCCTGCTCGCTGGTGCCGGTGTCGTTGGACGTGGTGAGCTGGAGCACCTCGCCCTCGGCGATCACCGCGGAGGCGTGGGACAGGATGCGCAGCACCTCGAGCGAGCCGTCCTCGACCATCAGCTGGAAGGAGCGGCTGAACAGGAAGTCGCCGACCAGGACGCTCGCCTTGTTGCCGAACACGGCGTTGGCGGACGCCAGCCCGCGGCGCAGGTCGCTCTCGTCCACCACGTCGTCGTGGAGCAGCGTCGCGGTGTGGATGAACTCGACGCAGGCGGCGAGCGCCTGATGCCGGGTCCCGTCGTAACCGCACAGCTTGGCCGAGGCGAGCGTCAGCACCGGACGAAGCCGCTTGCCGCCCGCCGCGATGATGTATCCGGCGAGTTGGGGGATCAGTTCGACCGGCGACTGCATCCGATCGATGATCAGGGTATTGCAGGCCTTGAGGTCGTCAGCGACCAGGTCCGTCAGCTTATCGAGTGCGTTCACGTCGGGGTTTGATCGTTTCAGGCTGAGGTTGGTGACGACCGCCAATTTGGTCTCCAGCATGGCGTGGCAGGGCACGAATCGCTAGCGAGCATAAGGACAGGACTTCGCTGGTCAAGTGCGCTGTCAAAATCGCCGCATGCCGGGCCGCGGAGGCATGCCGTTTCCATGCCCCCTCCGGCGTGCTATTCGCAGGGGGAGGATAGGTTCGCCGGCCTGTTTCATCCGCCGTTCCGGGAAAGGAATCATGAAGGAACTCCTGCGCACGGTCGATCCGGTGCTGGTCTCGTGGCTGACGGCCCTGCTGGCCGATGCCGGCATAGAGGCGATCGTCCTCGATACCTATACCAGCATCCTGGAAGGCAGCATCGGCGCGATCCCGCGGCGGCTGATGGTCGCGGAGGAGGATTACGCCGCGGCCCGCCGGATCCTGGAGGAGGCGGGCCACCTTGCTCCTGATTGAAGATGCCCCCGACCGATAATCCCGCCCCCCCGCGGACCGCCGACCGGCTGCTGGGCGGGCGGGTCAGCCTGATGCAGCCCGCCCGGGGCTACCGCGCAGCCATCGATCCGGTGCTGCTGGCGGCGGCGACGCCCGCCGCGGCGGGCGAACGGGTGCTCGACGTCGGCGCCGGCGTCGGCGCCGCGACCCTTTGCCTGGCATCGCGAGTTCCCGGGGCCGATGTCACCGGACTGGAACTCCAGCCCGACCTCGCGGCGCTCGGGGCGGAGAACATCCGCGCCAACCGGCTGGAGGACAGGGTCCGCATCCTCGAAGGCGACCTCCTGGCGCCACCGGAGGGGCTCGGCCGCACCGCCTTCGACCGGGTGATGACCAACCCGCCGTTCCAGGAGGCCGGCACCCACACCCCGCCGCCGGGAGAGAGCCGCGCGCTGGCCCATGGCGAGGGCGCGGCCGACTTGGCGGCCTGGTTGGATTTTTGTGCCCGACGGGTGAAGCCGCGCGGCACCCTGACCGTCGTCCACCGGGCCGACCGGCTGGACGACCTGATAGCGCTACTGCACGGCCGGTTCGGCGCGATCACCCTGGTTCCGCTTTGGCCCAAGGCGGGCCGGCCGGCCCGGCGCATCGTCGTGACCGCGCGCAAGGGAGCCCGCAGCCCAGCCCGCCTGATGCCCGGCCTCGTCCTGCACGAGGCCGACGGACGGTTCACCGGGGCGGCGGAGGCGATCCTGCGCGACGGCGCCGCGCTGGATCTTTGAAATCATGCCGCCCGCCCCATCTTAAGCGGCATGCTGATCCGCCGTATCATGACCGCCCTCGGTCGCAAGCCCACCCCCACCGTTTCCGTCCTCCGGCTGTCCGGCGTCATCGGCGCCGGAGGCGCCCTGCGCCCGGGGATCACCCTGGCGGCGCTGGCGCCCGCCATCCAGCGCGCCTTCTCCGTTCCCGGCCAGCAGGCCGTGGCGCTCCAGATCAATTCTCCCGGCGGCTCGCCGGTCCAGTCGGCCCTGGTGGCGGGACGGATCCGCCAGCTGGCCGACGAGAAGAAGGTGCCGGTTTTCGCCTTCGCGGAGGACGTCGCGGCATCGGGCGGCTACTGGCTGGCCTGCGCCGCCGACGAGATCCATGCCGATCCCAGCTCGATCATCGGCTCGATCGGCGTGGTTTCCGCGGGCTTCGGCTTCCAGGACCTGATAGCCCGCTACGGGATCGAGCGGCGCGTGCATACCTCCGGCACCCGGAAGGCCATGCTCGACCCGTTCCAGCCCGAGCGGGACGAGGACATCGTGCGGCTGAAGGCGATCCAGACGGAGATCCACGACGCCTTCAAGGCCATGGTCCGGGGCCGCCGGGGCGACCGCCTGAAGGGGACCGACGACGAGCTGTTCTCGGGCGAGTTCTGGACCGGCGCCAAGGCGCTGGACCTGGGACTGGTCGACGGGCTCGGCGACCTGCGCTCGGTCATGCGCGACCGCTTCGGCGAAAAGGTCGACCTGCGGCTGGTCCATGGCGAGCGCCGCTGGTGGCGCGGCCGCATCCGGACCGAAGCGGCGCTGCCGCTGCTGCCGGCCGGCGTCGCCGACGATCTGGCGTCCGCCGTGATCGGCGCCGTCGAGGAACGCGCCATGTGGTCGCGCTTCGGCCTGTAGCGTCCCCCCCCCGGACTGGGCGGCTGCCCGATAAGCCTTGCGATCACGCCGGGGCATGCCGCATAGTCTCGACCCCGGGCGCGAGTCCGGAAAATCTGGCTGGGGTGCCGGTCCGTCGATGGGCCGGCTGAGATCATACCCATCGAACCTGTTCGGATAATGCCGACGAAGGGAGCCCCCGTGACGACAGCGCGATCCAATTCCGATATTTCGACCCGCCCGATGTCCGACCGCCCCTCGGTCGCCATCGTCGGCGCCGGCGTGGTCGGGCTCGGCATCGGCTGGCGTCTCGCCGCCGCCGGGTGCCGGGTCGAGATCTTCGACAAGGGCGAGGCGGGACGCGGCGCCAGCCATGCCGCCGCGGGCATGCTGGCGGCCGGGGTCGAGGTCGAGCCCGGCGAGGAAGGCCAGCTGCCGCTGAACCGGCACAGCCAGGACCTGTGGCCGGGCTTCGCCGAGGAGCTTCAGGCCGCCTCCGGCATTGATGTCGAGCTGCGCACCGAGGGCACCCTGGTGGTGGCCCTGAACGCCGACGACGTCGCCCGGCTGCGCTTCAACTTCGACCTCCAGAAGAGCCTGGGGCTCGGCCACGAATGGCTGACCGGGTCGGAGGTCAAGCGCCGCGAGCCCTATCTGCACACCGGCACGGCGGCGGCGATCCTGAGCCCGCGCGACCATCAGGTGGAGAACCGCAAGGTCGCCCTGGCGCTCCGCACGGCGTTCGAACGGGCCGGGGGCCGCCTGCACGAGAACGCCCCGGTCGAGGAGATCCTGGTCGAGGGAGGGCGCGCGGCGGGCTTGCTTCCCGCAGGCGGCCGGCCGCACCGGGCCGACGTGACCGTGCTGGCCGCGGGCGCTTGGTCGCGGGGGATTCCCGGCCTGCCCGACGACGCCCGGCCGCCGGTCCGGCCGGTCAAGGGCCAGATGGCGGCCCTTCGGATGGACCCGCGCGAACCGCTGCTCCGCCATGTCGTCTGGACGCCCGGCGTCTATCTGGTGCCGCGCCGCGACGGGCGGCTGGTGATCGGCGCCACGGTGGAGGAGCGCGGCTTCGACACCGACCTGACCGCGGGCGGCGTCATGTCCCTGATCGAGGGCGCCTGGAGGGCGCTGCCGGGGATCGAGGAATTGCCGATCGACGAGCTGTGGGTGGGCTTCCGCCCCGGCTCGCGCGACGACGCGCCCATCCTGGGGCCTTCGGCGCTGGATGGGCTGGTCCTGGCGACCGGCCACCATCGGAACGGCATCCTGCTGACCCCGGTCACCGCCGACGCCGTCTCCGACTACATCCTGACCGGGCGGATCGCCGACGTCATCCGCCCGTTCGGCATCGACCGATTCGTCAAGAAGGCGGCGCCAGGCCGCCCGCAGAGTGGGAAGGAACTTCCATGACCCGACATATCCCCCCGCATATCCAGGTCAACGGCCAGCGCGAGCCGCTGGCGGCCGTGATGCTCGACGCCCTGCTGCGCGGGAAGGGCGTGGTGCCCGGAGCCCGCGGCGTCGCCGTGGCGCTGAACGGCGAAGTCGTCCCGTCCGGCCGCTGGGCCGATACCGCCCTGGCCGAAGGCGACGACCTGGAGATCGTCCACCCGTTCTCCGGCGGCTGACTCCGCATATTCCCATACGCAGCCCTGAAAGCACGTCCATGTCCGATTCCTTCGAGATCGCCGGCCGCAGGCTGACCTCACGCCTGTTCATCGGCACCGCCGGCTACCCGAACCGCCAGGTCATGCTCGACGCCATCACGGCGAGCGGGGCCGAGGTGGTCACTGTGTCGATCCGCCGCATCAGCCTGGAAGGCTATGCCGAGAGCATGGTCGACCTGCTGGGATCCGATTATGTCCTGCTGCCCAACACCGCCGGCTGTTCGACCGCGCGGGAGGCCGTGCTGACCGCCCGGCTCGCCCGCGAGGCGCTGGACACGAACTGGATCAAGCTGGAGGTGATCGGCGACCGCGAGACCCTTCATCCCGACGTGGAGGAGCTCCGGCGCGCGACCGAGGAGCTGGTCGCCGACGGCTTCACCGTGCTGCCCTACTGCAACGACGATCCGGTGTCGTGCCGGAAGCTGGCCGACGCCGGGGCCGCGGCGGTGATGCCGCTGGGCTCGCCGATCGGTTCCGGCCTGGGCATCGCCAATCCCCACGCGATCGAACTGATCTGCGCGCGCAGCTCCGTTCCGGTCATCCTGGACGCCGGGATCGGCACCGCGTCGGACGCGACCCTGGCGCTGGAGCTGGGCTGCAGCGCCGTGCTGCTGAACACCGCGGTCGCCAAGGCCCGCGACCCGCGCCGCATGGCCGCGGCGATGCGCGCCGCCGTGGAGGCGGGGTACGCGGCCCGGGGCGCCGGCCGCATCCCGAAGCGGACCTACGCCCAGGCTTCCAGCCCGCAGCTCGGCCTGATCGGCACCTGACTTGACCGGCACCTGACTTGACCGGCATGGGGCGGGGGCACTAAGAGAAAGCATGCTGAAGCTCCTCACCCTCGTCCTGCTGATCGCCATCGTGTGGTTCGGCTTCAAGTTCGTGGCCCGCTCCCAGGCGATCGCCAAGGCGAAGCGCGAGATGGCGGCCCGCCGCGAGGCCGGGCTGCCCCGCCCGCGCCCCCACGACGCCCAGGAGATGGTCCGCTGCGCTTCCTGCGGCGTCTACGTGCCGGCCGCCAAGGCCGACGCCTGCGGCCGCCCGGACTGCCCTTACCGGTGAGGGAGTTCCCGTTGTCCGTCCACAGATGAACGCAGATGGACACAGATGTTTTTTCGATCCTGTCTTTGTCCAATCGCGTTCATCTGTGGACAATCCGGCCCTGCGCCGTTCACCCGCCCCGGGTCGGCGGCTCCACCGCATCGCCTCCTGCACTTGATTCCGCCAGATTGCCCGCGTATCGTCCACGCACTGCAACATAATCATAAAGTGTGAGCGAACATGGCGCCTGCAAGCGCGGCGACACGGCCCCTCAGCTTCCAGGGGCTGATCCTCAAGCTCCAGGATTTCTGGGCGGAACAGGGCTGCGTCATCCTCCAGCCCTACGACATGGAGGTCGGCGCCGGCACGTTCCACCCGGCGACGACCTTGCGGGCGCTGGGGCCGCAGGCTTGGCGCGCGGCCTATGTCCAGCCGTCGCGCCGCCCCAAGGACGGCCGCTACGGCGAGAATCCCAACCGCTTGCAGCATTACTACCAGTTCCAGGTGATCCTGAAGCCGTCGCCGGCCGACGCGCAGGACCTCTACCTGAAGAGCCTGTACGCCCTGGGCATCGACCCCGCGCTGCACGACATCCGCTTCGTCGAGGACGACTGGGAAAGCCCGACCCTGGGCGCCTGGGGACTGGGCTGGGAGGTCTGGTGCGACGGCATGGAGGTCACCCAGTTCACCTATTTCCAGCAGGTCGGCGGCATCGAGTGCGACCCAGTCGCGGTCGAGCTGACCTACGGCCTGGAACGGCTCGCCATGTATGTCCAGGGCGTCGAGAACGTCTACGACCTGGACTTCAACGGTGCCGGCGTGCGCTACGGCGACGTCTTCAAGCGGTCGGAGGTGGAGTTCTCCACCTTCAACTTCGAATACGCCGACACCGACCGGCTGCTCCGGCATTTCAAGGACGCCGAGGCGGAATGCCGGACGCTGCTGGACGCCAGGCTGGCCCTGCCCGCTTATGACCAATGCATCAAGGCGAGCCATTTGTTCAACCTGCTGGATGCGCGAGGCGTGATCAGCGTGGTCGAGCGGGCCGCCTATATCGGCCGTGTCCGGGCGCTCGCCAAAGGCTGCTGCGAGGCCTGGCTGGCGGGATTGCCGGCATCGGCCCCGGCACTGGCTCCGGCATCGGTCCCGTCCGTCGCCGGCCCGACCTCCTGACAGACCGCCGGAAACCATGCCCCAGCTTCTGATCGAACTGTTCTCCGAGGATATCCCGGCCCGCATGCAAGCCCGCGCGGCCGAGGATCTCCAGCGTCTCGTCACCGCCAAGCTGGAGGCCGCCGGCCTCCAGGCCGCCGCGAGCGAGGCCCACTCCACCCCGCGCCGGCTGGCGCTGGTGGTGGAAGGCCTGGCCGGCCGCACCGCCGACGTCCGGGAGGAGCGCAAGGGACCGCGCGTCGGCTCGCCGGAGCAGGCGGTCGCCGGCTTCCTGCGGGGCGCCGGCCTGTCCAGCCTGGACCAGTGCGAGCAGCGCGACACCGGCAAGGGGTCGTTCTGGTTCGCCGTGGTGGAGAAGCCCGGCCGCGCCACCGCCGAGGTGCTGCCCGGCCTGATCGCGGAGACGATCCGCGAGCTGCCGTGGCCCAAGAGCATGCGCTGGTCGACCGGCGGCTTCCGCTGGGTCCGCCCGCTGCACCACATCCTGGCGGTGTTCGACGGCAAGCCGGTCGAGGGATCCTTCGATCTCGGCGGCGGCCTCGGAATGCTGACATTCGTCGACACCACCCGGGGACACCGATTCCTCTCCCCTGACACCGTGGTCGAGGCCCGCAGCTTCGACCAGTACCGCGACGGCCTGCGGTCGGCCCACGTGATCCTGTCGCGGGACGAGCGCCGGGCGAAGATATCCTCCGACGCGGCGGAGGCCGCGGGCGCCCACGGCCTCGTGGTGGCGCCGGACGAGGGTTTGCTCGACGAGGTCACCGGGCTGGTCGAGTGGCCGGTCGTGCTGAGCGGCGCCATCGACCAGCAATTCATGGACGTTCCGCCGGAGGTGCTGACCACCTCCATGCGGACCCACCAGAAGTATTTCGCCACGACCGACGCGACCGGCGCGCTGGCGGCGCGCTTCGTGGTGGTCGCCAACATGGTCACGTCGGACGGCGGGGCCGCCGTGATCGCCGGCAACGAGCGCGTTCTGCGCGCGCGGCTGTCCGACGCCAAGTTCTTCTGGGAGCAGGACCGCAAGGTCAGGCTGGAGGAGCGGGTCCCGGCGCTCGGGTCGGTGATCTTCCACGCCCGTCTCGGCACCGTCGCGGAGAAGGTCAACCGGCTGGAGACCCTGGCCGCAGAGCTGGCCGCCTTCGTGCCGGGATGCGATCCCGACCGGGCGCGCCTGGCCGCCCGGCTCGCCAAGGCGGACCTGGTGTCCGGCATGGTCGGGGAGTTCCCGGAACTCCAGGGCGTCATGGGCCGCTACTACGCGCTGGGCGAGGGGCTGGCTCCCGAAGTCGCCGATGCCGTCGCCGAGCACTACAAGCCGCTGGGACCCAACGACCGCTGCCCGACCGCGCCGGTCAGCGTCGCCGTGGCGCTCGCCGACAAGCTGGACACCCTCGTGGGGTTCTTCGCGATCGACGAGCGGCCGACCGGCTCCAAGGATCCCTACGCCCTGCGCCGCGCCGCCCTCGGCCTGATCCGCCTGATCATGGACAACGGGCTGAGGCTGGACCTGGGCAGCATCTTCGGGATCGCCCACGGGCTCTACCGGGCCGAGAAGCTGGTGCCGGCCGCCCAGGTCGGGCCGCAGCTGCTGGACTTCTTCGCCGACCGGCTGAAGGTCGTGCTGCGCGACCGGGGCGTCCGCCACGACCTGGTGGACGCCGTGTTCGCGCTCGGCGGGGAGGACGACCTGGTTCGCCTGCTGTCGCGGGTCCAGGCGCTCCAGGGCTTCCTGGGCACCGACGACGGCGCCAACCTGCTGACCGCCTACCGGCGGGCCACCAACATCGTCCGGATCGAGGAGAAGAAGGACGGGACCGGCCATGGCGGCGCGCCCGAGGCGGGCCTGCTGGAGCAGCCGGAGGAGAAGGCGCTGTTCCAGGCGCTGGCCGAAGCCGAGCGCTGCGCGGTACCCCTGCTCGCCACGGAGGACTTCGCCGGCTGCATGGGCGCGCTGGCAGCCCTCCGCGCGCCGGTGGATGCTTTCTTCGACAAGGTGACGGTCAATGCCGACCAGCCACCCCTCCGTGTAAACCGTCTGCGTCTCCTGAGCCAGATTCCCGCGACCTTGAATCGGATCGCGGATTTCTCCAGGATAGAGGGCTGAGGCGTGACGGTTCGTATATGATCATATGCAAAGCCCTGTTCCGTCCAACAACTCGCGGAATAGTCCTGGAGCATTTTGCCGGGGTAGTTGTTAACCACGGTCAATCCAGTATTTGAGTCCATCACAGGAGTTACCGGGGAGCACCATGGGTAATCAGGTCACAACCCGCTGGGTCTACAGCTTCGGCGACGGCAAGGCCGAAGGCCGGGCGGATATGAAGAACCTGCTCGGCGGCAAGGGCGCGAACCTTGCGGAGATGAGCAATCTGGGCCTGCCCGTGCCGCCCGGCTTCACCATCACGACCGAGCTGTGCACCTACTACTACAAGAACGACCGCACATATCCGTCCGACCTGAAGGATCAGGTCGCGGAGGCGCTGGGCACGGTCGAGCGCAGCATCGGCGCCGGATTCGGCGATCCCGAGAACCCGCTTCTGGTCTCCGTGCGCTCCGGCGCCCGCGCCTCCATGCCGGGCATGATGGACACCGTGCTGAACCTGGGCCTGACCGACGTGACGGTCGAAGGCTTGGTCAAGCGCAGCGGCGACGCGCGTTTCGCCTATGACAGCTATCGCCGCTTCATCCAGATGTACGGCAACGTCGTCCTGGGCGTCGAGCACCACCACTTCGAGGACATTCTCGAGAACGTCAAGCGCGACCGCAACATCACGCTCGACACCGAGCTGGTCGCCGCGGACTGGCAGGCGGTGATCGAGGGCTACAAGCAGGTCGTCCAGCACGACCTGGGCCGTCCCTTCCCGCAGGACGTCCACGAGCAGCTGTGGGGTGCCATCGGCGCGGTGTTCGGCTCCTGGATGAACCAGCGCGCCATCACCTACCGCCGCCTGCACGACATTCCGGCCGAATGGGGCACCGCGGTCAACATCCAGGCCATGGTGTTCGGCAACATGGGCGACGACTGCGCCACCGGCGTGGCCTTCACCCGCAACCCCTCCACCGGCGAGAACGCGTTCTACGGCGAGTACCTGGTCAACGCCCAGGGCGAGGACGTGGTCGCGGGCATCCGCACCCCGCAGCACCTGACCATCGCCGGCAAGCAGGCCAACAAGTCCGACCTGCCGTCCATGGAAGAGGTCATGCCGGAGGTGTTCCAGCAACTCGACGCGGTGCGCCTGAGGCTGGAGGGCCATTACCGGGATATGCAGGACATCGAGTTCACGGTGCAGCAGAACAAGCTGTACATGCTGCAGACCCGGACCGGCAAGCGCACCGCCGCCGCCGCGCTGAAGATCGCGGTGGACCTGGCGAACGAGGGCGTGATCGACCATGCCGAGGCGATCAACCGGATCGACCCGGCGTCGCTCGACCAGCTCCTCCACCCGACGCTCGACCCCAAGGCGCACCGCACGGTCATCGCCCGCGGCCTGCCGGCTTCGCCGGGCGCCGCTTCGGGCAAGCTGGTGTTCAGCGCCGACGAGGCCGAGGCCCAGGCCCAGCTCGGCGAGTCGGTGATCCTGTGCCGGATCGAGACCAGCCCCGAGGACATCCACGGCATGCACGCCGCCCGCGGCATCCTGACCACCCGCGGCGGCATGACCAGCCACGCGGCCGTGGTCGCCCGCGGCATGGGCCGGGCCTGCGTGGCGGGTGCCGGTGACCTGCGGGTCGACTACAAGGCGCAGACCGTCAGCGTCCGCGGCGTCACCATCAAGGCCGGCGACACCGTCACCATCGACGGCTCCACCGGCGAGGTCATGCTGGGCTCCGTCCCGACGATCCAGCCGGAGCTGTCGGGCGACTTCGCCACCCTGATGGGCTGGGCCGACGAGATCCGCCGCATGAAGGTCCGGACCAACGCGGAGACCCCGCTGGACGCCCGCACCGCCCGCAAGTTCGGCGCCGAGGGCATCGGCCTGTCGCGCACCGAGCACATGTTCTTCGACGCCGACCGCATCGTCGCGGTGCGCGAGATGATCCTGGCCGAGACCGAGCAGGGCCGCCGCGCGGCGCTGGCCAAGATCGCCCCGATGCAGCGCCAGGACTTCGTCGAGCTGTTCACCATCATGAAGGGCCTGCCGGTCACCATTCGCCTGCTCGACCCGCCGCTGCACGAGTTCCTGCCGAACTCCGACGCGGAGATGGAGGAGGTCGCCAAGGCGGCCGGCACCGACATCCTGAAGGTACGGCACCGCGCGTCGCAGCTCCACGAGTCGAACCCGATGCTCGGCCACCGCGGCTGCCGTCTCGGCATCTCCTACCCGGAGATCTACGAGATGCAGGCCCGCTCGATCTTCGAGGCGGCGGTCCAGGTCTTCAAGGAGTCCGGCGAGACCGTGATCCCCGAGATCATGATCCCGCTGATCGGCACCCCGAAGGAGTTCGACATCCTGAAGGCCGTGATCGACAAGGTCGCCAATGAGGTGATCAGCAGCAGCGGCCGGCAGATCGAGTACCTGGTCGGCACCATGATCGAGCTGCCGCGGGCCTGCCTGCGCGCCGGCGAGATCGCCGAGACGGCCGAGTTCTTCAGCTTCGGCACCAACGACCTGACCCAGACCACCTTCGGCATCAGCCGCGACGACGCCGGCAGCTTCCTGCCGGACTACCAGCGCGGCGGCATCCTGGAGCACGACCCGTTCGTGACCATCGATGTCGAGGGCGTCGGCGAGATGGTGAAGATCGCGGCAGAGCGCGGCCGGGCCACCCGGCCCGACATCAAGCTCGGCATCTGCGGCGAGCATGGCGGCGACCCGGCCTCGGTCCACTTCTGCGAGACCGTCGGCCTCGACTACGTCTCCTGCTCGCCCTACCGCGTTCCGATCGCCCGTCTGGCGGCGGCGCAGGCGGCGCTGTCGACCGAACAGACGAACCGGGACTGACCGGCATGCTGGCCAAGCTCCGCGACGCGCTGGCGCGCGGAGAGAAGGCGGCTCTGGCGGCGGCGCTGGCCGGGATCGAACGCGATCCCGATGGCGCCGCCACCGCGGACCTGCTGGATTCCGCCTACAAGGACCCGGTCGCCCACGTGATCGGGCTGACCGGCCCGCCCGGCGTCGGGAAATCGACGCTGACCGGCGCGCTGATCACCGAATACCGGAGCCTGGGAAAGACGGTCGGCTGCATCGCGGTGGATCCGTCGTCCAGGCGCAGCGGCGGCGCCCTGCTGGGCGACCGCACCCGCCTGGGCACCGATCCGGAGGATGCCGGCTGCTTCGTCCGCTCCATGGCGGCGCGCGACCGGCTGGGCGGGCTGGCGGGCTTGACCGTCGCGGCCATGGTGCTGATGCGGGCCGTCTACGACGTCGTGCTGATCGAGACGGTGGGAGTCGGCCAGTCGGAAACCGACATCGCCGGGACGGCGGACACGGTGGTGTTCTGCGTCCAGCCCGGCTCGGGCGACAGCCTGCAGTTCATGAAGGCCGGCATCGTCGAGATCCCGGACATCGTCGTCGTGACCAAGTCCGACATGGGTGCCGCGGCGGAACGCGCCCGCGCCGATGTCCGGGGGGCGCTCAGCCTCGCCGAGGAGGCGCGCGGCGGCTGGAGCGTTCCGGTGCTGGCCCTGTCGGTGCAGCAGCGCCAGGGCATCGGCGAGCTGATCTCCACGCTGGGCGAACATGGCGTTTGGCTGGCCGGAACGGGCCGCTTGGAAAGCCAGCGCCATGCCCAGGCGCGGACATGGCTGGCGGAGGCGGTCCGCGAACGGTTCGGCCGCGAAGGCATCCGCCGCGCCGGCCCGCTGGACCTGGGGCCGGGCGACGCTCCCTTCGGGGAGCTTCGGGCCGTCGCCCGACGGTTGCTCTGACCCTGAAATGAGAGACCCCCGGAGCGCCGCTCCGGGGGTCCTCCCAGGTCACACAAGGTTGTCGGTCCCCTGCGCATCCCCGGTTCTGCTTACGATCGAAGCCTACTGCGAGCCGCCGCCGCCGGTCGTGGCGCCGGTGCCTCCCGCACCTCCCGTCATGCCGCCCGCGCCCGGGGTGGTGCCGGTGCTGCCGCTCATGCCGGCATCGCCGCTGCGGTTCAAGGTGGTCATGGTATCGCTGTATTCGAATTCCGGCATCGCCTCGACATCGGCCTGGGTCATGTTCGAGAGGGTCAGGCTTTCCGGTTCGCCGTCCTCTTCGGTCTGGACCTGCACCTGGGAGAAATCGACCGAGATCTGCTTCTCGCCGATTCCCAGGAAGCCGCCGCTGGAGATCACCAGCTGCGTCGGCTCGCCCGATGCCGGATCGATGATCACGTCCTCGACGGAGCCGATCTTCTCCCCGTCGCTGCCCATGACGTCCTCGCCGATCATCTCCTCGGCGCTGACCGCGCCGGTGGCGGGCATGCCGTCCACGGCGGCGGGCGGAACCGAGGGAGTACCGGACGGATCGGTGGTCGAAGTGCCCTGCGCGAAGGCGGCGCCCGTCATCAGGGCAATGGCCGAAGCGGCGCCGATCAGTTCCCTACGCATCGAAGAACTCCTCTGGTCTGTTGAACAGTCCGTTTCTTCACCTCTTTCAACATGCCCAGCGGGCAACAATTCCACCGTCCCCGTGAAATTCCGTTGCGGCGCCTCAGTAGGCCGCCCAGCCCGGCCGGTGCGGGACGATGCGGGTGCCGCCGACCAGCAGGGGCAGGCCTTCCGCCCGGGCGCGCTCGACCTCCTCCAGGCGGAGCAGGGCCAGGGCCCGGTCGCCGGTGCCGGTCCGCATCTCCCCCGCCTCCTTGTCGCCCAGCATGACGATGGCGCCGGGTTCCGGCAGGGGGCCTTCGACGGCAACCGGCATCAGGCGCTTGCGGACCAGCCCGCGGTAGCGGGTCCGGGCGGTCAGCTCCTGCCCCATGTAGCAGCCCTTCTGCCAGGAGATCGCGTTGAGCTCGTCCAGGCCGTTCTCCAGCAGGATCGCCTTGTCGACCAACATGTCGCGGCTGCCGTCGGGAATGCCGGATTCCAGGCGGAGCCGCTCGTAGGCCTCAGGCCCGGCCGGCCGGAACCCCCTGGCCTCCAGCACGGCGGCCTCGGTCCCCCGCGGCAGGATCGCGCGGGCGCCGAGTCCGGCCAAGCGCGGGTCGGTGAAGGCGATGCCGTCGCCCAGCGCCGCCGCGGCACCCCGTTCGGCCGGCAGGCCCAGGGCTTCCAGGGCGCCGTCGCCGAACAGGGCGGTGACCGAGAAGCGGGCGCTGTCGTCCTCCAGCGCCACCTTGGAGCGCAGCTTGTACATCTTCAGCCGCCGCTGGAGATCGGCCAGCCGGTCCGCCTCGCAGTCCAGCAGCAGCCTGTCCCCGAGGGCGGCGATGAAGAAGTCGTGCAGGAACTTGCCCTGCGGCGTCAGGAGCGCGGAATAGACGGCGCGCGCGGGGCCGACGGGGGTGACGTCGTTGGTCACCAGCCCCTGGAGGAAGGCGGTGCGGTCGGCATCGCCGATCGCCAGGATGCCGCGCGGGGCCAGGGTGACGTAGGAAGGATTCATGGCTCGGCTCCACCGGCGGTCGAGGGAAGGGGCTATCGCGATCCGAAATCATCACGTATTGACGTGCGGCGCCTTTGGCAAGGTGGCTTCTTGGCGCGGCACGGGTACTTCGGGGGCATGTCTTGCGCATTCTGTTCATCGGCAACAGCCGCATCGGCGACTTCATCCTGTCCAGCGGATTGCTGGCATACCTGATCGAACGCCACCCCAAGGCCCGGATCACCGTCGTATGCGGGCGGATCGTGGCGCCGCTGCTCGCCGAGGCGCCCTGCATCGAGCGCGTCATCGTGATGGAGAAACGCAAGCACCACCGCCACTGGCTGGACTTGTGGCTGACCACGGTGGGAACCCGCTGGGACCTGGTGGTCGACCTGCGGAATTCCGCCGTGTCGCGGGTGCTGGCGGCGCGCGAGGTGCGCCGGGTCGGCCGGGCGAAGGGCCGGCAGCTCCACCGGGTCGAGGAGATCGGCCGCGTCCTGGGCCTGGACCCGCCGCCCGACCCCCGGCTGTGGATCGGAGGCGCCGACCATGCCGCGGCGGCCGGGCTGGTGCCCGACGGGCTGCCGGTGCTGGCGCTGGGGCCGGGCTCGACCCACGAGCACAAGCGCTGGCCGTCGGAACGTTTCGCGGAGCTGGCGCTGCGCCTGACCGGCTATGAGGGCATCCTGCCCGGCGGCAGGGTCGCGGTGATCGGCTCCCCCGCGGAGCGCGCCCAGGCGGAACCGGTGCTGGCCGCCGTACCGCCGGAACGCCGGATCGACCTTATGAGCAACACGCCGCTGCTGGTCGCGGCGGCCTGCCTGCAGCGCTGCGCGCTGTATGTCGGGAACGACGGCGGCCAGATGCACCTGTCGGCGGCGGCCGGCGTGCCGACCGTGGGGCTGTTCGGCCCGACCCCCGCCTTCCATTACCGCCCGTGGGGGAAGCATGCGGCCCATGCCCAGGCGCCCGAGCCGTTCGAGACCCTGGCGGCGAAGATCCCGGAGGCGATGCGCGAAGGCGTGTCGCTGATGGGCGGCCTGACGGTGGATGCCGTCGAGGCGACCGCGCGCCGGCTGTGGGACACGGTCCGTGCCTGAGTGGCGGGCGGGCTCCGGCTGTGCTAGGAAGCGGGCGGAAAGATAGTGGCAACCTCGCAGGAATGACGCGATGGCTATCCTGATTGAAGTGGCTCCCGGCGAGCTGATCGACAAGCTGACGATCCTGGAGATCAAGAAGGCCAACATCGGCGACCCCGCCAAGCTGCGCAACGTCGAGCACGAATACGACGTGCTGTCGCGCGTGCTGGCGGAGCAGGTTCCGCCGAGCGGGGACCTCACGGGCCTGACCGCCGAGCTGAAGGCGATCAACGAGAGCCTGTGGAAGATCGAGGACGACATCCGCGACCTGGAGCGGGCACGCGACTTCGGCCCGGCCTTCATCGAGCTGGCCCGCGCCGTCTATCACACCAACGACCGGCGGGCGGCGGTCAAGCGCCGGATCAACGAGCTGCTGGACAGCCCGATCCTGGAAGAGAAATCCTACGCCGCCTACTGACCGGCCGGGTGGAACCAAGCCTTGGCCACGACCATGAACCGGCAACCGGACCGGCCGCCCCCCGACAGCGTCGCCGTCTTCAGCTATGAGGAGATCATCGGCGACGGGCTGTACAAGCTGCCCTTCGTGCGGATGGTGCGCGCGGCCTATCCCTCGGCGCGGATCACCTGGATCACGACGCGCAAGACCGTCTATGCCGGCCGGCTCCAGCCGCTGATGGACGGGCTGATCGACGAGTTCCGCCAGGACAGCGGGATCGGCGCCGGCGTGGCCGGCCTGCTGAAGCCCCTGCCTTTCCGCGAGCGGTTCGGCGTGATCATCGACACCCAGACGACGCTGTGGCGCACCCTGACGATCCGGCGGATGCCGCACGACCTGTTCGTGTCCGGCGCCCTGGGCTTCCGGCTGTCGGACGCCAAGCCGCCGCCGAGCCAGATCCGCCCGCCGCACATGGTGGACCGGCTGGCCGACCTGCTGAGGCTGGCCGCCGGATCGGTGCCCAAGGTGGAGGCCGGCCTGCGCCTGCCCGAGCCGCTGGCCGCGAAGGCCGAGGCGGCGCTGCCGCCGGGTCCCCGCTATGTCGGCCTGGCGCCCGGCGCCGGGAAGCGGTTCAAATGCTGGCCGCTGGACCGCTTCGTCGCGGTCGCCCGGGCGCAGGTCGAGCGGGGCCGGGTGCCCGTCTTCATCCTGGGGCCGGACGAGCTGGAGTGGATGCCCGAGCTGAGGGCGGCGGTCCCGGCGGCGCTGTTTCCCGAGCAGGACCGGGAGATCTGGGGGGACGAGTTCACGCCGCTGCGCACCATCGCGCTGGCGCGCCGCTTCGCCGCCGCGGTCGCCAACGACAGCGGGGTCAGCCACATGTTCGGCGCGGCCGACATACCTTTGGTTACCCTGTTCGGGCCGACGCCGGCGGCGAAGTTCCAGCCAAGGGTAACCTCCGGTGGCGCGATGACGGCGCAGGAGTTCGGGGGTCGCGACATGACCGCTATTCCGGCGCAAGCCGTTATCGAAAGGCTTGACCGTCTCGCGATACGCCCGATCGATCAGGCTTCCTATTCGAAAAACTCCTGAAATCCTTCTGCGTATGCTGCATTGTGTCAAACAGACACGGTGTCAAACGGACACGGACAAGTTGAGATCATGCCCTCCATCAACAGTGCCCCGACCATCCATCCCGTTCTGCTTTCCGGCGGCTCCGGATCGCGCCTCTGGCCGATCTCGCGGGAAAGCTATCCGAAGCAACTGCTGCCGCTGGTCGGCGAGCGGACCATGCTTCAGGACACCGTCGGCCGCGTCGCGGGCGAGGGCTTCGCGCCGCCGCTGGTGATCTGCAACGACGAGCACCGGTTCGTGATCGCGGAACAGCTTCGCCAGATCGCCGTCACGCCGTCCGCCATCGCGCTGGAGCCGGTCGGCCGCAACACCGCCCCGGCGGCGGCCGTCGCCGCGCTGATGATCGCCGAGCAGGACCCCGACGGGCTGCTTCTGCTGCTGCCGGCCGACCACGTGATCCGCGACACCGGGGCGTTCCACGCCGCCGTGGCCGCGGCCGCGGGTGCCGCCGCCGCCGGCAACCTGGTGACCTTCGGCATCACGCCGACCGCGCCGGAGACCGGCTATGGCTATATCCGCCAGGGCGCCGAGCTGACCGGCCACGGGGGCGTGTTCCAGGTCGACGCCTTCGTGGAGAAGCCGGGCATCGGCAAGGCGGCCGACATGCTGGCATCCGGCGGCCATTTCTGGAACGGCGGCATGTTCCTGTTCTCGGCGGCCAAGCTGCTGGCCGAGATGGAGAAGTTCGAACCCGCCATCGTCGCCGCCTGCCGCGAGGCGATCGCCAAGGGCTCGCGCGACCTGGACTTCTTCCGCCTGGACCCGGACGCCTTCGGCAAGGCCCCGAGCATTTCCATCGACTATGCCGTGATGGAGCGGACCGACGCCGCCGTGGTGGTGCCCGCCACGATCGGCTGGACCGACGTGGGCGCCTGGTCGGCGCTGTGGGACATCGGCGCCAAGGACGGGAACGGCAACGTCTTCGTCGGCGACGTGATGACCGAGGACGCGCACAACTGCTATGTCCGGTCCGAGGGCGTGCTGACCGCGGTGGTCGGGCTCGACGACGTGGTGGTGGTCGCGACCGACGACGCCATCCTGGTCGCCAGCCGCGACAAGGTCCAGGACATCAAGAAGGTGGTCGAGCGGCTGAAGAAGGAAGGTCGGCCGGAAGCGAAGATCCACAGCCGGGTCCATCGCCCCTGGGGCTTCTACCAGTGCCTGCACGAGGGCGAGCGGTTCCAGGTGAAGCGCCTGACGGTCAAGCCCGGCGCCACGCTGTCGCTTCAGAAACACTATCACCGGGCGGAGCACTGGGTCGTGGTCAACGGCACGGCGCTGGTCACCCGCGATGCCGACCAGGTGCTGCTGCGCGAGAACGAGTCGATCTACATCCCGCTGGGCGCCGTCCACCGGCTGGAGAACCCGGGCAAGGTGACGCTGAACCTGATCGAGGTCCAGTCGGGGTCGTACCTGGGCGAGGACGACATCGTCCGCCTGACCGACACCTACGGCCGGGCCTGACCGGGAGCGGGCGGAGGGGCGGCGTCCCGCCGCCCATGGTGCGCGGGACGCGCACCCTCCGCCCCGTTGTTCTCCGCCTTCGCTACTTGTGGATCGGATCAACCCAGGCGACGGTTTCGGGCTGTTCCACCATGGGAATGTCCAGGTTGACGACGACGGCTTCCTGGTCGCTGCGCACCAGGACGCATTCCAGCGGTTCGTCGGCGCTGGCGTTGATCTCCTGGTGGGGCACGAAGGGCGGGACATAGATGAAGTCGCCCGGCCCGGCCTCCGCCGTGTATTCCAGCGCCTCGCCCCAGCGCATGCGGGCGCGCCCGCGCACCACGTAGATGACGCTCTCCAGCTCGCCGTGATGGTGGGCGCCGGTCTTGGCGTCGGGGTGGATCGTGACCGTCCCGGCCCAAAGCTTCTGCGCCCCGACGCGGGCGTGGTTGATGGCGGCCGCCCGGTTCATGCCGGGCGTCTGCGGCGTGTTGGCGTCGAGCTGGTCGCCCCGCACGACGCGGACGCCGTTCTCCCGCCAGTCGGTCTTTTCCGGATCACCCATGGTTCGGCCCCCTCCTGTTCAGGTCGCGTAGATGTCGCGGTAGAGGCTGACGATCTCCTCCTCGGTCGGCACGCGCGGATTGTTGGCCGGCGAGCCGGAGCCCAGCGCCTGCTCCGCCATCAGGGGCAGGATCGACATGAACCGGCTCTCGTCGATGCCGTAGGCCTGCGGAGACGGGACCTTGAGGTCGGCGTTGAGGGAGATGAGGGCGCCCAGCAGCGCGATCCCCGCCTGCTCGTCGTCGGTATCGGGCGCGCAGGCCCCCATGGCGCGGGCGCAGTCGGCGTAGCGGGCCGTCGCCGTGGGGAGGGAGAAGGCGGTGACCGCCGGCAGCAGCATGGCGTTGGACAGGCCGTGCGGCACGTGGAAATGGGCACCGATCGGGCGGCTCATGCCGTGGACCAGGGCGACCGAGGCGTTGCTGAAGGCGATGCCGGCCTGGTTGGCCGCCAGCATCATCCCCTCGCGGGCCTCGCGGTTGTCCGGCTCGAAGCAGGCGGTGCGCAGGTGCTTGGCGACGCGGGCCATGGCGGCCAGGGCCATGCTGTCGGAGAACGGGTTGGCCTTGCGGCTGACATAGGCCTCGATCGCGTGGGTCAGCGTGTCGATGCCGGTGTCGGCGGTCAGGCGGAAGGGGCAGGTCAGCGTCAGCTCGTAATCGACGATGGCACCCTGGGGGATCACGCCGTTGCCGGCGATCAGCATCTTCTCGTCGGTTTCGGTATCGGTGATGACGGTGAACTTGGTCACCTCCGACCCGGTCCCGGCGGTGGTCGGGATGGCGAGCAGCGGCACGCCCTCGTTGGGGATCGGGTTGGGCACCTTGTAGTCGCGCATGCGGCCGGGATTGGCCGCCAGGACGCCCATGGCCTTGGCGGTATCGATCGGCGACCCGCCGCCCAGGGCAATCATCCCGTCGAACCCGCCGCCGGACAGCATGCGGGCGCCGGCATCGACCACGTCGGTGGTGGGATCGGGCACGGTATCGGCGAACACCTCGAACGGGACGCCGGCCGCCTTCAAAGGATCGGTCAGCCGGGCGATGGCCCCGCTGTCGCGCATGAAGGGATCAGTCACGATCAGCGGGCGCCGGATGCCCAGCCGGCCCAGCATGTCGGCAACCTGGCCGATGGCGCCGCCGCCGATCAGCATCAGCTTGGGCATGGCGATGGTGGCGATCATGTCGTGCGTTCCTCCCGCGACTTTTTGTCCTGTCTGGGGGTATTTGTACGACGGGGGTCGGGGCGGGGCAACCGGCAGTCGGTGGATCGTTCGGGCGTGGGGTGGTGGGACGGGAGAGGTTGAGGGCGGCGGAGGCGGTGGACTAGCTGTGGGACGATGTACGGGCCGAGCATGGTGAGGGGGTCAGCGGCAGGTGATACCGAGAAAGGGCACGGCCGTTAAGGTGGTCACGATTATGGAAAGCACGTCGGCGGCGGAGCGGCACAGCCATCATTGAGCAGTTCGTTGGCGACGCACGAGGATAGCCCAGGCAATTAGTAGCAGTTAATCCCCAACGTTCGCAGACACCTCGTTGAGGACGCTAGCATGCCATACCCTCTCCTAAGAAATTATTGGCTGTTCCGGAGACGCAGCATTCGCTAACTTCGGTATCGTGCCCGCGCGTTTGCGAGGGGAGCACCGTGCAATGGCTGGCCGTTGATGAGGTGCGTCTCTTCGTTGTAGGGCTTGCGTTGATCTGAAAGCCTGAGATGTCGATTCCCCTAATCTCGAAGCGAATCTGGTCCCTCTGTCACGTCCTTCGCGACGATGGCATCGTCTTCCATAAGTTCCTTTCCGAGCTCACCTACCTCCTATTTCTGAAGATCGCCGAGGAAACCGGACGGGAGGACCTGCTGCCCGCCGGCTGCCGCTGGGCGGACCTGACGGCTCACGCCGACGGCGGGATGCTGGGACACTATCGCAAGATGCTGACTATACTCGGGGAGGACGCGCCAGACCACGTGGTCCGGGAGATCTTCCGTTTTCCAACTACCGTGTTCAACCACGATGAAAATCTCCGGAAGGTCGTGGAAGGCATCAACAAGATCGACTGGCACGAAGCCAAGGCCGACGGCTTGGGTGCAGTTTACGAGAGCCTTCTCCAAAGGAGCGTGGCGGAAGCTCGCTCAGGCGCCGGTCAATACTTCACGCCCCGGCCGCTCGTCGATGCGATGGTCAGCGCTCTACAACCCGGCCTTGGCGAAACGATCCAGGATCCAGCAGCTGGGACAGCTGGCTTTCTAATTTCGGCGAAGGAGTACATCGCCAGCCAACATTCGGAGGCAAGCTTTCAGGCCTCTCCACCTAGCTATCAAGCGGTCGAAATAGAGGGTGACACCTATCGCTTGTGCTTGATGAACATGTTCCTGCATGGCATGCAGGGCCAGTTCATCCATGGCGACGCCCTGACAGATGATATCGCTGACCTGCCGGCACCAGATGTCATCATAGCCAACCCCCCTTTCGGAAGCAGCGCGGGGGGCGCGCGAGCGCGCCGCAGCGATCTTCCCTACTCGACATCCAATAAGCAGCTCCTCTTTCTTCAGCATATCTATCTGGCGCTGAAGCCGGGCGGACGCGCAGCCGTGGTTCTGCCGGATAACGTCCTTTTCGAGGAGGGAGCAGGCAGGCGGATCCGGACGCACTTAATGAACACGTGCAACGTGCATACCTTGCTCCGGCTGCCTAGCGGCATCTTCTATGCCGCCGACGTCAAGACCAGTGTTCTGTTCTTTTCCCGGCCCCAGGAAGGCGAGCCCGTTACGCGCCAAATCTGGGTCTATGATCTCAGAACCAACATGCAGAGATTTCGGAAGGGGCGGAACCTCACCCCAGAAGTGTTCACCGACTTCGTGCGGCTCTACGGACCCGACCCACTCGGCCGCAGTCCCCGCGATCCGTCCGCGGATCCGAGATTCAGGCCCTATTCTCGTGAAGAAATCGCCGCGCGCAACGACAACCTCGACTTGCGCTGGCTCTCGGAAGGTCGTAGAGAAGAATTGGACGATAGGGACCCCGAAGAGATCTTGACGGCGCTGGTACAAAACTTGCGGTCGGCCCTCAGTGATGTGGAGGGGATTGTCTCCGAGTTGGACCGCGTCTCGGATGACAACTGAAATCGTGATTTCTCATATAAGTTGCAAAAAAGGCAATGTGCCGGCTCATTGCCTCGCGCGCCTTGGAGCGCGCAATATATGATTTCGGCACCCGACCACTGGATTAAAGCCCCACTTCACCGGCTTGGCGTTTGGCGCGGCGGCGGCACGCCGACCAAGTCGCATACGGCCTATTGGTCTAACGGCGTCGTGCCGTGGATTTCGCCAAAGGACATGAAGCGCACGATCATCGATTCGGCAACCGACAAGGTGACCGAACGCGCGATAAGGGAGACGGGACTGGAGGTGATCCCTCCGGGTTCGATCCTGATGGTCACCCGCAGCGGCATCTTAGAGCGTCTAACAAAACCTTGATGAGAGGCTGGCGCCGCCTATCTGAAGGGCATGGCGAAACCCCTTGTCAGCGATGAGCTGTGGGCGGTCGTGGCGCCGCTGTTGCCGTCCCGTCCGCCCCGTCCGAAAGGTGGTCGGCCGCCGGTCGATGACCGGGCGGCGCTGACCGGCATCCTGTTCGTGTTGAAAAGTGGCATTCCGTGGGAGATGCTGCCGCAAGAGATGGGCTGTGGCTCGGGCATGACCTGCTGGCGGCGGTTGCGCGACTGGCAGTCCGCGGGGGTCTGGGAGACGTTGCACCACGTTCTTCTGGACCGGCTGGGCAAGGCCAACGCGATCGACTGGAGCCGGGCGGCGCTGGACAGCGCCAGCGTCCCGGCAAAAAGGGGGGCCGGGAGACCGGGCCGAACCCGACCGACCGCGGCAAGCCGGGCTCCAAGCGCCACGTCGTCATCGACGCCAATGGCATCCCGTTGGCCGTGACCCTGTCGGCCGCCAACGTCCACGACAGCCGCATGCTGGAGGCCACGGTGGACGCCATCCCGGCCATTCGCCAGTGCGCCGGACGGCCCCGCCGCCGTCCCGCCAAGCTCCACGCCGACAAGGGTTATGATTTCTCCCGCTGCCGCCGCGCCTTGCGCCGGCGCGCCATCATTCCCCGCATCGCGCGCCGCGGCATCGAAAACAGCGAACGGCTCGGCCGGCACCGCTGGAAGGTCGAACGCACCTTGGCATGGTTCGCCCGATTCCGGCGGATCTCCGTGCGCTACGAACGCCGGATCGATATCTTTGCCGCCTTCAATCACCTCGCCGCAGCCCTCATCACCTTCCGCTTCGTCGAACGATGGTTATGTTAGGCACTCTTAGCCCGTACGCTTCCGGTGGCGGTCACCGCGGTTCCGGTCGTCGTCAATCAGGACATCCGTGCGCTGACGCCGGCGTCGGACGTCGACCCCTTCTTTCTGCAGCAACAACTCACCTACCTCGAACATGAAATCCTGCGCCGTACCGCGAAACCCGGCACGACGGTCGAAAGCATCGAACTTGCAGCCCTGCTGCAACTCGAGGTCTTCTTGCCGCCGGTTTCGGAGCAGCGGGCGATCTCCAGGTGGCTCGCCGCGATCGCCCAAGTACTAAACAGCGCCCGGACGGACCTCAGGTCCGTCGTGTCTTTGCTTGATGCATACAAGCGGGCGGTACTGCTCAAAGCATTGTCCGGCCGATGGGACAAAAGCAGGCCGGCGCGCCAAGTGACGCTCGGCGATATTGCCGACATTCAGGGCGGGCTCACTCTAGGGAAGCGGTATGGCGGAGCCGAGTTGGTGCCTCGTCCCTATTTACGCGTCGCGAATGTGCAGCGCGGCTGGTTAGATTTGGAGGAGGTCAGAGACGTTCTCGTCTCTCCCGCCGAAGCGCAGCGGTATAAGCTATTGCCGGGGGACATCCTCATGAACGAAGGAGGAGACAGCGACAAGCTGGGGCGAGGGTGGGTTTGGAACGATGAGATACCCGATTGCATTCATCAGAATCACGTTTTTCGTGCCCGTCTGAGCGATCGCGAGTTCCCGCCCGAGTTCATTTCGCTCTACGCGAACGAACTGGGTCGCGACTACTTTCTGTCGGAAGCGAAGCAGACAACGAATCTCGCATCCATCAGCAAAACGAAACTGAGCGGCCTACCTATCCGGTTGCCAAACGCCGATGATGCTCGAGCGGCCCTCAGGGCCTATGAGGACCAAACGCGTTGGACCGAGGCCGTGCGAACCCAAGCTCTCTCGGCTATAGATACGGCGGATGCGGCCGAGGCGTCCGCTATTCGTAAGGCGTTCGAAGGGCGACTTGTGCCGGCCGCCAGAGGCGAACCGGCTCCAACGCTCCTCCTAAATGACGCGGATGTGCGCACGCACCGCTCCGATCGTGGACGGGTTGAGAAAGGATCCACAGTGAACATCTTGATCGAGATGCTGGATCACTGGCCGGATAACGGCCTCACCTTCGCGACCGTGCGCGATCAGGTGCCGAGCGACTATGAAAGCCTAAAGGACGCGATTTTTGACCTGCTCGCCGGAGCGGATCCGAAGCTCGAACAACGTTACAGCGACGAAGATCAAGCAATGAAATTCTTCAGGAAGTCGACATGAAGCTACTGCGACTCTCTGTCATGCAGGCGACGAGCTGTGGCGGTCTCCTTGATGAGCTCGACGTCGATTTTGAAGGAGCAGGATCCGATGGAGAGTTGAGGGGCACCGCAAATGGCGTGCTTTCGCCACATTGCCTCATTGGGCCGAATGGTTCGGGCAAGTCGCAGCTGCTCCAGCTCCTTGCCGAGATATTCCAGTCGGCTTGGTGCGCCCACGCGCCGGACCAGGAGCGGGACGTTGCCGACAAGTCCACGTTGTTCACGCTTGAATACCTCGTGTCGAGCGATGGATCGGCCGCCGCCGAGCACGTACGCCTGCAGCGGCGCAAAAAGGGGACGCGGATCTTGCCGCTTGAGATGGCCGTGCAGAAGGACGGAGATTGGGAGGAGATCCCGATCAAGCACACCGGTTTCGGCGGCCGGCTCCCCTCGTTAATCGTCGGCTATACGTCCGGAGACAATGAGACCCTGAGCCTTCCCTTTTTTGTTAGCCGGGCGGGCTACGCGAGGGATGTCCGGGAGGCCGCCTTCGAAGACCCAGACTCAAAGGTAGCAGACAATCGCTTGCTGCTTATTGACTACAGCACTCATCTTGAGGTCCTGGTTGCTAACCTGCTGCTTGGTACGCATGACGTGCAGAGATCGATACTCAAACACGCAGGACTAGATCGAATAGCCTCCTTCCGGTGCATTATTCAGCTCAACCACTTGCCTCGGTTGCGCACAAAACGGCGCAGGAGCGATCGTCGGAAAGGCGTCCAGCTTACCAACGAGCTTGAGGGTTACATTGAGGCATTCAAGGCCGCCGCGACCTGTTGGTCTTATGACCCCAGGCTCGAGATCTACGTCTTGGACTTCCTCGTCAATGACGCGACCCGTGCGGTGTTCGCTAAGAACTTCTCCAGCCCGATTGCCCTTTATCGCGCCTTCCACAAACTCGCGCTTCTAAATGATCTAGCCATCCCCAACAAGGCGAGGGATAGGTTAAGAAAGGAAATCAAAACGCGAAGATTCGCCTCGAAATTGCCTGAACCTCAGGATGAGGAGAAGATATTCAGATTTGAGCAAGTCCGCTTCTATCGCGGTGACGAACAAGTCATAAACAGCTCACTTGATTATGTCTCCCTTTCGGATGGAGAACATCAACAAGCTCAAGTATTAGGTGTCTTTGCGATGATCTTGCAAAGTAACGCCATATTCATTCTCGACGAGCCAGAATCCCATTTTAACCCGCTCTGGCGCGTGAAATTCGTCAAACGGCTTCTCGAGTTACCGGTCGAGGGGCGAGGCGACCAGGAGGTTCTCCTCACCTCGCACGCGCCATTCGTGCCATCCGACCTCCACCGGACCCAGGTTCATGTCTTTTCGAAGCCGGACGGCAAAATCGCCGTGGTGCACCCCCCGGTCGAGACGTACGGCGCGACATTCGATCGAATACTCGCTCACTGCTTCGGGGTGACGCCGCCGATCTCGCAGCTCGCGCGGGATGAGATCCAGCGCCTGATGGAGTCCGGCACGGCCGAACAATTACGAGAAGCGATAGCTACTCTAGGCTCTTCATTCGAGAAGGCCTTTCTTGCCGACAGATTGCGTCAACTTGAAGAATCGGGAATTACAGAATAAATGCTGAATGTCTACCCAATATCAGCAACCGTCGAGAACTGGGTGCATGACGCGATCTATGCTAAGGTGAAGGCAGGGCTTAAAGCATTTGATCAAGGAAATACCGCGCCGGACTGGTCGCATGAAATGCGCGTGGAACTAGCTGACCGGGAAGCGCTTAAGACCGCGTACAATGCATTCTGCACCGCCGTTCAAGAACTCGGTCCGCGCCAAAGGGGCAAGATCCTGCTTGCGCTGGAAGCTCAGAACAAAATCCCGGATGTATTCGACGGTGCGACCGCATGTCCCCGGTTGGACACGCTTCCCGCCCGGATCAGAAAGCCGACGAAAGCCTTGTTTGACGCAGCGTTCGCCATGCTGAAGAGCCTGAAGGTCCGTGACCGGCAGTACGAAGTGATCTTCGCCGAACTCCCTGGAAGGTGCTGCCCTTTCTGTGGGATCGAAATCTTTGAAGCCCCCGGGCTCGCGCGCGAGGACCTGGACCACTATTTGCCGAGAACTCTATACCCATTCGCTGGTGCTAATCTTCGAAACCTTGCCCCAATGGGCGGCAAATGCAACCGCGCCTACAAGAACGTCGCAGATGTAATCTGCGACGGTGATGGTCACCGGCGCCGCTGCTTCGATCCATACGGTCAGGAGCGCGCCGAAGTTTCTCTGATGGGCAGCCGCCCCTTCGAAGGCGGCGGCGCTGGGCCGTTTCCCTTGCCCGCTTGGCAGATCGATTTCATCGGAGAGGCGCAGGCCGTGGCGACTTGGGATCAGGTGTTTGACATCCGCCGACGCTATGAGGGCAAGGTCAGCTCTCATTTTCGAGAATGGATGGAGCATTTCGCAGATTGGTGCCAGCGGGAGGTTGGGCTGATCGAAACACAGCAGGAAGTGGTTAAGGCTTTGGACCGCTATATAACTGCTGTGCTTCAGCGCACGCACGGCAATGGTGAACATTTAAAGCGGGCGATGTTTGAAATGATGCGTCAGCGGTGCGAGGGGGGCGACATATCGGAGCGTCTTGTGCTGTGGTTTTCAAACTTGGTCAGGAGTCAACGTAGAATGGTAGAGGAACCCGCCTAGGGCGGTTTCCGTCCAGGTCGATCCGTCCGGAGCAGCCGAACCGATGCGTTGGGCCATGGGCCCAACCTTGTCTTTTGGTGACGTTGTATAGAGGTTTTGTCGGGGGGAACCGGGTGCCCCGTCAGGAGCACCCGGTTCACGGGGTCAGGACACTGAGCCCAACCAAGGTTAGGCACCGCACGTAGCAGAGTGCCTGCCCCGAGCCCTCGGCGTTTCTCGCACAGTTGCCAGGCGCCGTGCTTTTGGCCGGACGCCGCAGACAAGGACGAGTTCACCATGTCTTGCCAATCCTACTGCATCGGGATCGATGCCTCCAAAGCCTATCTTGACACCTGCGGCGTGCCGGGCCGCGGCGCGTGGCGCCTTCCCAACACGGCCGAGGGCCACACCGCCCTCGCGACGGTGCTGGGCGCGCTGCGCGCGGGCGGCGACGAGGTGCTGGTCATGATGGAAGCGTCGGGCGGCTGCGAGCGCGAACTGCACCACGCCCTGGCCCGGGCCGATGTGCCGGTCGCCGTCGTCAATCCCAAGTGGGCGCGTGACTTCGCCCGCTCGACCGGCCAGCTGGCGAAGACCGACCGGGTCGACGCCCGGATGCTCCAGGCCTTCGGCGAGGCCACCCGTCCCCGCCCGACGCCGGTCCCGGAGCCGTTGCGCGCCGAGTTGATCGAGATGCTCGACTACCGCGACCAGATCCTGGCCGAGATCGTCGCGCGCGGCCATCAGCTCAAGCACCTGCGCGGCGACTTCATGCGCCGGCGCGCCGAGACGGCGCTGGAAGCGCTGCGCACCGAGGCCGACACCCTGGCCTGGATGATCGAGGCGAAGCTGAACGACGACCCGGGGTTGCGGCAGCGGGCCGCCCTGCTGCGCAGCTTCCCCGGGGTCGGGCCGCTGAGCGCGGCCATGCTGGTGGTCCACATGCCCGAGTTGGGCAGCCTGACCGGCCGGCAGGCGGCCAGCCTGGCCGGCCTGGCGCCGTTCGCCCGCGACAGCGGCACCCTGCGCGGGGTGCGCACGATCTTCGGCGGCCGGGCCAAGGTGCGCCGGGCGTTGTTCCACGTCGGCCGGGTCGGCCTGCGCCACAACGCCACGCTCAAGGCCTTCTATGACAGCCTGAAGGGACGCGGCAAGCCGGGCAAGGTGGCGCTGGTCGCCTGCATGCGCAAGGCGCTGGTGATCCTCAACGCCCTGCTCCGGACGGGCCGGCCCTGGGTGGCGGAGTACGCCGCCGACGGGCCGCCGGCCGAAGCCGCCTCCGCCACGGCATCCTGAGCCCCATCCCTTTGTTCGACCGGCGGCACCATCCCTCCGTCCCGACCTGAGGGTCCAGCGGGCGGCGGGCGGAGCGGCGGTCAAGGAGGGCCGAAGGCCACCGCGGAGCGGCGCGCAGCGTCCTTGATGGCCGCTCCGCCCGCCGCCCGCTGGACCGAGGTGGGGGCGGCCAAGAGCACGTCCGACAACCGCCGCGGCAAACCGCTGACGGCGGCGTCTTCCCGTGACCATGCATGCTGCTTGAAGTTGTATATCCACACCCAACGATGCGGCTCACAAAAACAGTTGCTACGACCGACGGCCCACATCAACTCCGCCCTGCGTCAAACCGAGGTTCGGCCGTGGCCCTACGCGTTGTGATCGACGGCCCGCATCACCTCGGCCCTGCATCAGACCGAAGGTTCGGCCGTGGCCCAACGCATCGCGGCGAGTGGAACGGCAGGCTGCATGGACCGGAGCGGTTCGACCGGCGGCCTTTGGGGGCGGGCAAGGCCGCGCAGGAAGAAGGGGAAGACTCGGGTCGCCATGAAACGTTTTCGCTGTTGCCGGGCCGACCCGGCTTGAAGGATTTTGCGGCCGGCGCTCGATTCTTGAACTTTTCCGTGGAATCGTGAAGATTTCCGCAGGCGGCCGACCAACCGTGAAAGTTTTTCGATCCCGGGAGCCCAGCATGCCGGACACCTTGCTCGATGGCGAGCGCTACACCGGGTTGATGGGGCTGGTGGCTCGCTTCGACCTGCCGGTGCCGAGGCCGAGCGTGATCTCCATCGTCGGCAGCGGCCGGCGGCGGCAGCTTGTGGAGGCCGACCGCATCGTAGAGCGCTACCTGGGTTCCTACGACTACGGCGACTCACCGGAAATGGACCTGAAGTTCGCGCTCCGCTACGAGCCGACGGACCTCGCGGTCCTGACGCTGGCGTTCGAGCGCATGGCGAAGGCGGACCTCGAAGCCTGGGTCCGTCGTGAGCCGAACGGGGCCTTCGCCCGGCGCGCCTGGTTCTTCTATGAGTGGTTGACCGGTGATCGGCTCGATCTTCCGGATGCCGGCCCGGTCGGCTACACGCCCGCGCTGTCTCCGGAGAAGCACATCGTGCTGCCCAGTAACCCATCGCGGCGGCACCGCTTCACGGACAACCTTCTCGGCACGCCTGCCCTGTGCCCGATTATCCGCCGGACGGCGCAGATCGAGTCGCTCCTGCGGTCGGACATCCGGGCCGAGGCCGAGGCGCTGGTGCGGGGTTGCGATCCGCGGATCCTCGCCCGCGCGATCACCTATCTCTACACCAAGGAGACCAAGGAGACATTCGCGATCGAGAGCGAGACGGCCAGCGGTGCGAAGGCGGAGCGGTTCATCGAAGCCCTGCGGTCCGTCCGTGACTTCGACCCGACCAGCGAGAGAGACCAGACCCGGCTGCAGAACGTCATCGTCGATCCCCGTTACGCGGCGGCCGGGTGGCGCGACTTCCAGGACTTCGTCGGCGAATCCTTGACGGGCCATCGGGAGGTCGTTCACTTCATCTGCCCGAAACCCGGGGATGTCCGCCCCCTCATGGCCGGCTTCGCGGCGCTCGTCGGCCGGCTGAAAGGCGCCGGGATCGATCCCGTGCTGGCTGCGGCGGTGATCGCCTTCGCCTTCGTGTTCATCCACCCCTTCGAGGACGGGAACGGGCGCATCCATCGCTATCTCATCCACCACACGCTGGACGGGTCCGGCTTCACCCCGCCGGGCATCCTGTTCCCGGTCTCGGCGTCGATCGTGCGGAACCAGGCAGCCTACGACGCGGCCCTGGAGCGCTTTTCCCGCTCGATAGCACCTTACCTGGATTGGGCCTGGGAGCCCGGCGGGTCGGAGAACGGGCCGGCCATCACCGTCCGGAACCGTACCGACCATCTCTACCGCTACTTCGATGCGACGCCCCAGGCCGAGTACCTGTACGACCGCGTCATGGATACGGTGCGGCGGGACCTCAAGGAGGAGGTCCTGTTCGTGGAGGTCTTCGATCGCGCCATGGCCGGCGTGATGGATCGCATCGACATGCCGAACCGGAAGGCCGCCCTGCTGGTCCGGCTGGCGATGCAGCATGGCCGCATCGGCAAGGACAAACGGGCCAAGCTGTTCCCGGAGCTCACCGATGCGGAGATCGACGAGCTGGAACGGATCGTGCTGGCCGCCGGATCGCCGCCACCCGAGGGGGGATAGGGATTGGTAGCTCTGGACAGGGATTTCGACGAGGCATCAGTGTGAAGGTTTCATCACGTCGGTTTGCGCGTGGATGCGCGGGTCCAGCCCAAGGCAGTCCGGCGCAGTAATTGCCTAGCGATCGCAGGAAGCATTCTCATCTTTCGATCGTCATGACCGGACTTGATCCACGACTGTCCGGCACGGCTTTTGCTCTCTTCTCGAAAGGCTTGACTATGGGCAGAACCGCCCCCTTTTCGTCATACCCCGACTTGATCCACGGCTGTCCGGCACAGTGTTTGCCTGCTCTTCAAAGGTGTCGATAGCGGGCGGCAATACCTCCTTTTCGTTATGACCGGACTTGATCCGGTCATCTCCATGCGGGCTTCATCGAAGCCTCCGTGCCCGGAGATACCCGGATCAAGTCTGGGTATGACGATAAAGGGAAGAGGACGCCGCCGGAAAGACTTCCCATAGTTGACGCGCAAAACTCGTGCCGGACAGCCTTGGACTTGATCCGGGTATCTCCCCACACGGCAGCGCTGATGGAGCCCGCAAGCGATGACCGGGTCAAGCCCGGTCATGACGACAAAAGGATGAATGCTCTGCTGGAGAAACGTCCTTTAGCTGAGTTAGCAAGTACCGTGCCGGACAGCCGTGGACTTGATCCGGTCATCTCTTGCGGGCTTCATCGACGACTTCGTGCCTGAAGATACCCGGATCAAGTCCGGGTATGACGAATGGGGAGTGTTGCTCCCCGCAATTGACCCGCTTTCGGTCAAAGCAAAAACCGTGCCGGACAGTCGCGGAAAGGGAGATGTCGGCCCCTCCCCCCGTTTCCGAGGGGAGGGGCCGACGTCTCCCGACCGGCCTACTCGGCGGCCTGGTCGTGGCGCATTCCCTGCGACGAACCCTTCATCCCGCTCAGGACCTCTTCGGCCGTGGCCTTGCGGTTCTTCACGGAGCTGGTCCACTGGCCCCACACCGTGGGGTCGATCTTGTCGCCGTTGTTGCCCAGGTTCTGGAGCCGGCGCTTGTCCTCGTCGGTCAGCACCTGCTTGGGCAGCGGCGGAAGGTTGCGGACGTCGTCGGCGGTGATGCCGAGCACTTCGCCGACGCGGCGGCCATAGTCGTCATGGACCAGGAAGAAGTGCCAGATCATCCGTTCCTGGACATCGCGTTCGCACTGACCCAGCAGCGTGCCCATGTTCAGGATCAGGTCGTCGCGTTCCCAATCCATCATGGTGTTGAACCGGCCGCGCGCCTGGACATAGTCGTTGCGGCGCTCCAGCACGGCGCGGGTCAGCGGGCCGCGGATCTCCGGCGGGTTGTTGGGCTGCTCCTCCGCGGTCTCCTTCAGGCCGTTGTGGATCGACGGCTCGAAGTTGACGTGGGGGTTCTGGCCCGGCGCCAGGTCGCGGTGGAAGGACATCTGCCCGCCCGACAGGTTGGTCGCCACCTTCGAGTTCTTGGGCGAATTGACCGGCAGCTGCAGATAGTTGGTGCCGACGCGGTAGCGCTGGGTATCGGAATAGGAGAAGGTCCGGCCGACCAGCATCTTGTCGTCCGAGAAGTCCAGCCCGTCCACCAGCACGCCGGTGCCCATGGCGATCTGCTCGTTCTCGTTGAAGAAGTCCTCAACGTTGCGGTTCAACGTCATGACGCCGACATGGCGCAGCGGGAAATCCTTCTCCGGCCAGATCTTGGTGTCGTCCAGCGGGTCCCAGTCCAGTTCGGGGTGGTCATGGTCTTCCATGATCTGGACGAACATGTCCCACTGCGGATAGTCGCCGCGCTCGATCGCCTCGAACAGGTCCTTGGTGGCGGAGCCCAGCTCCTGGCCCTGGACCTTGGCCGCTTCCTCCGCCGTCAGGCTGGCGACGCCCTGGCGCGGGTGGAAGTGGTACTTGACCAGCACGGTCTCGCCCTGGGCGTTGACCATCTTGTAGGTGTTGACGCCGAAGCCTTCCATGTGCCGGTAGTTGGCCGGAATGCCGCGCGGGCTGAACAGGTGCGTCAGCATGTGCATGGATTCGGGCGTCTGGCTCATGAAGTCGAAGATCCGGTTCGGCTCCTGGCGGAACGTGACCGGGTCGGGCTTCAGCGAGTGGATGACGTCGGGGAACTTGATGGCGTCGCGGATGAAGAACACCGACAGGTTGTTGCCGACCAAGTCCCAGTTGCCGTCCTCGGTATAGAACTTGACCGCGAAACCGCGCGGGTCGCGGGCCGTCTCGGAGGAGTCCCGGCCGCCGATCACGGTGGAGAAGCGGATCGCCAGCGGCGTCTTCTTCCCGGCTTCCTGGAACAGCTTCGCGCGGGTGTACTTGGACGCGGGCTCGTCGCCGATCTTGCCGGTGACCTCAAGCTCGCCGTAGCACACGAAGCCGCGGGCATGCACGACCCGCTCCGGGATGCGCTCGCGGTCGAAATGGGTGATCTTTTCGAGGAACTGGTAGTTCTCCAGCGTGGCCGGGCCACGGGCGCCGACGGTGCGCGTCGACTGGTTGTTGGCGATCGGGTGGCCCTGCCGGGTGGTCAGGATGCCGTCCGAGGCCGCTACCGACGGATGCCCCTGGTGGGTCGTTTGCCCCTGTTTTTGGTCAGTCATGGCGTTTCCCCAAGCTGCTTGGTTTGCGGCGGACCGCCTGCCCAGAGGGCTGAGGGCCCACCGCATTAACCATATGGCCGCGTGAAGGTTACACGCCAAGGTCGGTTTTCTTAGAATCGTTTTATTTCGATGTTGTACTTCCTCAGGGCGTAGCTGACCTGCCGCGTGGTCAGGCCCAGCAGGCGGCCGGCCTTGGCCTGGACCCAGCCGGTCCGCTCCATCGCCCATAGCAGGCGGTCGCGCGGGGTGGTGAATTCCGGCTCGTCGGGGCCGCCGTTGCCGATCCGCATGCCGAGAAGCTCGCCGACCGCGGCCTCGTTGAGGGCGTCGGCGGCAGCGTTCGGGTCGGAATAGGCGGGGGAGCCGCCGGCGGGCAGCTGCGGATGCTGCGGCCGCATGGGCTGGGCGAGCGGGACGGGATTGCCGGCCGGGACCGCGTTGGGCGGCAATGCCGCGGGCGCGGCGGCGCAGGACCCGCCGGTCGCCGCGGAGCAGCCCGGCACGCCGCCGGTGCTGCAGCCGGCCCGCGCCGGGGTGGCCTGGGGCAGCATCGGAATACCGGACGGGGAGGCGTAGCCGGGGATCGAGGCGCCGGCGGTCGGCGTGACCGTGCGGTGGTGCCACAGGGTCGAGGAGTAGCAGAGGTTCATCTGGCAGGACAGGTCCAGGTCCCAGATCACCCCGTCGCGGCACAGGGTCGCCGCCCGCTCGATGCAGTTCTCCAGCTCGCGCACGTTGCCGGGCCACGGACATTTCTTGAGGACGTCCAGCGCGTCGTCGTGGAGCGCCACGTTGAGCTGGTTCTCCCGGTTGAACTTCTGGACGAAATGGTTGGCCAGCAGCGGGATGTCGTCGCTGCGCTCGCGCAGCGGCGGCAGGAAGATGGTCACCACGTTGATGCGGTAATAGAGGTCGGCGCGGAACTTGCCCTGGGCGACCGCCTCCTCAAGGTTGACGTTGGTGGCGGTGATGATCCGCACGTCGGTCTTGATGGTCCGGGTGCCGCCGACCCGCTCGAACTCCTGCTCCTGGAGGACGCGCAGAAGCTTGGCCTGGAACGAGGGCGAGATGTCGCCGATCTCGTCCAGGAACAGGGTGCCGCCGGTCGCCAGCTCGAACCGGCCCTTGTGGTCGCGGTTGGCGCCGGTGAAGGCGCCGCGCTCGTGGCCGAACAGTTCGGATTCCAGCAGGCTTTCCGGCAGCGCCGCGCAGTTGATCCGGATGAAGGGCTGCTCCTTGCGGGAGCTGAGCATGTGGATCGCGCGGGCGATCAGCTCCTTGCCGGTGCCGCTCTCGCCCCGGATCAGCACGGTGGAGCGGAACGGCGCCACCCGGTGGACCTGGGCCAGCACCTCCTGCATGCGCTTGCTGCTGCACACCACGTTGTCGACCTGGTAGGCGACCTTGGACACTTCCTTCTGGAGGCGGAACTTCTCCCGCATCATGAAGCGCCGCTCCTCGGCGACGGTGCGGTGCAGGCGCACGGTCTGGCCGATCAGGTTGGCGACCATGGTCAGCAGGCGGACGTCGCTGTCGAAGTTGCCGGCATAGCCCTCGTCGCCGATGCGGTCGATGGTCAGCACGCCGATGCATTCGCCGGCCGCCTTGATCGGCACGCCGACCAGGCTGATCACCACCTCGGCGATGTCGTTGCGCCCGCCGGTGCGGTTGAGGAACAGCGGCTCGTCGGCCAGGTTGGGCACCACGGCCGGCATGCCGGTCTTGACGATCCGCCCCACGATGCCCTCGCCGGCGCGGTACTGGCCGCGCTCCATCTCCTCCTGCGACATGCCGAGCGCCGCGATCAGGCGGAGCGTGCTGTCGTCCGTCAGCAGGCAGATCCGCCCGCGCTGCATTTGCAGATGGTACGACAGCAGCCTCAGCACCTCCCGCAGCGTCTGCTGCAGGTCGAGCGAGGAACTCAGGATCTTGCTGACTTCATAGATAGCGAAGAGTTCAACGCTCGACTGATTCTGGCGTGTCGCTCCGGCCATGGGCAGAACCCTTTCCTCAAGGCAATCAGGGACAGATCAAGTCATCCCGCCACCGATGATGGCGGGTTCAACCCCAGTATCACCTCAGACCCTTCCCGGCGCGCCGGTCCCCTGCCCTTGTGCCCTGCCCGCCGATGCGGGCCGGCCGGGCGGTTTTGGCGGGATCGGCGGCTTTGTTCCGCACTGAACGGCATGACGAAGGTCGACCGCCTTCGCGCCTGCAGGGGCGTGCCATGCCCCTTCGCCCTTGGATCGGGTCTATGCCGCAGTGCGAAGTGTCAAAAATTATCGTAGCCCGCGCAAGCGTCATCTTCCGAACCTCGAACTTAACCGTCCCCGATCGGGCGGTTTTGCCGCAAGACCCCTGTATACTCCTTTCGATAGATGGCGACTAGGACGATTCGCCGAGCCTGTGACAGACCCCCCTGTCGATCCATTCGGGCATGTCCGAATGGAAACCGGAAAGCCGCTTGTCATGAACTGATATATTAGTATATCATCTTCGTCATCAGAGCAGCCCACCCCACCGGGGAACAACGGCAGCCGGAGGAAACGCAGCGGATGACTTCAGGAATCGACGAGACCGGCGGCCAGACCGCCGAAGCTCCCGCGGAGCCCGCGAAGCGGCGCACCCGGACGGCGCCGACGCACCGGACCGCGCCCAAGCCGGTGCTGCCCAGCGCGGCGCTGCGGGGCGCCACCGTCTCCGCGGCCATACATCGCGAATTGCGGGCCGAGATCGTGTCGATGCGCCGCAAGCCCGGCGAGGCGATCGTCGAGAAGCAGATCGCCCAGGACCACGGCGTCAGCCGCACGCCGGTTCGCGAAGCCCTGCTGCGCCTGGCCGACGAGGGGCTGGTGGACATCTTCCCGCAGTCCGGCTCCTTCGTGTCGCGCATCCCGGTCGCCGAGCTGCCGGAAGCCATCCTGATCCGCAAGGCGCTGGAGGAGGCGGCGGTGCGCTATGCCGCCGCCCAGGCGACGCGGTCGCAGGTGGCCCGGCTCCGCGCCAACCTGGAATACCAGCGGGAGATGAGCGACGGCGGCGACGCCGGCGGCTTCCACGAGGCCGACGAGGCGTTCCACGCGCTGATCGCCGACACCGCCGGCTGTCCCGGCTTCTGGACCCTGACCCGGCAGGTCAAGGTCCAGGTCGACCGGTACCGGCTGCTGACCCTTCCCGTCCCCGGCCGCATCCGGTCGGTGATCACCGAGCACACCGCCATCGTCGACGCGATCGAGGCCCACGACCCGGCCCGCGCGGCCGAGATGATGGCGGCGCACCTGGAGAGCCTGCGCGCGAGCATCGGCGATACCCGGGAGAACAATCCCTTCTTCTTCTCCGACAGGCCGGAGGGAGCGGGCGGCTGACGCGGCGAAAGCCGGGCCGGCGAGCGAAGACACGGACCGACAGAAGCAATCAATCGAGGAAACGACAATGAAGACGACGATGAATGGCCGGAACCTGAAGCGCCAGAGCTTGAAGCTGATGGCCTCCGCGGCCTTCGTGGCCTTGGCCGCGGTGGCGGCCCTGACCGGCGGCGCCCAGGCCCAGCAGGTCACCTTCCGGTCCGCCGACATCCATCCCGACGGCTACCCGACCGTCGAGGCGGTCAAGTACATGGGCGAGATCCTGGCGCGGGAGACCAACGGCCGGCTCGGCGTCAAGATGTTCAGCTCGGCCCAGCTGGGCGACGAGAAGGATACGATCCAGCAGACCCAGTTCGGCGTCATCGACATGAACCGGATCAACCTGGCGCCGCTGAACGGCCTGATCCCGGAGACCCGCGTCCCGTCGATGCCGTTCCTGTTCCGCTCGGTCGACCACATGCACGCCGTGGTGGACGGCCCGATCGGCGAGGAGATCCTGAAGACCTTCGAGTCCCAGGGGCTGGTCGGCCTGGCCTTCTACGACAGCGGCGCCCGCAGCTTCTACAACAGCAAGCGTCCGATCCAGACGCTGGACGACATGAAGGGCCTGAAGATCCGCGTGATCCAGTCCGAGGTCTTCATCGACACCATCAAGGCCCTGGGCGGCAGCGCCACCCCGATGCCGTCGGGCGAGGTGTACAGCGCGATCCAGACCGGCGTGGTCGACGGCGCCGAGAACAACTGGCCGACGTACCAGAGCCAGCGCCACTTCGAGCAGGCCAAGTTCTACTCGCTGTCGCAGCATTCCATGTCGCCGGAAGTGCTGGTGATGTCCAAGCGGGTGTTCGACAAGCAGACCGCCGAGGACCAGGCGCTGATCCGCCGGGCCGCCAAGGAGTCGGTGGAGAAGATGCGCGAGCTGTGGCAGGCCCGCGAGAAGACCGCCGAGGCCGAGGTGCTGGCCGGCGGCGTGCAGGTCAACGAGGTCGACAAGTCCGTCTTCGAGAAGGCGGTGGAGCCGGTCTATGCCAAGCACATCACCGACGCCAAGCTGAAGGACCTGGTCGAGCGCATCCGCGCGGTCAAGTAAGGACGCACCGCCAGGCAGGGCCGCGCCCGGAGCGCGGCCCTCCTGTCCCGCCATGCCGTGCCGCCGTGTCCGACCCGAAAAGGTCCGGCGCGGCGGCCCCTGCGGAGGTTTGCATGAAACCCGCGCTTGCCGCGTATTCCCGCCTGCTCGACATGCTGGCCCGCCTCGCCCTGTGGATCGGCGGGTTCGGCCTGGTCGCCATGACCGCCGCCATCGCGTGGCAGGTCTGGGGCCGCTTCGTCCTGGGCGACACCCCGAGCTGGACCGAACCGGTGTCGCTGTTCCTGATGCTCTGGTTCATCCTGCTGGTCGCCGCCGTGGGCGTGCGCGAACGCTTCCACCTCGGGCTGGACCTGATCCGCGACACCGTGCCGGAGCCGGTCCGGGTCGCCCTGGACCTGTTCAGCTTCGCCATCGTCGGCCTGTTCGGCGGCGCCATGGCCTGGTACGGGCTGGAGCTGGTGCTGGGCACCTGGAGCGCCATCGTCCCGGTGCTGGGCATTCCCGAAGGCATGAACTATCTGGCGCTGGTCGTGGCCGGCGTGCTGATCGTGCTGTTCTCGATCGAGCGCTCGCTGATCCTGCTGGTCGAGCGGAAAGCCCCGAGCAGCGCCGAATCCCATGCCCAGGCGCACGCGCCGGGCGCCATCCTGCCGACCGCCGACTGAGGGAGTCGCAGCCATGGAACTCACAATCCTGTTCGGCACCTTCGTGGTGCTCCTGGTGATGGGCGTGCCGATCGCCTTCGTGCTCGCCATCGCCTCCTTCGCGACCATCGTCCATATGGGCCTGCCGCCGCTGATCGTGTTCCAGCGCATGGCGTCGGGCATGAGCGCCTTCGCGCTGATGGCGATCCCGTTCTTCATCTTCGCCGGCGAGCTGATGGTGCGCGGCGCCATCGCGGAGAAGCTGGTGCGGCTGGCGGCCGGCGTGATCGGCCATCTGCGCGGCGGGCTGGGGCTGGTCAACGTGATGTCCAGCACCTTCTTCGGCGGCGTGTCGGGATCGGCGGTGGCCGACGCCTCGGCGGTCGGCGGGCTGATGATCCCGCAGATGAAGGCACGCGGCTACGCCGTGGACTATTCCGTCAACATCACCGTCACGGCGGCGGTCATCGCGCTGCTGATCCCGCCCAGCCACAACATGATCATCTACTCGATCTCGGCCGGCGGCATGATCTCGATCGCCGACCTGTTCACCGCCGGCATCCTGCCGGGCCTGCTCCTGGCGGTCCTGCTCATGATCACGGCCTATGTGGTGGCCCGCAGGCGGGGGTATCCGGCCGAGACGTTCCCCGGCTTCCCCGCGCTGCTGTCGATCTTCCTGAACGCGGTTCCGGGCTTGCTGCTGATCCTGGTGATCGTCGGCGGCGTGCGGTCCGGCGTCTTCACGGCGACCGAAAGCTCAATGATCGCGGTGGTCTACGCCCTGCTGATCACCCTGCTGGTGTATCGCAGCCTGAACTGGACCGACTTCGTCGCGGCGACCCTGGCGGCGGCGCGGACCACGGCGATGGTGCTGCTGGTGATCGGGGCCGCGGCCTCGTTCGGCTGGCTGCTGGCGCTGCTGCAGGTGCCGGCCGCGACGGTCGAGTTCATGCAGTCGCTCAGCGACAATCCGCTGGTGATCTTCCTGCTGCTCAACGTGGTGCTGCTGTTCCTCGGCTGCTTCATGGACATGTCGCCGCTGATCATCATCACCACGCCGATCTTCCTGCCGGTGGTCACCGCGTTCGGCATGGACCCGGTCCATTTCGGCGTGGTCCTGGTGCTGAACCTGGGCATCGGGCTTTGCACCCCGCCGGTCGGATCGGTGCTGTTCGTCGGCTGCGCCGTGGGCAAGATCCCGATCATGCAGGCGGTGCGGACGATCTGGCCGTTCTACATCGCCTGCATCGTGACGCTGATCCTGGTCACCTATATCCCCGCGATCTCGCTCTTCCTGCCGAAGATGTTCGCGAACTGAACGGGACCGGCCTGAAACCGCCCCGACACGACCCGACTTGAAACCGACCCGACTTGAAACCGACTACGACAGAGACAGGACCCACGTGATGAAGATTTCCGTCAGGCAGGTATCCCACCCGGATGCCGTCCGCACCTTCGACACCGAGACGCTGCGCGAGCAGTTCCTGATCCCGTCGCTGTTCGAGGCCGACGAGATCGCCCTGACCTACAGCCACATCGACCGGCTGGTGGTCGGCGGCGCCACCCCGGTGGCCGGTCCGCTGACGCTGGAGTCCTCCAAGGAGATCGGCTCCGACACCTTCCTGAAGCGCCGCGAGCTGGGCGTCGTCAATGTCGGCGGCGCCGGGCGGGTCGTGGTGGACGGCACCGCCTACGAGCTGGCCCCGCGCGACGGGCTTTACGTCGCCATGGGCAGCGAGGACGTGCGGTTCGAGAGCGCCGACGCGTCCAACCCCGCCAAGTTCTACCTGGTCAGCGCACCGGCCCACGCCCGGCACGAGACCATGAAGATCTCGCTGGAGCAGGCCCGCAAGGTGACCCTGGGCGACATCGCCCAGTCCAACGACCGGACCATCTACCAGATGATCCATCCCGAGGTCTGCCGGTCCTGCCAGCTGGTGCTGGGCATGACGGTGCTGAAGCCGAACAACATGTGGAACACCATGCCGTGCCACACCCACGACCGGCGGTCCGAGGTCTACCTGTATTTCGACCTGCCGCAGGACGGGCGCGTCTTCCACTTCATGGGCGAGCCGACCGAGACCCGGCACATGGTGATCGCCAACGAACAGGCCGTGCTGTCGCCGGGCTGGTCGATCCACAGCGGCGTGGGCACCAGCAACTACACCTTCATCTGGGCCATGGCGGGCGACAACCAGGACTTCACCGACATGGACATGGTGCCCATGGCCGAGCTGCGCTGAGGGAGGGAACGCCATGACTTCGTCCGAGACTTCGTCCGGGCCCTCGTTCGACCTGACCGGATCGACGGCGATCGTGACCGGGGCGAACACCGGCATCGGCCAGGGCATCGCGGTGGCGCTGGCCCGGGCCGGCGCCGGCATCGCGGCGGTCGGCCGCTCGTCCATGGACGAAACGGCCGCCATGGTCGCCGAGACCGGCGCGCCGTTCCTGGAGATCCGGGCCGACCTGGGCTCCACCGCGCCGCTGGCCGGCATCGTGGAGCAAACCGTGGGCTGGAGCGGCCGGGCCGACATCCTGGTCAACAATGCCGGGATCATCCGCCGGGCCGACGCGATCGTCTTCACGGAGGAGGACTGGGACGCCGTCATGGACGTCAACCTGAAGTCCGCCTTCTTCCTGTCCCAGGCCTTCGCCCGCCGGCTGCTGGAGGCCGGGCGGCCGGGGAAGATCATCAACATCGCGTCGATGCTGTCCTTCCAGGGCGGCATCCGGATCCCGTCCTACACGGCGTCCAAGAGCGGGCTGGCCGGCCTGACCCGGCTGCTGGCCTGCGAATGGGCGGCGCGCGGGATCAACGTGAACGCGCTGGCGCCTGGCTATTTCGTCACCAACAACACGCAGGCGCTTCGCGAGGACCAGAAGCGCAGCGCCGACATCCTGGGTCGCATCCCCGCCGGCCGCTGGGGCAAGCCGGAGGACCTGGGCGGCGCCGCGGTCTTCCTGGCCTCGGCGGCGTCGGACTATGTCCACGGCGTGGTGCTTCCGGTGGACGGCGGCTGGCTGGTCCGCTGAGGTCTTCGATCGAAAAGAGAGGAGCGAGGGACATGGAAACTGGATCGGATCAGGACACGAAGCGCGGCAGCGATGTCTTCCTGAAGGACGCCGAGATCGGCTGGGAGACCGTTGGCGAAGGACTGCGCCGCAAGATCCTGTGCTACGACGAGACGATCATGATGGCGCGGGTCGCCTTCGAGGCCGGCGCCATCGGCACCCCGCACCGCCACCCGCACACCCAGTGCAGCTTGGTGGAAAGCGGCGTCTTCGACATCACCATCGCCGGCCGCACCGAGCGCCTGTCGGCCGGCGACAGCTTCGTCGTGCCGTCCGACGCGCTGCACGGCGCCGTCAACGTCGAGCCCGGCATCCTGCTGGACGTCTTCACCCCTCTGCGCGAGGACTTCCTGCCGCCGGCGTGAGCGAAAAAAATCCATGGGCAGGTTATGGTTAACGAATTTGAAAGGATTCTAACCTAAAACTGGGATCACGCACATGGTTGCGTTTCCTCCCTAAGACTTGGGCCCCGCGCGCCATCCGCTGCGGGGCCTTTTTTTCGCCCGTGTCTTCGCCCGCATGGTCGCCCCGCAAGCCGCACTTGAACCCGCCCGCCACCTGGGCTACTCAACCCCTGCCGGATGGGTGGCCGAGCGGTTTAAGGCAGCGGTCTTGAAAACCGCCGTGGGTGCAAGCTCACCGTGGGTTCGAATCCCACCCCATCCGCCATTTTGCCGTTTCAAACCCGTACTTCCGATGACAGTCGGGTCCGACTCCGTTAGCCTGGCCCAATGTCGAACGAGCCTTGGATCGATAGGGAGAACGATCTGATCATCGCGGATTATTTCGCGATGCTGGCCGACGACATTTCCGGGCGCCCCTACAGCAAAGCCGGACGCCGTCGACAGTTGCTTCCTCTGCTGAACGGCCGTTCCGAGGGTTCGATCGAATTCAAGCACCAGAACACCATGAAACACTCATGCTCAGAAGAATTTCCCATCCCTGGTTCTCCAAACGGGCAATCGACAAACCGCCTTGCCGCCCCAGTCCTCCTCACTTATTCTGAAAATCGGGATGCAAGGAGCCTTGGAGAAGTTGTGGCAAGCGCACTCGATGACATCGTGCAACGCATCAGGGCGCAGGAAGTGGAACTCCGTCGGCGCGGCATACGTCATCTTGCCATTTTCGGCTCCATCGCGCGCGGTGAAGCGCGTGCGGACAGTGACGTCGATATCGCGATCGAGATTGAGCCAGGCCGGCCGTTTTCGCTGATCCGAATGGAAGACACCCGCCTCCTGCTTGAGGACGCCCTCGGCCGTCCCGTGGATCTCGGGGAGGCCGACGCATTTCGGCCCCAGGTGCGTGTGGCGTTCGAACATGATCATGTGCCCGTGTTCTGATGGCGCGCAGTGACCGCGAGAGGGTTGATGACATCCTCGGCGCCATTGCCGACATCCGCGCCGACACGGCCGGCATGGATTACGCGGCCTTCTCCCGTAATCCCGTCGTTATCCGCTCAGTTCTTTACTCGATCGGGGTTATTGGAGAGTCTGTGAAGGGCATCAGCCCCGAGTTCAAGGCAGCTTGCACGACAATTCCGTGGCGGGCCATCTCCGGCATGCGGGACCGCATCGTTCACGAGTATTTCCGGACCAACATCCGCCGGGTATGGGATGTGGTGGAGGACGAGATTGATCCACTTGAAAATGCCTTGCGCATAGCCGGAGAGAAGGGGGAAGAGTCTCCCGGTACCGATCAGCGATGATCGATGCCGCGTCGGTGAGCCAGGACGCATGCCGTTTTCCCGCACTGAGATGCGTCACGTCTTGTGGCGTATATTCTTAGTTGTCTTTAATACAGTGATCACGAAAGGCATGCCGCCATGGCTCGCACGATGACGTTGACGGTCCGCCTGAGTAGCGCATTGAGCGGGAGCTTTTGTACAGGCTCAGGGCCGAACTCGCCCATGCCTACGCGGCTCTGGAATCCTCCTACCAGCCGCTTACGGCTGCAGATGTCATCGCGCGCAACAAAGCCTGAACCCGGATGGCCGCCTCCTGGATAGTATCTACCGCTACACCCGGATCGGCGGGGAGGCGAACCGCTTCGTCACGGTACCGTTCTAAGCCTTCGGGAAGATCGAGATTCACGGCAGAACATCAACGCCCTTACCCGCGCGAACCCGTCGTTTTCGTGGGTTTGCACGGCATCATTGCGCCATCGCGTGGGCACCGCCAGAGAAGCACGGTTTCAGGCCGACCAGGCGCCAGGCCACCCGCCCCCTCACCTACCCCGCCGCTCCAGCCACCCGACCGCGAACTCCGTGATATCCGCGGCGTCCACCAGCACCGCGGGCGCGTCCCCGACCAGCCCCCGCGTGCCCCGGCCGGCCGCCAGGAACTCCTCCACGACGGTGGCGAAGTAGTCGTCCTCAAGGCCGGGGACGATCGGATCGGCGGTTTCGAACTCCTCGACCATGCGCCACGCGGTTCCGGCCGGGGTGGCGAACGGGACCTCGTGGCGGCGGACGCGCTTGCCCGGGATGCGGGCCAGGTGCTCGGCATGGTGCAGCAGGGTCATGGTGTCCAGCGGCGCGCCGACCATCAGCACCCTGCCGCGCGCGGCGACGAGCCTGGCCAGGGGTGAATCCTCGCCATAGCCGTAGTCGAGGGGATGGTCGGCGGTGAACCACTCCGCCCGCGCGCCGACGGCGGCGACGGATGCCCCCGGATTGCCGCTCCGAAGGCTGCCGGGATAGGTCCGGATGAATTCCGCCAGGATGCCGTTGTCCCGGGCCGACCGGGAGGCCGAGGGGTCGAAGGGGGGCACGTGGGCGCGCCACGCCTCGGGGACGCGGCCGTCCCGGTCCAGGAGTTCGTCGTACCGGGCGTCCCAGTCGGTATAGGCGAGGATGGTTCCGCCCGGGCCGCCCGAGCCCACCGCGTCGAGCAGCGCGCCGATCAGCGCGTCGGGGCCGTTCAGAAGGCGTCCGACACGGCTCATGGCGGCGTGGATCATGACGGCATCGCCGGGACGGATGCCCAAATGCTCGATGTCGTCACGTAATGAAGACCTTGTCCGGAAAGGCAACTCCCGAGTCATGCGAACCCTGCTCGCGGCGAATTCCTGGTTGCGAAGCCCCGCCCGGGGCGGCCCTATTTTGTCCTATCCGGGACGAAACTTGTAATAGCGAAATGATCCATTAATGCTCCACAAAACTGCTTAGAAACCGGGCACCGCTGATCGAGGGTGCAGGCGCCATTTCATGAAAATCAGATCCCGTCTTACGCTGCTTATCGCCGCCGCGTCGATGACCTGCGCAGTCCAGGTCGCCAGTCCCGCACAGGCTCAGGCCCAGGCCAACAATGTCGATCCCGCCTGGTTCCGGACGCCGGAACCTCAGGGCACCGGGGCCAGGACGATCCCGGTCCGCAACGGGCAGTCGCTCCAGGACGCGCTGAACCGGGCCAAGCCCGGCGACGTGGTGGAGATCCACGAGGGCGTGTACAAGGCTTCGAGAGGCTTCGTCATCCTCAACTCCGGAACGCCCGCGCAGTGGATCACCGTGCGCGCGGCGAAGGGGGCGACGCCGACGCTCGACCTGAACAACACGGGCTCGTTCCAGATCACCGCGTCGAACGTCGTGGTCGAGGGGCTGGAGATCGTCAACGGCCTGGGGGACAATCTCCATATCTCCCCGTGGCAGAAATCGATCCGCAACATCATCGTGCGCGGCATGAAGATCCATTCGCTGCGGACGGGCTCCGGCGCGGCGATCAAGATCAACCGGAACAACCAGATCAAGGCCGACGTCGAGAACGTCTATATCGAGGACTCCGACCTTCAGCAGCCGATCAACAATGCCGTCGTGGACGGCGTCGGCGTGCGCACCGCCGTGGTCAGGAACAACTGGATCCACAACCCGACCCAGGGCAACTCCGGCATCTTCTTCAAGGGCGGCTCACACCAGGTCCTGATCGAGGGCAACCTGATCAGCGGCATCCGGGGCAATTCCGCGCTCATGCTGGGCGGCAACAGCGGCGGGCAGTATTTCGACCCGGATTTCGCCTCGCAGGAAGGCGTGGACCAGATCGCGCGCAACAACATCATCGCCGACTACGACGACTCCGCCATCGAGGTCCGGGGCGTCGTGCGCGGCGCCATCCATCACAACACCATCGTCGGGGACTCGCCCTATACCGCCTTCCGCCTGACCTACGGCAACAACGCCGCCGGCGGGCGGAGCGGCAACCAGCAGATCACCATCAGCGACAACCTGGTCATCCACACCGCGCCCACGCCGATGATGTATGCCTGGAACGACGGCAACGTGGGCAGCTTCAGCGTCGGCCCGCAACTGTGGGCGGGGCTGTTCAAGCAGTACGAGCGCAACGGCCTGCCGACCTTCCCGCAGAAATTCGACGTGCCGGTCAGCCGGTACGACGTCGCGAAAATCGTGCGGAACCCGAGCCACGACGGCCTGACCGGCCTGGAAGACGCCCGGGAACGCTATGCCCTGACCGCCCGCAGCCCGGCGCTGGGCAATGCGAGCGGACTGACCAGGACCCTGTTCGACGCCGTCGGCGAAGCCCGTTCCCGGTCGCCCTCGCTGGGGGCGATGGAATAAGGCGGGCGCCGGACTGCGTTCGCCCGGGGCGGGGCGTTACGGGGCGCCGCCTTCCCAGCCGTCCAGCCGCCGGCCGCACAGCAGGTCGAGGGCCATGACGCCGGCCACGGCGGCGGTCGCCGCGGCCACCCTTTGCTTCCCGGAACGGTCGGAAGCCCATGCCCTTCCCAGCAGCGCCAGGTCGATCGCGTCGCCGCCGACCCGGGCCCAGACCCAGTCGGCGCGGGCCGGATGCCGGGTGGCCAGGATGCCGAGACCGCTGGCGATCTCGCGCAGGCCCAGCGCCCTCATGGCGTTGCGGTTCTCCTCCTCGTCGGGAACCCCGACCAGCCGCGCCATTCCCGCCGGCGCGGCGACCTGCGCCAAGCCCAGCGCCAGGCTGAACCAGCCCAATCCCTGCGCCAGCCGCCCGGCCGTCCTGTCGGCGTGACGCCATTCCTCCGGCCGGGCCATCCGAGTTCGCCGATAGGCGTTCCCCCGGCCTGGGTTCTTCCAGTCTGGGTTCTTCCGGTCTGGGTTCTTCCGGTCCGAATTCATCGTGATCTCCCTTGGATCAGGCTTCCGCGGTCTGGACCGCCCAACAATCGCCGTCCGCCAAGCTTGCGCGCCCCGCCCGGGTTAATGCTTCTGCAGAGTGCCGGCGGGCAGCTTCCGGAGCCGTCAGGCGCTCGCTTCCGTCAGGTTCGATCTACATTGCTGCTCCACCGCAGGTTACAGCGAGGAGAGCTTTATCGATGACCAGTAACAGGTGTCCAATCAGCGTTCCCGGCAGGACGGCCGCGGACCGGCCATTGCGCCGCAGGACGGCGGCCCTGGTGGCCGTGCTCCTGCTTGCCGCCGTGCCCGGATGCGCCCTGCAGATGGCGGACGAAACGGCATCGCTTCCGCCCGCCGCAGCCCCGGCCTCCGCCGCGACCCTGGTCAGCCTTCCGGTGCCGCCGACGCCGATGCTTCCGCCCCCGCCGTCCGACGCCCTGCCGCTGGACGAGGCGGTGGAGCGCGCGGCGGCCGAGCTGTTCGCGAGCCTGCCTGCGGAGTACCGGCCCGGAGCGTCCCCGCAGAGAGTCGTCATCGATCCCCTGGTGGACGGCGCTACCGGCGCCCAGACGGCATCCACGCGGACCATGGAACAGCGGCTGGCGACCTATATCCGCGAAGAACAGCCCGACTACGAACTCCAGCCCCTGAACACCGCCACCCTCGGCCGCTCGCCGCTGGTGCTCGTGGGCAGCCTGCGCGGCGCCGGCTCCGCCGGGCTTGCCCCGGGAGTACCCCAGGCCTACCGCATCTGGTTCTCGCTGGCCGACCTGCGGACGGGGATCGTGGTCGGGCACGGCATGGCCTGGGCCCAGGCCGGCGAAGTCGATACGGCGCCGACGGAGTTCTTCCGCGACAGCCCGGCTTGGCTGGTGGACAGCAGCATTCAAGGCTATCTGCGCACCTGCCTGTCCCGGGTGGGGGAACCGGTGGCGCCGGACTATCTCGAGGGCATCCTGACCTCGGCTCTGGTCGCCGACGCGATCCAGGCCTACGAGGAGGACCGGCACGCGGAGGCGCTCGATCTCTTCCAGGCGGCGGAGCGCACGTCGGCGGGCAACCAGCTCCGCGTGCACAACGGGCTGTATCTGGCGAACTGGCAGCTCGGCCGCGAGGGCGACGCGGAGGGGGCCTTCTCGCAGCTGGTGGATTTCGGCCTGCGGCATGACCGCATGGCCCTGATGATGCTGTTCAGGCCCGCCTCCACCGCCTACTGGCCGGACCCGCAGGTGAGCGGACCCTACGGCATGTGGCTGCGCCAGATCGCCCGCCGGGTCGGGCCGTCCGGGAAATGCGTGGAACTGGTGGGCCATACCAGCCCCACCGGGCCGATCGCCCTCAACGACCAGCTCTCCCTGGCCCGCGCCGAGAAGGTCTGGGTCGACATCGCGAGGGAGTCCGCCGCCGGCGGGGAGCGGATCACCACCCGCGGCCTCGGATCGTCGGAGCCGATCGTCGGTTCCGGCCGTGACGATGCGTCCGACATGCTGGACCGCCGGGTGGAGTTCCGTCCGACCGCCTGCCAATCCGACGCGTGACGCCGAAGGAGTCCATGCCCTTGGGCCGGCGCGGAGCGATGTCCGGAAGGGCAATGCTCCGCCTGCGCTCAAGAGTACATCCGCTATCTTTAGAGATATGACTCAATATAAGCTGATACAATTGAAACATAAAACCCAGCTCCTGGAAATATTCAAGAATAATTTATGCGTTATCAATTCCCTCGTCCGCAACACTCCCAATGAAGGCTGCGGGAACCGGGACCCTGGACACGACCGAGACAGCCCGACCGCCAGGTTCCCCCACATTTCAACGCAAGCCCGACACGGGCACGCTTTTTTCAAGGAGACCGCACGTGGCCAATCCCACCAACGGCAACGACATCCTCGACGGCACCAACGGCAACGACGTCATCTTCGGCCTCGACGGCGACGACATCCTGAACGGCAAGGGGGGCAACGACACCCTCACCGGCAACCGGGGCACCGACAAGCACAATGGCGGCCACGGCCACGACAGGATCGTCTGGAACAACGGCGACGGGTCGGACTTCAACGACGGCGGCTCGGGCCATGACACCCAGGTCGTCAACGGCTCCAACACCGACGGCGACGAGTTCGTGGTCAAGGCCAACGGGTCCGGCTTCGTGCTCGACCGCGTCAACCTCGTACCGTTCAAGCTGACCGACAAGAACATCGAGAAGCTGGAGGTCAACGGCGGCGGCGGCCATGACAAGCTGAAGATCGGCGACATGACCGGGACCAGCCTGAAGGAGGTCCTCTTCAACGGCGGCCACGGCAACGATATCCTGGATGCCAGCGCCACCAACATCCCCGTCAAGGCCAACGGCGGCTCGGGCAACGACACGATGCTGGGCGGCTCGGCCGACGACGTGCTGAACGGCGACGGCGGCAACGACGTGCTGGTCGGCGGCCGCGGCACCGACAAGCACAATGGCGGCCACGGCAACGACAAGATCGTCTGGAACAACGGCGACGGGTCGGACTTCAACGACGGCGGCTCGGGCCACGACACCCAGGTCGTCAACGGCTCCGACCAGGCCGGGGACGAGTTCGTGGTCAAGGCCAACGGGTCCGGCTTCGTGTTCGACCGCGTCAACCTCGTGCCGTTCAAGCTGACCGACAAGAACATCGAGAAGCTGGAGGTCAACGGCGGCGGCGGCGACGACAAGCTGAAGATCGGCAACATGGCGGGCACCAGCCTGAAGGAAGCCACCTTCAGCGGCGGCTCGGGCAACGACAAGCTGGACGCCTCCCATACCAACATCAAGGTCACGGCCTATGGCGGCCACGGCCACGACTGGCTCGCCGGCGGCTCCGCGAACGACATACTGAAGGGGGACGCGGGCGACGACCACATCAGCGGCGGGCACGGCAACGACAGGATCTACGGCGGCGCCGGCAAGGACACGCTGACCGGCGGCAGCGGCGCCGACCATTTCTACGTGGACAAGCACGACGTGATCACGGACTTCCAGAAGGGGATCGACACCATCCACTGGATCGCCTGATCCCCGTCCGAACGGGAGACGGGAAAGAAGGCCGGGTCCGGAGCGTCTCCGGGCCCGGCCATGTCCGGGACATGCCCGCTGGAGCGCCTGACCATGACACATGACGCCCCCCTGGCCGGGCCGCCGGCCGGAGCGCTGACCGGCGCGCTCGCCCGGTGCCACCGGCCCCTGCTGTGGATCGCCGGGTTCAGCCTGCTGATCAACATCCTGATGCTGACCTCGTCGCTCTACATGATGCAGGTCTTCGACCGGGTCCTCGCGTCCGGCAGCCTCGCCACCCTGGGGTTCCTGACCGTCGCCGCGGGCGGGGCGCTGGCCCTCATGTGCGGTCTCGACCATGTCCGGTCCAGGGTCCTGGCCGGCCTGGGCGAATGGCTGGAGCGGCGTCTCGGCGCCGCGGCGCTGGAACGCTCGATCGACGGCGCCCTGGCCGGCCGGAACGAGCGCGCCGACGCGCTGCGCGACCTGGAGGCGCTGCGGGGGTTCTTCTCCGGCGGGGTGACGTTCCTGTTCGACGCGCCGTGGGTTCCCGTCTACATCGCCGTGATCTACCTGCTGCACCCGGTCCTGGGCCATTTGGCGGTGGCGTCGGCGGCGGCGCTGCTGATCCTGGCGCTCGCCAACGACGGCCTGACCGCCGGGCCGCTGGCGGCGGCCGGCGCCGCGGGCCGCCGGGCGATGCGCACCGCGGAGGCCGCTCTGCGCAACGCCGAGGCGGTCGAGGCCATGGACCTGATGCCCGGGATCGTGCGGCGCTGGGACCGGGACCACGGGGAGGCCCTGGCCGGCCAGTCCGCCGCGGCGCGCACCGGCGCCCTGCTGCTCAACGTCACCAAGTTCCTGCGCCAGATGGTCCAGGTCGGCATCCTGGCGCTGGGCGCCTGGCTGGTCGTCCGGCACGAGCTGACCGGAGGGGCCATGATCGCGGGCTCGATCATCCTGAGCCGCGCGCTCCAGCCGGTCGAGCAGGCGATCGGCGGCTGGAAGCAGGTGTCCAACGCGCGGGCGGCGCGGCGGCGCCTGGGCGAGTTCTTCGCCCGGCCCCGGCGCCGGCCCTGCGGGTTGCCGCTGCCGGCGCCCAGGGGGCACCTGAGCGTGGACGACCTGGTGTTCCGGCCGCCGGGCGGCGACCGGCCCGTCCTGTCCGGCGTGAGCTTCGACGCGAGGCCGGGCGAGGCGGTGGCCGTCATCGGCGCCTCGGCGGCGGGCAAGTCCACCCTGGCCCGCCTGCTGGTCGGCCTGCACCCGGCGACGGCCGGCAGCGTGCGGCTGGACGGCGCCGAGATCTTCGCCTGGCGGCGCGACGACATCGGGCGGCATGTCGGATACCTGCCCCAGGACGTCGAGCTGTTCGCCGGCACCGTGGCCGACAACATCGCCCGGCTGCGCACCCCCGATCCGGAAGCGGTGGTGGCCGCGGCGCGGCTCGCCGACTGCCACGACATGATCCTGAGGCTGCCCAAGGGCTACGACACGGAGATCGGCGACGGCGGCGCGATGCTGTCGGGCGGTCAGCGCCAGCGGATCGGGCTGGCCCGCGCCCTCTACGGCGATCCCAAGCTGGTCGTCCTCGACGAGCCGAACGCCAGCCTGGACGTGGAGGGGGATGAGGCCCTGACCCGGGCGATCGCGACCCTTAAAGGCAACGGCGCCACCGTGATCGTGATCGGCCACCGGCCCAGCACGCTGGCCCAGACGGAGCGCATCCTGGTGCTCGCCGACGGGCGTCTCCAGCTGTTCGGCCCGCGCGCCGCGGTGATCGACCACCTGAAGCGCCGGCAGGTCCAGGCCGTGCAGCCGGCCGACCGCGCCGAAGCGGCGAACTGAGGATATTCCCCATGACCGCATCCGTCCCCGCCAACGACCACCTCCCCCTGCCCGCCTTCCCGGCGGTCCCGGACCATCCGCCGGTCCGGCGCGCGCTGCTGGCCGGCGCCGCCCTGGCCGTCCTCGGGTTCGGCGGCTTCGGGACCTGGGCTTCCCTGGCCCCCCTGTCGAGCGCCGCGGTCGCCGGCGGCATCGTCGTCGCGGACACCAACCGCAAGACCATCCAGCACCTGGACGGCGGCATCGTCGCCGAGATCCTGGTGCGCGACGGGGACCGGGTCGAGGCCGGGCAGGCGCTGATGCGCCTGGACGACCTGGAGACCCGCTCCACCGTGACCCTGCTGGAGGACCAGCGCCGCGCCCATGCCGCCCAGGAGGCCCGCCTGCTGGCCGAGCGCGACGGCGCCGACGCGCTGGTCTTCCCGGAAGACCTCGCGGCCTTGCGCGGCGACGCCGGCGTGGCGGAGATCCTGTCCGGGCAGGAACGCATCTTCGAGAGCTACCGCGCCTCCCTGGAGAGCCGCACCGAGGTGACCCGGCAGCGCATCGCCCAGTACCGGTCGCAGATCAGCGCCTTCGAGGCGCAGCTGGAGGCGGGGCGGCGGCAGCTCGACCTGATCCGGGAGGAGCTGGCCGGGGTGCAGGAGCTGTTCGGGAAGGGGCTTGAGCGCAAGCCGCGCCTTCTCGCCCTCAAGCGGCAGGCTGCCGACCTGGACGGCGAGCAGGGCGAGTTCTCCAACAGGATCGCCCAGGCCCGCGAAGCGATCGCCCAGGCCGAGATGGAGATCCTGTCCATGCGCGCGGACCGGCGGAACGAGGTCACGGCCGAACTGCGCGAGGTCCAGATGCGGCTGGCGGAAGTCCGGGAGAAGCTGGCCGCCGCCCGGATCCGCCAGGGCCGCCGCGATCTCGTCGCTCCCGAGGCCGGGACCGTGCTCAATCCGCGCTACTTCGCGCCCGGCGCCGTGGTGCCGGCCGGCGGGCCGGTGCTCGACCTGGTGCCGAGGGACGACCGGCTGGTGGTGGAGGCGCGGGTGCGCCCCGGCGACATCGACGTGGTGCATGCCGGGCTGCCGGCGAAGGTGATCCTGTCGGCCTTCAAGATGCGGACGACGCCTCAGATCGACGCGCAGGTGATCCGGGTTTCGGCCGACGCCCTGAAGGACGAGCGCACCGGGGAATTTTATTATTCCGCCCGGATCGCCGCCGCCCCGGACCAGATCGAAAGGCTCGGCGACCTCCGCCTGCAGCCCGGCATGCCGGCCGAGACCCTGATCGTGACCGGCGAGCGGACCATGCTGCAATATCTGCTTCAGCCGGTCCGGGACACGTTCCGAACCGCGTTCCGGGAGGAATAATCTCGTGTGAGAAATTGCGAAAAGGCCTGTTGAGCGCCCCGTGTATCAGGGGAGATCCAGGATATGAGAGTTTTCGTCAAGGCTGCCGCGGTGCTGGTCCTGCTGGGCGCGTGCGCGCAACAGGACGCCGGGCAGACCGCCGCGGCCCGGAACGCGGAGCCGCCCAGCAACTTCCAGTCCATCGGGTCGTGCGAACCGACGGCATGGGTCGGCCTCGAGCAGGACTCCCGGAACCTTCCGGCGGCTGACCGCCGGCGGGTGGCGGGACTGCTCCAGGAGGCCCAGAGCTATCACGCGGAGTCGAACCGCGGGCAGTGCATCATCACCCTCCAGAATGCCGAGAGGATCGTCCGCCAGGGCACGGGGAGGTCCTAGCGGTCCGGGCCGTGGGTCGGCCTTCAGGCGTCGATGGTCAGCCGCCTGAAGGTCGCCCGGAAGCCGGCCCCGCGGGGCGAGCAGGCGTAGAGGCCCGCCGTGACGGGACGGCTGCCATCGTCCTCCGTCAGGCGGCAGATGCGGAGCTGGGTCCAGGCACCGCCGGCCAGGGCGTGGACGGCGTAGTCGCCGGAGGCCCGCGTGACCCGCAGGGCGATCCGGTCGCCCTGGAAGTCCTGCGTCGACCAGTCGGACCAGCCCCGGTTCGTGACGACGACGCCGAGCCGCGACGGCCCGTCCGGCTCGTGCTCCACCGAGGTCTTGAGCCAGCAGTCGGGCGAGATCCTGACCATCAGGCCCGCCTGGTCGTACTGGTGGACCGGCCTGAAGGCGACTTCGGTCTCCAGGGTGAAGTCGCCGCTCACCGGGGCGAGCAGGCGCGGTCCCCGGTCGACCCGGAAGCCGTAATGGGTGCGCTGCCAGAAATCCGTGTCCGCGGCGGGAGCGACGACCAGCCCCTCCGGCGTCAGCCGCCAGTCTTCGGGCTCGTCGGTCCAGGACAGCAGCGGCGCGAGGAGGGGTCCGGCGAAGCGTTCGTCGATCAGCATGGGTGTCTTCCTGTTCCTTCCGCCGGAGGTCAGGGAAGTTCCGCCAGCCGCTCGATGTCCGGGCGCTTCAGCCCGAGCTGGGCGGCGGCGTCGATGATCTCGCCCCAGGTGGTCGCGTCGATGGGAATGCCCTCGGCGCCGCGGCGGCGGCGGGACTCCTGCTCCGGCTCGCCGGCCACCTTGATGCGGTCCACGCCCCGGGCGACCGGGGATTCCTTGACCCATTTCACGAACTCGGCGGTCTCGGACGAGAGGTTGGCGGCGGTGCCCAGGCGATTCGGGTCGATGATGATCGACAGCATGTTGTTGATGATGGCGCGGCTCGACGGCTTGTAGTGGAGCGTGCCGCCGCCGGTCAGCGCCCCGCCCAGCAATTCGCAGACGACAGCCAGCCCGAAGCCCTTGTGCTCGCCGAAGGGCAGGATGGCGCCGTGGGGTTCGGCGAACAGCTCGTTGGGATCGGTGGTCGGCTCGCCGCGGTGATCGAGCAGGGTCTCCGGCTTGACCTGCTCGCCCTTGTTCATGGCAACGCGCACCTTGCCCATGGCGATCCGGCTGGTCGCGAAGTCCAGCAGCACCGGCTCCCGGCCCGGCAGCGGGATTCCGACGCAGAACGGGTTGGTGACGAAGCGGGCGTCGCGGCCGCCGAACGGCGCCACCACCGGCTCGCTGATGACGTTGACATAATGCATCGATACGTAGCCGGCCCGGATGCACTGCTCGGCCCAGTGGCCGATGCGGCCGATATGGTGGCTGTTGGAGAGCCCGACCACGGCGACGCCATGCCGGGCGGCGCGCTCGATTCCCTGCTCCATGGCCTCGAAGGCCATGACCTGGCCGAAGCCGGCGTTGCCGTCGAGGGTCAGCAGCGCGCCGGCGTCGGTGACCGGGGTCACGTGCTGGTTGACCTTGAGGTCGCCGGCCAGGAACACCTCGACATAGCGCGGCATCATGCCCACGCCGTGGGAATCGTGACCGGTGAGGTTGGCCTCGACCAGATGGTCGGCCACCAGCCCGGCCTCGCGCCGGCTCGATCCGGCGGCGGTCGCGATCTCGCGCATGACGGCCTTCAGCGGCTCCGCCGATATGGTCACGTAGGTCATCGTCCTGGTCATCGTCGTTCCTCCTCAGCTGCGCCCGATACACCCGGGGCGCCCGGCATGGCCAGCCGGAAATCGGCGGCGACCGGATAATGGTCGCTGGCAACGTCGGCCTCCGGCTCGCGCACGACCCAGGCCTTGTCGACGGCGATGCCGCCGTTGGCCAGGATGAAGTCGATCCGCATCGCGCCGGAGACGTCGGTGCTCAGCATGGGTGTCGGGATGGTGTAGCCGCGCTCCGCGGCCGGCATGGCGTCGCGCAGGCCGAAACGGGCCGCCACGTCGCGGAACAGCACCCGCCCGGCCTCGACGAAGCGCTCGACCTCCCGCCGCGCCACGTCGGGTGCGCGGAACCGCTCGAAGCCCCGCGCCAGGGCCGCCGCGTCGGGGGCGTCCTCCGGGCTGATGGCGTTCATGTCGCCGGCGAACAGCAGTGGGCCGGGCAGCAGGGGCAGGAATTCCGCATAGTCCTCCAGCCGCTTGCGCGGGCGGCGCTGCGGGTGGGGATGGTACGTGGCGATCCAGGCCTCACCCTCGGGGAAGCCCAGCCGGACGGCCAGCATGCCGCGGTTCTGGTTGGCGCCGGCGCGGTGGATGATGGTCGAGACGGTATCGGCGATCGGGTGCCGGCTCAGGATGGCGTTCCCCCAGGAGCCGTCGTAGAGGCGGCTGGCGGCGTGGGGAAAGCCGAACAGCGCGGCATAATCCTCCCTCTGGCCGGACGCCTCCTCGCAGTACAGCGCCTCGTTGAGCACGAGGATGTCGGGGTCCAGGCGGGTGACCAGGGCCACGGCGGCACGCCGCCGGCTTTCGTCCGGCGCGCGGCGCACCGATCCGCCGGCGGGTGGCTGGAACATCCCTTCCAGGATGTTCCAGGCGACCAGCCGGCGGAGCGGCCTGCCGTTTCCGGGTCCGGCGGAACCCGTTTCAGGGTCGGGCGGTGTCAATTCCTCCATCTCCCGACCATGGCAGCACCGGCCGGTCCCGGGAAGATCGGATCAGGATTTCGTCGCGGGATCGTGGGTATGGTGCCGGTCCCGCTCGCCCCCGCCCGTGCCGACGCGGCTGCGGTTGGAGTTGGTGGACTGGCCGGGCTCCGGCTGCCAGCCGGCCGGTTGGTTCTTCGGATCGTCCACCGGCTTGTCGGCGTTCTGCTGGCTCGATCCGGGCCCGCCGTGGTGGCGGTTGGTGTCCGCTGTGTTCCTCGACATCGTCACCGATCCTGCTGGTAGCCCTGATGGGTGGTGTTCTGCTTGGTGTTGCCCTGGCGGTCCTGCTCGCGGAGGTTCGCCGGCGCCCCGCCCGTGCCTTTGATGTCGGCGACGGAGTTGCCTTCGTGGGCGGATCCGCCCGAGCCCTTGTCGCTACGGCCGGCGGGAGGTACCGGAGGTGGTTGGTTCGACATTTCGGTCACCGCTCCGTTGGTGGGAAGGTGCTGCGAAAACAGGCACGGGCGGAGACGGTTCCGAACCAAAAGACGGCGGGGAAACTCCCCGGCGTCCGGCCTGTTGGGACCGGGACCGATGCGGCTTCGCATCGGTCCCGGTAAGAGGACCCGGTAAGGGGAGGTGTCGCGGACAGTGGACAACATGGCGGCGGACGACGGCATCGGCATGCCGGACGCCGAGGTCAAGGGGTTGGGGCAAACTCGTCTTCTCCGTACCGCCGGCCGGGAACAAACGCGGCGGCGGCTGTTGAGGTGATGTCCGCAGACGGCACATCCCATCCCTTCTATCCCCTGGAATCCCAGCGATGGCCAACCTGATCGAGATCCGGAACGGAACCGTCGTCAACAACCAAGACCCGGACGACGCTTATCTTCCCGTCAACACGCCGATCAGCCGCCCCGACGGGCACTATGTCGCGATCGGCATGGACGTGGAGGGGCCTTTCAGCGCCGACGAGGCGCGCGACCGGCTCAATCACCTGAAGGAGGCGACCCGCATGGAGCTGGAGGACGAGGACCGCCGCGATCAGACTTAGCGATGATCCGGGGCGGCCAGGCGTAGCGGCCGTCAGGCCGGGGGCCGGACCAGGAAGCCGATCAGGAGCCGGTTGACGCGCTCCGGCTCCTCATGCTGGACCCAATGGCTGGCCTCCGGGATGTGGAACACCTCGCACCGGCTGCACAGGGACGCGCCGGCCTCTGCGAGCCGTGGGTCCAGGGCGGCGTCGCGGTCGCCCCAGATCACGCGCATCGGGATGCCGATCGACCGCGGCGAGGGCGAGCGAGACCGGTGCCGCAGGGCGCGGTACCAGTTCAGCATGGCGGTCGGCGCGCCCGGCTGCTCCCAGGCGTCGCGGTACCGCGCCCAGTCCTCGGGCGCGAAGGTGCCGGGCCGGGCGGTCTTCTCCATCAACCGGCGCATCCCGGCGAACCCCTGCGCGCCGAGCAGCTTTTCCGGCAGCCAGGGCACCTGGAAGAATCCGACGTACCAGCTCCTCAGCCCCTGGGACGGGTGGCTCAGCACATGACGGCGCACCGTCGCCAGGTGCGGTCCGTTGAGCACCGCCGCCCGCTCGACCCGGTCCGGGTACCGTTCGGCGAGATGCCAGGCGAGGACGGCGCCCCAGTCGTGGCCGACCACCGCGAACCGGCCGATCCCGAGCGAGTCGGCGAGCCCGATCACGTCGCCGGCCAGGGTATCGACGGCATAATCGCCGACCCGGCCCGGCTTGCCGGACCGGCCGTAGCCGCGCTGGTCCGGAACCACGAGCCGCAGCCCGGCGGCGGCCAGCGGGCCGATCTGGCGATGCCAGGCGAGCCGGGATTCCGGGAAACCGTGCAGCAGGATCACGGGCGGGCCGTCGGCCGGACCGGCGGTCGCGACCTGGAGTTCGACGCCGCCGACGGAAACGCGCCGGTCCCGGATCGGCATCCCCGCCGGATCGTCCCTCACGGGGTGTCGTCCAGAAGCCACCCGACGGCTTCGCGCGCTATGCAAGGGGGCACAGTGTGGCCGCCGTCGAACTCGCGGTAGAGGACGTCGAAGCCGGCGTCCCGGAGCCTCGGAACCAGCCGCCTGCTGCAGGCGTCGATCGGCAGGACGGTGTCCCCGGTCCCGTGGGAGATGTAGAACCCGGGAGAATCGTCGGTGCCGGCCGGGGCGGCGAACCCCGGCGAAAAGGCCGCGACGCGCCGGAACAGGCCGCCGTTGGTCAGGCCGAGCGACAGGGCGTAGGACGCGCCGTCCGAGAACCCGCCGACCGCGACCCGGTCGGGATCGATCGCGAAGCGGCGGAAGACCTCGGCCAGCGCATCGTCGATCCGCTTCACGTCGGGACCGTAGCCGCCCATGATCACGTCCCAGGTCGAGCCTTCCGACTGCGGCGCCAGCAGGATCAGCCCGGCCTCGTCGGCCACCGGCCGGAGCCAGCCGATCGCCTGCCCGGCCTCGCCGCCGGCGCCGTGCAGCAGCACCAGGAGCGGGTACGGCCGGCCGGGCCGGTATCCGGGAGGGACGGAGATCAGGCCGAACCGCTCGGTGCCGACGCTCAGCGTCCGGATGCCGGGCGGTGTCTCCGCCCTGTCGCAGTCCGTCCCGGCGCGCGCGGTCAGGCGCCCCCGGCCGGCCGGCGTGTCCCGATGAATGATCCGACGGCTCATGGTCGCCCTCCTGTCCGATGGTGCCTCATCCCGAGGCGCCGCCCCGGTCGCGGTCGGCCGTGATCTTGCCCGGATGGTCGATGCTGCGGTCCGGCATGGGTGATCTTCCGTTCGGAGCTGGATCCCCATCAACATGCCAGTCCGCGCGATGTCGCGCCGGCCGCGGGACACCGGCGAAATTCCGCCACGATCCGGACCGTACCGAGCGGATTTCCAGGCGCCGGCGGAGCGAGCCCCGATTGCATCGGCGGCGTTTGCCGCTATGGTGGCCCCCTGGATTGATCCTGGCCGCCCGGCGGGGCGGCCCTGCACGGGAGGGGAAGCGATGGGTCGGGACTGGCCGAGGGAATGGCAGAAGGCCGCCATGGCGGAACAGCGCGCCCGCAACGTCTTCCTGCAGGCGCAGGAACGCGCGCTCCACGTGGGCCGGTTCGAGGAGGGCGAAAGGGCCGCGATCCTCAACGCCGCCGATGGGGCCTACCGCGACTGGACGGCGGCGCGGGCCGCCCTGGACGCCTTCGTGGCGGACTGGCGCCAGTCGATCCGGGAGACAGCGGCCGGCTGAGCCGGGGGGCGATCACCGCGAGGCCGAACCTGGCCGCGGTGCAGGTGGTGGCCCACGGCATCGGGACCTTGCCGCCGATCTGGATGTATCGATCGCCGGCCTGCAAACGTTGAATGGCCGGTATGCCCATGCAACCAATTTCTCCCCTGCCTGTTTGAGCTGGTCATCCAGGCATGCCGCTCGAACCGCAACAGAGCCGGAGATCATCATGGCAGACGAATCCGTCCGGAAGGATGAAGCCGCTCGAAGGATCGCTCAGCTGGTCGGCCCCGAAGGGATGCCGGTCCGGCCCAGCGACGAAGCATACCCGCACGTCACGACCGACGACTGGGGCGACGTGCTGGTGGCAGATTACGAATCGGTGCAGGTCGCTCTCGACGAAGGGGCCGTGATCCGCGATCCGGAGAGCGGTTTCCTGAAGACGAGCGCGGCTCCCTGACGCCGTCCGGCCGCTCCGCGGCCGGGGAAGGTGGGGGAGGAATGCGTCCCGCCGGTGGCCGGGCGCCGCGCGGGTCACATATGTATTGACCTGCGCTGCCCTGGAGACCGGTTCTTGACCCATAGCTCATCGACCCCGCCCCTGCCCCGTTTCGGCTGGTGCTGCCAGTATATTCCGCCCGACGGCGACGCCGGGACCGCCAAGCGCATGAATCCCGGCACCGTCACCGTGGCGACGCTGAGCCGGCTGGACGCCGCCCGGGCGGCGGAGAAACTGGAGCAGGTGCTGCGCCGGAACCTGCAGTCGTTGCACCTGCAACTGGCCGAGGTGGCCGGCCACCCGTCCTATCGCCGCCTGCTCCGCATCAACAGCGGGCTGCTGCCGGTCTATACCCACGCCATCGGGCTGCCGCTCTACCGCGAGCCGGCGATCCGCTCGCTGGTCGAGACCGCGCTGGACCATGCCGGCCGGAAGGCGCGGGAGGCCGGCATCCGGATCGGCCTGCACCCAGACCAGTTCTGCGTGCTGAACAGCGCCAACCCGGCGACGCTGAAGAACTCGGTGGACGAGCTGGAATACCATGCCGACATCCTGCGGATGATGGGCCTGGCCGGCGGCTGGCACCCGCAGGGCGCCCACGTCAACATCCATGGCGGCGGCCGCGCGGAGGGAGTCGCTGGATTCCGCCGCGGCCTGGCCCTGCTGTCGGAGGACGCCCGCGGCCTGGTGACGGTCGAGAACGACGAGATGTCGTACGGGCTGGACGACCTGCTGCCGCTGGCCGACGCCGTGCCGATCATCCTTGACCTGCATCATCACTGGGTCAAATCGGAAGGCGAGTACATCCGGACCGACGATCCCCGCATCGGGGCGATCCGCCGGTCCTGGCGCGGCGTGCGCCCGATAGCCCATATCAGCGTCTCGCGCGAGGACCTGCTGGACGGCTGGCCGGCGGACGAACTGCCCGATTATGCCGTTCTGAGCGCCCGCGGGCTGAAGGCCCGGGACCTGCGGGCGCATTCCCGACGCATGTGGAACCACGCGGTCAACCGGCTGGTGTCGGAGCACCTGGCCTGGGCCGACTTCGAGGTGGAGGCCAAGGCCAAGAACCTCGCCGTTGACGACCTGGAGCGCGACGCGCTGCGGCTGGGCGCGGTCCCGGCGGGAACCCTGCCGCAGTGACGGTCCCGCCGCTCGACGTCGCGCGCATCCTGGTGGAGCCGGCCGCCGCGGCCCACCCGCGCGGCCGGCAGATCCTGGAGCGTTTTCCCGATGCCGAACGGGTCGAGGTCGCGTCCCACTGGAACATCCCGGACCTGCACGGCGACAGCGACAAGGTCGAGGAGTGGGTGCGCACCAAGCGCGGCGTGCTGGTGCTGGGCATCAAGAAATCGCTGTCGGTGCGGCCCAACGGGCGGAGCGGCGACTTCATCGCGCCGTCGCATTCCAACGGCTGCGCGATGGCCTGCGCCTACTGCTACGTCTCGCGCCGCAAGGGCTACGCCAACCCGATCACGACCTTCGTCAACATCGAGGGGATAAGCGCGACCATCGAGCGCCACGCCGCCCGGACCGGACCCAAGACGGCGCCGAACCAGGTGGACGAACATGCCTGGGTCTATGACGTGGGCGAGAACGGGGACTGCTCGGTCGATGCGCTGATCTGCGACAACCTGGCCGACCTGACCGCGCTGTTCCGCCGCCTGCCCAACGCAAAGGGCAGCTTCGCGACCAAGTACGTCAACCGGGACCTGCTGTCCTACGACCCCGCCGGCGGCATGCGCATCCGCTTCAGCCTGATGCCGGCCGAGCTGGCCCGCACGCTCGACGTGCGCACTTCCCCCATCCCGGAGCGCATCGCCGCGATCGACGATTTCGTCCGGGCGGGATGGGAAGTCCACCTGAACTTCAGCCCGGTGGTCGCCTACGAAGGCTGGACCGCCGACTATGCCGAGCTGTTCCGGCAGGTCGACGCGGCGCTGTCGGAGCGGGCGAAGGCGCAGCTCGCCGCCGAGGTGATCTTCCTGACCCACAATGAGGGCCTGCACGAGGTCAATCTCCGCTGGCATCCCAAGGCCGAGGAGACGCTGTGGACGCCGCGCTGGCAGGAGAACAAGGTCTCCGGGAACGGCGCCGTCAACGTCCGCTACCGGGCGCCGCTCAAGGGCAGGATGATCGCCGTCTTCCGCGAGATGCTCGCCCGCGAGATGCCCTATTGCCGCATCCGCTACGCCTTCTGAGCCGGGGCCGGCGGACGGCAAGTCGCCGGAACGATCGCGGCGTCAGTCGTCGTCCGTCATGGCGGGCAGGATCGCGCCGTCCAGCTTCGCCCCGTCCAGGACGATCCCGGCCATGTTGGCGTCGATCAGCACCGCGTCGGTCAGGTCGGCGCCGCTGAGGTCGGCGAAGGCGAGGTTGGCGTCCCGGAGGTTGGCGCCGACGAGGCTCGCGCCGACCAGCCTGGCCCCGGTCAGGTTGACCGGCCACCGGCGCCCGGTGGCGCGGTCGGCGCCGCTCCTGATGTCGACCGACCCCAGCTTCGCGCGGTCCAGCCTGGCGCCGCCCAGGTCGCTGCCCCGCAGGTTGGAGCCGTCCAGGGTCGCTCCGGTGAAATCCACGTCACGCAGGACGGCATCCGACAGGTCCGACATGACGACCAGGACATCCCGGAGCGTGGCGCGGGACAGATCGACCCCGCGGAGATTGGCCCCGCTGAGATTCACCCGCGTCAGGTCGATGTGGGACAGGTCCTGGCCGGCGAGGTCGGCGCGTCCGCCCTTGGTGCCGCCGCTCCTGACCCAGGCGTAGTGGCTTTCCAGGCTCTGCCGGACCGTCCGGGGGAACTGGTCGGCGTTCCTCCGGATGTTGGCGCCCGTGCAGTCGACGCCGGTCAGATCGACGCCGTCCAGGGCCGCCCCCGTCAGGTCGGCGTTCCGCAGGCTGGCGCCCAGGAGATTCGCCCCGGTCAGGTCCGCATCCTTCAGGGATGCGCCGGACAGGTTGGCGCCGCTCAGGTTGGCTCCCCTGAGATCGGCAGAGCCGAGATTCGCATCGCGCAGGCTGGCGTTGGCGAGGTTGACGCCGGCCATCAGGGTGCCCGTGCAGTCGGCCCCGTTGAGCTTCGCCTCCGACATGTCGGCGCCCGACAGGTTGGCGCGGGCCAGCAGCCCGTCGTCGAAATCGGCGCCGTGCAGGTCCGACCGCCGGACGGTCAGGGTGTTGCCGCCCTTGTGGTCGAGCAGGGCGCCGCCCCTGAAGTCCGCGTCGCGGAGATTGGCGCCCCGCAGCCGCGCGCCGCGGAGATGGGCGCCCCGCAGGTCGGCCCGTTGCAGGTTGGCGCCCGTCAGGTCGGCCGCCTTCAGGTCGGCGGCGAACAGGTCGGCCTCCGACAGGTCGCTCCGCTTCAGGTCGCAGCCGGTGAGGATCGCGCCGGACAGCTTGATCCTCTGAAGGTTGGTGTCGGCGAGATGCATCCCCCGGAGGTCGGCCATGGCCAGGCAGGCCCTGGCGCCTCCGGTGCGCCGGGAGAGCCAGCGGTCATGCCTGTCGATGATGGCCAGCAGCTCGTGCGGAGTCATCAAGCTTCCTGCGTTCTAAGATTGCATCGATTTCTAAGTGCAACAAAAAGTTTAAGATTTCGGTGTAGTCCGATGGGGTTCGACAGCGGGCGCGGTTCGAACGGAGCGGGCGGAGATGATCAAGGGTCGGATTGTCCACTACGAGATCCTGGTTTCCCGGGAGGGCCGCTGGATCATCGAGAGCGTGGTCCGCGAGACCGGCTCGGGAACCGGCGAGGCCGAGGCCATCGAGGCGGCCCGCCTCCTGCTGGCCGCCGGGGACTGCGAGGAGGCCAGGATCGTCCGCGTCCGGAGCATGATCACCGGCTACTCGACCAAGGCGGAGATCTTCCACGAGACGAGGGCGCCGGTCCGGGACAAGCCGATCACCGTGAAGGGCAAGGTCGAGCGGGTCGGCCCCTGCACGACGGTGAACGACATCCATGGCCTGGAAAGCCGGATGATCCTGGGCCGATTGTTCAGGATGTTCCTGGACAAGCACCGGATCACCACGACGGAACTGCTGCACAACTGGACCTATCTGCGGAAGCTCCAGGACACCGGCAGCCTGGTCAACACGGCCACCCACCAGATCGCCGCGGCCCAGGCCAAGGAACTGGGCGTACCCGCCAGGGAGCGGGTCCGGGCGCTGGAGACGCTGATCCGCGAAGGCCTGTCCCAGGCGCGCGACCTGGCCGGCGAGAAGCGCCGCCTGCCGCGCTTCGACCCCCAGGCCCTGGAGCATTTCAGCCGGCGGGTCAGGGCGCGGGAAGGTTCGGAGCGCCACGACTTCGTGTTCACCGCCCTCCTATGCGACCACCTCATGGGGTTACCGTCGATCGGCGGAAAGCTGGAGGCGGTGGTCGGGCTGATGGCCGACGGTCTCGACCCCCACCTGTCCGGGCTGCTGGAGGCCGTCGCGGCCGACGCGCTGGGCAGCGCCGACATCGTCAAGGAGCTGCTCGGCCCCCAGCGCCATCTCGCGGCGTCCCTGTGCCGGCTGGCCGACCTGCTGCATGGCCGCCTGGACCTTGCCGCCGCCGGCACGAATCCCCTGCTGGCGCGGCTGGGAGGCTTGGTTCGGGACGGCAAGGCGCCGTCGTGCCGCGCGGTGCTGCTGGAACGGCTGCTGGCGGAGCTGGGGCGGAACCATCCGCTGGACCACAAGGAACCGGAAGCCGAGGGCCGTCTGCTGGAGGAGGTGATCCACCGCCTGCGCCGGGACGGCACCGACGACATGCTGGGCGGGGACCTGGCGGAAAAGGCCGTGTCGGCCCGCCTGCTGCGCCACCGCCAGGCGATCCTGCGCCGGGGCGGCATGATCGAGGCGGCGGATGCCCTGGCGCGCACCTGGAACCCGGACATCCGCCTGCTGGGCCGGCGGCCGCGGGAGGGCGCCGACGCCCATCCCTGATCCCGCCGGCCCCGACGCTGCCCCGATCACTCCTTCGGGAAATCGGCGCCGAGGCTGGTCTCCTTCCAGGCGTCGATCTCCTCGATCACGCCGGCCAGCTTGCCGCGCACCGCCTCCACGCCGAAGGCGCCGAGGACGAGGTGGCGCGGCGGGTTCTCCGCTTCCACGGCCTTTATGATGGCGGCGCAGGCGCGTACCGGGTCGCCGGGCTGCTTGCCGCTGATGTCGGCGGTCGACCGCATGCGCGACGCGGCGGTTTCGGCATAGTCGGCGATCCGGCTCGGCGTCTGCTTCAGGGAACGCCCGGCCCAGTCGGTGCGGAAGGGTCCGGGCTCGACGCACAGGACCTTGATGCCCAGCGGCTCGACCTCCCGGGCGAGCGACTCTGAGAGCCCCTCGACGGCATGCTTGGTCGCCGCATAGTAGCCGGAACCGGGGAACCCGACGAAGCCGGCGACCGAGGAGAGGTTGACGATATGCCCGCGCTTGCGGGCGCGCATGCCCGGCAGCACGGCGCGGATCATGGCGGCCAGTCCGAACACGTTGGCCTCGAACATGGCGCGGATCTCGGCGTCGTCGCCTTCCTCGATCGCGGCCTGGTAGCCATAGCCGGCGTTGTTCACCAGGACGTCGATGGTGCCGAAGCGGTCTTCCGCCGCCTTGACCGATGCCGCGACCTGGCCGGCGTCGGTCACGTCCAGCGACAGCGCCAGCGCGCGGTCCTCGTGGCCGGAAACCAGGTCGCGCACCCGGCCGGCGTCGCGGGCCGTCACCACCGCACGCCATCCGCGGTCGAGCACCAGCTTGGCAAGCTCCTTGCCGAAGCCGGTGGAGCAGCCGGTGATGAACCAGACTGGGGAGCTGTCGGTCGTCATGCGTGTCTTCCTTCTTGCCCGACGGTTTTATCCCAAACCAACAGGCCGGCGCGCCGGAGGGTTGCGTCGGCTCTCCCGACGGCGCAGATCATGCCGGCGGTGCGGGCGGGCGTTCTTTTCGGGAGGGGACCGGAGATGTGGTCGAGCAAGCTTTTATCCATCGCGCTTCCGCTGGTCGGGTTCTACCTGGTGGTGGTCGGCGCGCTCTATGCCCTGCAGCGGCCGATGATCTTCCGGGCGGACATGTCGCCGGCTCCCCCGACCTCCACGCCGTCCCCGGCTTCCGGGAGGTCGCCTACCGCACGGAGGACGGCCTCGACCTGCGGGCGCTCCACCGGCCGGCCGCGGCGGGCAGGCCGACCCTCGTCTATTTCCACGGCAATGCCGACGGGCTGTCCGGCTCGCTCCGGGTCACGGCGGGACTGGGGGCCGAGGGCTACGGGCTGCTGCTGGCGGGATACCGGGGATATGACGGGAATCCCGGCAGTCCGAGCGAGGCCGGGTTCTATGCCGACGGCCGGGCCGCCATGGGATGGCTTTCCGCGAACGGCGTGCCCGCGTCGCACACCGTTCTCGTTGGCAACTCGCTCGGGTCGGGCCCGGCGACCGAGCTGGCCTCCTCTTTCCCGGTGGCCGGGCTGGTGCTGATCTCCGGCTACACGTCGCTGCCCGACGTCGCGGCACCCGTCTATCCCTTCGTCCCGGTGCGCCTGCTGATGCGGGACCGTTTCGACAATGCCGCCAAGATCGGCCGCGTGGCCGCGCCGGTCCTGATCCTGCACGGCACGGCGGACAGGACCATACCCTACGGTCACGCGACGGCGCTCGCGGCGGCGGCCGGCGGGCGCGCGCAGGTGGTGCCGTTCGATGGCGCCGGGCACGAACTGGTCGGCAGCCCCGCGTTGTTCCCGGTCATGGCCCGCTGGCTCGCCGGGCTTCGGCGCTGAGGGTGCGGCACCCTCAATTGACCCACTGGATCTCCACGGAACGCCGGCCCTCCGGGACGGGCTCCGGCCTCAGCCGGACGTAGCGGGCGAGGATGGCGTCGTAGGTGCCGTCGGCACGCACCCGCTCGAAACCGTCCTGCCAGCGCCTGGCCTCCTGGTCCGATATGTCCTTGGACGCGGCGAGCCATATCTCGCTCCGGCGCACGACCTGGCCGATATGGAGTTCCGAGACGTCGCCGCCGACCTCGCGGTAGGCGTAGAGCACCATCAGGCGCGGGGCCAGCCAGGCGTCGATCAGCCGGTCCTTCATCCGCTGGGCATTGATCCACTCCTCGGTCGCCGTCTGGACCCGGTTGAAGCCGTGCCCGTGCAGAAGCGCGTCCGCCCCGCTGCGCCGGAGCACGCCGACGGGCCGGTCCCTGACCGACCACAGGTCGCGGACATCGACTCCCGCTCCGCCGACCAGGACGAGGTCGTCCGTGATCACGTTGAACAGCCAGCGGTACTTGTCCTCCCGCTCCGGGGAGCGGGTCAGGGGCAGGATGCCGGTGTTCGGTTGGGTCGATGCCAGTTCCTGGGCATGGACCCAGGGCCGGAACTCGACGGTGCCCGAGTGCCCGATCCGCCAAGCGACCTCGCGGACGACCTCGTAGACGAGGCCCATCGGCTCGCCGGCTTCGGCCACCGTGGGCGGCGGCACGTGGAACGCGTAAGGCGGCAGTTCGCCGGCGACGAGCCGAAGCTCGTCGGCGCTCGCCGACGCCGAAGTGAACGGGAAGATGAGCAGGACGGCGGCCACCAGGCGGCGGATCATGGTTCCCCTCCCAGAAATCAGAAGGTGCCGATGCAGGATCCCCCGGGCCAGCACCACCGCCAGGAATGCCCGCTGGGTCCCGGCCCTTTCCAAGATCCGGTGGGCGATGACCCGGGCGGCCCCGCCGTCCTCCGTCAGCGTGCCGAGGACGGCCCCGAGCCGGGAGAAAAAAGAAACAGGACCCCCTCCGGCCCATGCCGCCACTCCGACGGGATATGCCGCCGGAAGGGTGCGGCGTTACCGGCCCGGCTCCGCCGCCGCCGGGTGATGGCCCAGGAACCAGTCGTAGGTGGACGCGATGCCCGCGCGCAGTCCGATCGAGGCTTTCCAGCCCAGGCCCGACAGGCGCGAGATGTCGAGCGCCTTGCGAGGCGGGCCGTCGGGCTTGTCCGGATCGAAGACGAAGGTGCCGTCGAACCCGACGATGTCCGCGATCAGCGCGGCCAGGCCGCGGATGGAGATGTCCTTGCCGAAGCCGACGTTCAGGTGATCGCAGCCCGAGTAGTGCTTCATCATGAACAGGCAGGCGTCGGCCAGATCGTCCACATGCAGGAATTCCCGGCGCGGCGAGCCGGTCCCCCAGACCTCGACCCGATCCCGCCCGTCACGCATGGCGGCGTGGATCTTGCGCAGCAGCGCGGGCAGCACGTGGCTGCTCATCGGGTCGAAATTGTCGTTGATTCCGTACAGGTTCGTCGGCATGGCGGAAATGAAGTCGCAGCCATGCTGCGTGCGGTAGGCCTGACACAGCCTGATGCCGGCGATCTTGGCGAGGGCGTACCACTGGTTCGTCTCCTCCAGCGGTCCGGTCAGCAAGGCGTCCTCGGTCATGGGCTGGGGCGCCAGTTTCGGATAGATGCAGGACGACCCCAGGAACAGCAGCTTCGAGACGCCGGCAAGATGGGCGGCGTGGATGACGTTCGCCTCGATCAGCAGGTTGTCGTGGATGAAGTCCGCCGGACGGGTGCTGTTGGCATGGATGCCGCCGACCGTGGCCGCGGCGAGGAAGATCGCGTCGGGCCGGCGGGACCCGACCCAGTCCTCCACCTCGGCCTGGCGGCGGAGGTCCACCGCGTCGCGGCTCACCGTCAGGATGGCGCAATCCTCCGCGGCCAACCGCCGGACGATGGCCGAGCCGACCATGCCCCGGTGACCGGCCACCCAGACCTTCTTTCCGGCCAGGGGGAAGATCGGCGGAATGCCGTCGTGTTCCGTTGCGCGCATGCCGTCCGGCTCCGGGGAATTCTTTTCGGTTGGCCGTCCGCCCCTGTTCCGGAGGGGCGGCATCGTCCGATCGAGGCGGAACCATATCGACCCTATTGCTAAAACATTCCCTACCTGCGCCCGTATGCCCGCTCCCGCCAGCGCGCCGCGCGGGGTGATCCTCGACCACCGGTATCCGCATGATCCGCCTTCGACGCGAGGGAGCGATGCGCCGGGGCATGGGCGGCGTCGGAGACGATCCCGTACCGCCGTCAGGTTCCTGTCAGCCCGATGGTGTCCCCTGCGACGACCGGAGGGGACCGCCGCCCCCGATCCGGCCTGCGGCATGGGCCGGAGACATTGGAAGGACCATCGGGAAAATCATGGAAAAACCGCTGACGTGCCCGCCGGCATCGTTTCTTTCATCCTATGGAAAAGCGGCCGCGGTCGCCCTGCTCAGCATCCTGTCGGTCGGTCTCGGCATCGCGGCGCTTCACTTGGCGATCGTCCTGCTCGGGGAGAATTTCCATTCCGTGGTGGCGGACGAGCTTTACCGCTCGGCCCAGCCCACGCCGGAGCGGATCGCGCGGTACCGGAAGGACTACGGGATCAGGACGATCATCAACCTGCGCGGCGACAACACCGGCAGCGCCTGGTACGACGCCGAGGTGGAGGCGTCGCGAAGGCTCGGCATCGGCCACATGGATTTCCGCATGTCCTCGCGCCGCGAACTGACCGTGGCCCAGTTCGGCGACCTGATGGCGCTCCTCCGGACCGCGGAGAAGCCGGTCCTGATCCACTGCCTGTCCGGCGCGGACCGCAGCGGGCTGGTCTCCGCCCTCTACGTCGCCGGCATCGCCGGCCTGGGCGAGGAGGAGGCGGAGAGCCAGATCTCGTTCCATTACGGCCATATCCCTCTGTGGCTCAACTCCGCCTACGCGATGAACCGGAGCTTCGAGGCGCTGGAGCCGGCGCTTGGCTTCCCGGACTCGTGACCGTCACTGCGCCACGGGCCTGCGGGCCGGGATTTGTGGTCGGTGCGGGAAGCGGCTATCATCACGGTTCCAGTTGATCACGAGGCCTTGATGTCCGCCGACAACCCGTTCTTCACGCCGTGGACCGCCGAGTTCGGCTTTCCCCCTTCGACCGGATCCGGCCCGAGCATTTCCCAGCCGCCCTGGACCGCGGCATGGAGGAAGGCCTTGCCGAGTTCGACGCCATCGCCACCTCGGCCGAGGCGCCGACCTTCGCCAACACGATCGAGGCCATGGAGGCGGCCGGGCGGCTGCTGAACCGGGTTTGCTCGGTGTTCTTCAACCTCAATTCCAGCCACACCAACGAGCACCTGGAGGCGATCGCCCGCGACTACAGCCCGAAGCTGGCGCAGTACAACGCCAGGATCTCGCTCAACCCGGCCCTGTTCGAGCGCGTCGCCGACCTTTACGCGCGGCGCGAAGACCTGGGGCTGGAGCCGGATCAGATGCGCCTGCTGGAGCGCAGCCACCTGGGCTTCGTGCGGAGCGGCGCCGCCCTGGAGCCCGCGGCCAAGGTCCGCATGGCGGAGATCTCCGAGCGGCTGGCGACCCTGACGACGCTGTTCGGCCAGCATGTCCAGGCCGACGAGCAGGCTTGGCAGCTGGTCCTGGAGGAGTCCGACCTGGACGGCCTGCCCGGCTATGTGCGGGAGGCGGCGGCCCAGGCCGCGTCCGAGCGCGGGCTGGAAGGCAAGTACGTCATCACCCTGCTGCGTTCCTCGGTGGAGCCGTTCCTGACCTTCTCGACCCGGCGGGACCTGCGCGAGAAGGCGCACCGCGCCTGGACCAGCCGGGGCGCCAACGCCGGCGAGACCGACAACCGCGACCTGATCCGCGAGATCGTGGCGCTTCGGACCGAGCAGGCCCGGCTGCTGGGCTATCCCACATATGCCGACTACAAGCTCGACGACACCATGGCGAAGCAGCCGACGGCGGTCATGAACCTGCTGAACCAGGTGTGGGAGCCGGCCCGCGCCCAGGCGATCGCCGAGCGCGGCCTGATCCAGGCCGAGGCGGAGCAGGCCGGCTTCGACGGCGCCATCGAGGCGTGGGACTGGCGCTTCTACGCCGAGCGGGTACGGAAGGCCCGGTACGACCTGGACGACGGCGAGATCAAGCCGTACTTCCTGCTCGACAACATGGTCCGCGCGGCGTTCGACACGGCGACCCGGCTGTTCGGCATCACGTTCGTCGAGCGCGCGGACCTGCCGCTCTATCACCTGGACGCCCGCCTGTACGAGGTCAGGGACAAGGAGACCGGCCGGCATGTCGGCCTGTTCATCCAGGACAATTTCGCCCGCGCCTCCAAGCGGTCGGGCGCCTGGATGAGCAGCTACCGCGATTCCGAATCCTACGAGGAGGAGGTCACGCCGATCATCGTCAACAACAGCAACTTCGCCAAGAGCCGGCCGTCGCTGCTGACCTTCAACGACGCGGAGACGCTGTTCCACGAGTTCGGCCACGCGCTGCACGGATTGCTGAGCAAGGCGCGCTACCCGTCGCAGTCCGGCACCTCCGTCCGGCGCGACTTCGTGGAGTTCCCGTCGCAGGTCTACGAGCACTGGCTGTCGGCGCCGGAGACGCTCCGCGCCTATGCGGTGCACCACGAGACCGGCGAACCGATCCCGGAGGAATTGCTGGGCCGCCTGCTGGAGGCGCGGAAGTTCGGCCAGGGCTTCGACACGGTGGCCTATACCGGCTCGGCGCTGATGGACATGGAGATCCATTCCCAGACCAACCCGGACAACCTGGACCCGGAAGCCTTCGAACGCGACGTGCTGGACCGGCTGGGCATGCCGAAGGAAGTGGGCCTGATGCACCGGCTGCCCCACTTCAAGCACCTGTTCTCCGGCGGCTATGCGGCCGGCTACTATTCCTACATGTGGTCGGAAGTGCTGGACGCCGACGGCTTCGACGCCTTCAAGGAGGCGGGCGACCTGTTCAACCCCCGCCTCGCCGCCCGCCTGAAGGACATCTACGAAGCCGGCGACACCCGCGACCCGATGGAGCTCTACGTGGCGTTCCGCGGCCGCGAGCCGCAGACCGACGCGCTTCTGCGGAACCGCGGCCTGCCGGTGGGCTAGGCGGGCTCGGCACGGTGTTTTCGACGACGTCCGGCGGAGCGGAGTGCGGTAGGCCGGCCTTCGCCCGTCAGGGCGAACGCCGACACCTTGCGTCAACGCTCCGGCCATGCTGTCGGCGTCGGCCTTCGGCCGAGGCCGACCTACGATGAACCAATCAAAAACACTGTGCCGGACCACCATGCCGGTGGGCAAGGCCGGCACCGTGGCCGGCCTCCCGTCGGGACAGGCTCCCGCTCAGACGTCGGCGCGGGCGAGCCGGGCCGCCTTCTTTCCTGACCCTTTCCGGGCTCCGTAAACCCTGCGCAGGACCTCGTCCAGGCTTTCCATCACCCCTTCGGAGTCCGCCACGACCCGCCCCCGGTCGGGCAAGGAGAGGCGCAGCAGCACCGGGCGGTGGTCGGACAGGCGTTTCAGATAGTCGATCGGAGACGTCCGGTCCTTCGCGAGAATGAAGAAGTCGTCCGGACCGGCCACCTGCTTCAGGTTGGGCGAGAGGAAGACATGGTCGATCAGGGACTTGGGACGCTTCAGATAGGTGAACGCGCCATCCTGCTCGTCGGCCGCGCCGAGAGCCGAGAAATCGGCGTCGAGCAGGTCCTTGAAGTCGCCGCCGGCCAGTTCGTCGTTCATGTCGCCGCCAAGGATCCAGTCCGCGTCGTCGCCATGGTCGCGGACGGCGCGCTCGACCGCGAAGGCCAGGATCCTGGACGCCATCCGCCGCCTCAGACTGCCCTCGTCCATGGCCTTGAGGTGCAGGGGCACGAGGAAGAAGTCGAACGGTGCGCCACTTTCCGGCCCCCGGGAACCGGCGGCGGTGAAATGGAACCGGGCCGGATAGCGCGGGAACACGGCCCCATGCACCGCTTCCGGCGTCCTGCCGGCAAGGCTGAATTCACGCGAGTCCTGCCGCAGCATCCAGTCGATGTCGTCAGGCCAGGGAGCCGCCCGCCCGGTCACGGCGGTCGGGTTCCAGAGGACCGCGGTCGCCTGCTTCGATCCTCCCTCGGGTTCCGACGGCAGCCACTCGTAACGCTGGCCGAACCGCTGTTCGATGCGGTCGACCAGCATCCGGGTCGCCTCGGCCGACGTCTCGCTCAAGGCCCATATGTCGAGGCGCAGATCGACGATGGCCTGTGCGACGTCGTCGAGCTTCGCCCCGAAGCGCGTCGCGAAATGTTCGACGTTCCAGAAGCCAATATCGATGTCCTGGTCCGACGCCTGATAGGTGTCGACCACGTTCTCGACTCCCACGGCACCGGTGCGGCGTCCAAGTCCGCCGAAATAGCCGGACAGGGAGTCCGATCCCTCGATCGCCGCGAGAACCCGCCGGGCGGCTCCGGCATCGGCGGGCGTCGCGACGCGCTGCTCGAGGTCCAGGGCGATCGCCGCGATCTTGATGCCTTCGTTGACGAATTCCGGCACCGTTCCGTTCTCGCGCCGCAGGCCCCCGGTATTGGCCTGGCTGGCGTGGTGAAGGGCGATGAGCCGGCAGTTGCGGTCGAAGACCGATGCGCCGGAGCTGCCCGGCTCGGTGTCGGTCGTGTAATGCAGGATCTTGCTGTCGATCCCCAGGATGCCGCTGTCCTCCAGCGAAACGCGCTTGGGCTTGCCGCGGGGATGATGGATGACGAACGCGCGCTCCCCGACCTCGACCGTGAAGGCCGCCCGCTCCAGCGTGATGCAGCCGAACTCCTTTTCCGCCGCGTCGTCGATCGCGACGAATGTGTAGTCGAGCCCGTGGTCGAACGGACTGGTGATGAACAGCCTCTCGGGCATCAGGCGGAAACGCCGTCCCGGCTTCGGGAGGGCGTCGCGGCGCTTGGCATAGTCCACGTCCGAGACCTCGTAGTCGAAGACGCATTCCGCGGCGGCGGCGACCTCCGGCGAGTTGACGACATGGTGGTTGGTCAGGAGGACGCCCTTGGCGACCAGGAAGCCGGTTCCGCTCCATGCTCCGGACCCGCCCCTGAAGTCCCTGCCCGACGCCTCGATCTTGCAGACGGCCTGGCGGCGGCGGGCCATCAGCTCGACGAAAACGGCATGGATGGAGTCGTCGCGGTCGATGATGATCTCGGGGGAGCGCCACCCGTGGAGCATGCGCCGCTTGTCGTGCACGGGACCGTCGGTGATGTCCGCGAACGGCACGTGCGCCTTTCCGGGCTCCGTGATGAAGGGGATGGTCATCGCGAGGGATTGCGGCACCGCGACGGGGCCGCTTTCGGGAAGTGCCGAGGCATGCCCGGCGGCGTAGCCGTCCTCGTACTCCCCGGCCACCATGATCTCGGGCATGCGTCCGGCTTCGACCAGGTAGGCCGTGATGCCCCGGGCGATGGCCTGGGCGATCCGGGTTCGGTAACCGGCGTCCCTCAGCCGCGTCTCCTCGGCCGGCTGGGTCATGAAGCTGACCTCCACCAGGCAGGCGGCGGTGCCGGGATCGTGGCTCCCCGGATTGAGCACCCCCAGGGCCTGTTTCTTCACGCCGCGGTCCCGCAGGCCGGTGACCGGCAGCACGGCGGCCTGGACGCATTCCGCAAGGCGGCGGGATGACGGGCCGGCCGCATCGTGGATGAGGGTTTCGGTCCCCTGGACGTCGGCGGTCTTCCAGCCGTTCAGATGGATCGACACGAAGGCCGCCGCCTTCTTCGCGGCGGCGACCGCGGCCCGGCCGGCAAGCCCGAGGTTCCGGTCGGTCTCGCGGGTCATGACGATGTCGAGTCCCGTCCCGCCGAGCGCGTCGCGGACGGCCAGCCCAAGCTGGAGCGTGACGTCCTTCTCGAGCAGCCCGGTGGGTCCCGTGGCGTTGTTCGGGCTGGAACCTCCGATCTTTTCCCAGCCGCCATGACCCGGATCGATGACAACGATGCTCATGGTGCGCCCCCTGCCTTCTTCGTTCCTTGCCCGGCCGGCACCGCGTGGTAACCGGCGTCCACCAACATCCGGACGATCGGAAGGAAATAGCTCTGCCGGTCCGAACTCGCGTAGGCCATGGCGACGACTTCGCCGGCCTCGTTCAGGACCGGAGCCCCGCCGTCACCCGCCCGGGTGATCCTGTTTTCGGCCACGAGGAACTTCCCCGAACGTGCCGACCTGTCGCCGATATCCGCCTCGACCGCGGAAAGCCGCGTCATCAGTATCTCGCTCGGCCTTCCGGGCGATTCGGCGACCTGCACGCCGACCATGTCGCCGACCGCCGGATCGGCCGCCGCGAACCGCTCGGGGCCTCCCGTCAGGTCGGCGGCCAGCGCCTGCGCCAGGACGATGCCGGGGCCGTTCTCCGGGATACGCCCCACGATCCTGCCGATCGGCTCGTTCCGGCCCGGCTGGAAGATCTCGACGCCGGACACCTTGCCGCCGGGTCCGGGCCGTTCGACCAGGGCGTAGTCGGGGAGAACGATGAAGCGGTCTCCGTGCTTGTCCTCCACGAGGACGGTCATGGTGACCCGCGCGTTCCGGTCCGGTCCGAGCTCGGCCACGCCCAGGGATGGCGGCGGCTGGTAGTCCACGGCGTCGGCGATCCGCTCGGGCGCGGCGGCCTGTGGAGGCGCAGGCGCCTCGGCCTGCCGGTGCCTGGCCGCCTCGAGCACGCTGTTCGGCAGAAATCCGGTGTAGCGCGCGAGGTCCTGCGCGGCCAGGGCGATGTCGTCCGCTTTCTTCTGGTCGGCCGGGGCCAGTTCGATGATCTCGGCGCGCATCAGGTAGAATTCGGGGAACCTGGTGCCCTGGGCGATGATCGCGTCGAGGCGCTGGCGAAGGGGTGCCACCTGCGTGGCGTAGCCGGCCGCCGACAAGGGATCGTTGCGATCCACTATGTTGCGCAGTTCCCACCACAGGCGCGCCCAGGTGCAGAACACCTCTTCGCTGACATCCGCGTACTGGCCATCCGGTCCCTGATTGCCGCCTCTCCTGGTCTGCGCGTAGACGATCCGGCAGACCAGGCCGATGCTCACCTCGCCGGGGTCGCCCTGGCCGGAGAGGTGGATCTGATCGACGGCGAGCGTCCCGCTCGGAAGGCGCAGCGGCTCCGGCCAGCTGGCCATCAATCGGACGGCCCCGTTGACCTGGGCCAGGTGGCCGGTGATCTCGTTCGGCGGGCTGACCCAGTTGCGCAGCGACTGGAGGATCGCGCCGATGTTGACGCCCTGGACGCTGGCCTGGACGTCGCTGAGCAGGCTTCGGCTATCCTGGACCGGCGGCACATAGGTCGGGATCACGGCGATGTCGGCGAGAAGCCGGTTCGCCAGCTCCAGCCGCCGGCGCCGCTCCGGCTCCTCCGCGAGCCGCTGCTTGAAAAGAGCGTGGGTCTGCAGGATGCGACGGGTGAAGGCGTCGTCGACCTGGATCGCGGCGCCGTCGGCCTGGCTTGTGAACTGGCCGATGGCGACCGTCCTGTCGAACCACAGGCGCCAGGACTCCCTGAGCAGGCCGGCCGCGAGAAGCAGCAGCAGACCCGTATAGAAGAGCTTGGCCCACAGACCGAAGCTCGTGACCGAACCGAAGAATCCCCCCATGAAGGCACTCCGACTCCTGAAAATCGCGGAACGGCTCGCCCGATGCTGAAACCCGGAAATGGCTGTATCGCCGAATGCGACTGCAGCCGGTGATGGCATCACAGCAGGGTTGCAAGCCAAAACGACCATGATGGTTGTATCGGCTCCGTTCTTCAGGCCGACAGTGCGCCTTTCCCGGCATCTCTTTCAACGTGTATTGGAATTTTCGGCGAATTAATACAAAATAGATGCGTGCATGGATATGACATGCTCGCGAGGCGATCTCCTGAACGGGGCGATGATACCGGCCGCCGCGGGCATCGCGCGCCGGTGGGTCAGGCCGGCTCGCCCTGCAGGCCAACGTCCCGGCGCTCCGGGCTGCCGGACAGCAGGGTGGTGCCGAGCGCCAGCAGGGCCAGCTCCGCCCCGACCCAGGGAATCGCGGCGCAGGACATGCCCGCGGAGATCGCGATGCCGCCGAACCGGGCGCCGGCGGCGTCGCCGCGCATGCCGGGCGGCGTCAGGCGGAAACCGCCCCTTGCGCCACGTAGAAATAGATCGACAGGAAATGGCAGGTGCTGCCGGCCAGCACGAAGAGGTGCCAGATCGCGTGGTTGAACGGCATGCTCTCCCACAGGAAGAAGGCGACCCCGCCGGTATAGGCCAGCCCGCCGAGCGCCAGCAGAAGCACCCCCTCCGTCGCCATGTTCGCGACGATCGGGCCGACGGCGAACACCCCCAGCCAGCCCATGCACAGGTACAGCATCAGCGACAGCCGGGCGTAGCGGTTGGTGTGCAGGATCTTGAATACGACGCCGAAGGCCGCGATGCTCCACATCACCGCGAACAGGGTCCATCCCCATGCTCCGTCCATCACGAGCAGGCAGTAGGGCGTGTAGGTGCCGGCGATCAGCAGGAAGATGGCGGCATGGTCGCAGGTCTTGAACACCAGCTTGGCCCGCGCGTGCCGGACCGCGTGGTACAGGGTGGACGCGAGGTACAGCAGCACCAGGGTGGAGCCGTAGATGGTCAGGCTGACCAGCACCCGGACGTCGTCTTTCACCGCGGCGAGCGCCACCAGGGCCACCAGGGCCGCCACGGAGAGCACCGCCCCGATGCCGTGGGTCACCGCGTTCGCGATCTCCTCCAGCAGCGTGTATTCGTTGTCGGCGGCAAGCGGGTCGGCGGCAAGCGGGTCGGGTTCGAGCTGGTCGGGTTCTAGCTGGTCGGCGGGATTCGCTGGCATGGAACGGCTGCTCATCGGTGGTCGATCCGGGTGGAACACGAAGGAGACAGATAGACTAACAAGTCTAGCGCATGGTTGTGACGTTCCAATGAAGGATCGGACAAGGGTTCGGGTCAAACCGGTCCCGGCCGGCGCGCCGGCCTCCGTTGCGTCATTATCCCCCTGTAATCAAAGCGAACCGGGCGCTATGTTTGGAATAGCCGGACAAATCCAGGGAGCGGATGGTAAACGATGAAAAGACTTTTTGCCGCCTTGTCCATCACGGCCTGCGCCGTAACGGCCCTCGCGGGCGGCATGGCGCCGGGATCGGCGCATGCCCAGGATTTCCAGCCCGCCATCGTCTTCGACATGGGCGGCAAGTTCGACAAGTCCTTCAACGAGGCTGCCTATGCCGGTGCCGAGCGGTTCAAGAAGGAAAGCGGCATCGAGTACCGCGAGTTCGAGGTGACGCAGGAAGCCCAGCGCGAGCAGGCGCTCCGCAACATGGCCCGGCGCGGGGCCAACGTGGTGGTCGGCGTCGGGTTCGCCCAGGCGAGCGCCATGGGCAAGGTCGCGCAGGAGTTTCCCGACACCAAGTTCTGCATCATCGACAGCGTGGTCGAGGCGCCCAACGTCCAGTCCATCACCTTCAAGGAACATGAGGGCTCCTTCCTGGTCGGCATGATGGCCGCTATGGCGTCCAAGACCGGCAAGGTCGGATTCGTCGGCGGCATGGACATCCCGCTGATCCGCAACTTCGCGACCGGCTACCAGCAGGGCGTCAAGCACGCCAACCCGCAGGCGGAGGTATTCCAGAACATGACCGGCACCACGCCGGCCGCATGGCGCGACCCGACCCGGGGCGGCGAGCTGGCCAAGAGCCAGATGGACCGCGGCGCCGACGTGATCTACGCCGCCGCCGGCGGGACCGGGCTGGGCGTCCTTCAGGCGGTGACCGACAACAAGAAGTTGTCGATCGGCGTGGACAGCAACCAGAACCACCTGCATCCCGGTTCCGTCCTGACCTCCATGATCAAGCGGGTGGACGTGGCCGTCCATGACTGCATGAAGTCGGCCAAGGAAGGCACCTGGGCCTCGGGTTCGCGGGTCCTGGGCCTGAAGGAGGACGGCGTGGGCTATGCCGTGGACGAGCACAACCAGTCGCTCGTCACCGACGACATGAAGCAGAAGGTCGAGGCCGCCAAGGCCCGGATCATCGCCGGCGAGCTTCAGGTCCAGCCGTACAAGCAGTAGGCGCCGGCGGGCAGTAGGCGTCGGCGGGAAAACGGGCGGGGACGGGCGGCATGACCGGAAAGCGGGCGGGAGACACCATCGTGCGGGGCGGGTTCGGCGGCCCGCCTTCCGACCGCGGGCCGCCGGCCCTGGAACTGGCCGGCATCGACAAGTGGTTCGGCGCCAACCACGCCAACAAGAACGTCTCCCTGACCGTCCGCCGGGGCAGCATCCACGGCGTGATCGGGGAGAACGGCGCCGGCAAGTCGACGATCATGAGCATCGTCTACGGTTATCTGCGAGCCGACGGCGGAACCGTGCTGGTCAACGGCGAGCCGGCCGATATCCGCACGCCCCGGGACGCCATCGCGGCCGGAATCGGCATGGTCCACCAGCACTTCATGCTGGTGGACACCTTCACCGTGGTGGAGAACGTGCTGCTCGGCGCCGAGGGCGGGGCCATCCTGGCGCCCGGCCTGGCCCGCGCCCGCAAGGAGCTTGAGCGCCTGGAGCGGGAATACGCTCTGGAGGTGGACGTGGACGCCGTGGTCGGCGAGCTTCCCGTCGGGCTCCAGCAGCGGGTCGAGATCCTGAAGGCGCTGTACCGCGGCGCCGACCTGCTGATCCTGGACGAGCCGACCGGCGTGCTCACCCCGCAGGAGGCGGACCACCTGTTCCGCATCCTCCGGGCGCTGCGCGACCAGGGCAAGACGATCATCATCATCACCCACAAGCTGCGCGAGATCATGGAGCTGACCGACGCGGTCACCGTGATGCGCCGGGGCGAGGTGGTCGCCAACGTCAGGACGGCTGAGACCGGCCGCGACCAGCTGGCCGAGCTGATGGTCGGCCGCAAGGTGCTGCTCCGGGTCGACAAGAAGCCGGCGGAACCCGGCCCGGTGGTGCTGGACGTGCGCGGCCTGACGGTGGTCGACCGCGGCGGCGTCGCCCGGGTCAAGGGCGTCAGCCTGTCGGTCCGCGCCGGCGAGATCGTCGGCATCGCCGGCGTCTCGGGCAACGGCCAGTCGGAGCTGCTGGAGGCCCTGGCCGGAATCCACCCCATATCCGGGGGTTCGATCCGGCTGCACGGCGAGAAGATCAGCGACAAGGCTATGTTCAACGCCCGCGGCCTGCGCCGCGCCGGCGTCGCCCACGTGCCGGAGGACCGGCAGAAGGTCGGGCTGGTGACGTCCTTCTCGGCCGCGGAATGCTCGGTCCTCGGCTACCATGACGATCCCCGCTACAACGGCCGCATCCTGATGGACCGGGGCGCCATGCTCAGCCGGTGCCAGGCCGAGATGAAGAGCTACGACGTGCGCCCGCCCCTGTCGGACCTGCGCGCGGCCAACTTCTCCGGCGGCAACCAGCAGAAGATCGTGCTGGCCCGCGAGATCGAGCGGAACCCCGACGTGCTGCTGGTCGGCCAGCCGACGCGCGGCGTCGATATCGGGGCGATCGAGTTCATCCACCGAAGGCTGGTCGAGCTGCGCGACTCCGGCAAGGCGATCCTGCTGGTCTCGGTCGAGCTGGACGAGATCCTGGCGTTGAGCGACCGCATCCTGGTGATGTTCGACGGCCACCTGGTCGGCGAGATCCCGGCCGGCAAGGCGACCGAGCGCCGGCTGGGCCTGATGATGGCCGGGATCACCGAGGAGGCGGCCGAGTAGGCCGTCCACGCGGCCCGAACCCGCTATCCCTCCCGGCTCTGACGGACCAGCCGGGCGCGCCGGTCCTGTTCCGCGTCGCGCTCGACCCGCTGCCGCTCGACCTCGTCGGCCACCTTGCGGACCAGAGGGGGCTTGAGAAGATGGCGGCGACGTTCATGCTCGGCGACTCCGGTTCGGCCGCATGCGAGATGGGGTCACAGGGTCGGCGGATAATGCGGCGTCAGCGCCTTCTCGCGCCGCCAGGCCCGCCAGAACTCGCCGAGGCCCTGGCCCCGGTGCCCGCGGTCCCGGTTGGCCCGGCCGATGGCGAACAGCAGGCGGTACTGCTCCATCAGGTCGCGCCTGGCCTGCCGGAGCGACTTGGAACGGTCCCAGACATGGGTCATCTCCGCCCCGGCGCCGTTGACCTCCAGGATGGCGAAGTCCTCGCCGGCCTGGAGCCGCACGATATCGGCGAACCGCACGTCGAACCGGCCGAACCAGAATTCCGGGATGGCTCGGGCGATGGCGTCGAACCGGGCGGTCATGGCCGGGGTGACCAGCGCGGTGCCGTCACGGAAGATGCTGCCCCGGCTGTGGCTTCCGGCGAAGGCGAGCCGGACCGGCTCTCCCGCCTCCGGCACCTGGTCCAAGCGGGCGGCGTGGCGCGGCAGGTAGAGATGGGGCACCCGCCCGGCCCGCGGGTCGGCCAGGATCAGCTCGCGCAGGGTCGAGCTTCCGTCGCCATGGACATAGGGGAAGTATTTCAGGGTCAGCGACACGAGCCGGCCCCTCTCCCGGCCGGGCTCGCGGACGTAGAAGACGCCGGCCTCCGCCTCGTACGCCACGTGGCGCTGGAGGATCAGCCGCGCCCCGGCCGGAAACCCCTCCAGATAGGCCGCCAGCTCCCCCGGATCGCGGACCAGCCGCACCCCGGCGCCCCGGCAGCCCAGGTCGGGCTTGGCGACCACGGGAAAGCCAAGGCCCGCCGCGGTCATGGCGGCCTCCGCCGCCAGCGCCTCGCCGATGGGGTCGTCGGGACGGCCGGGCCGGTCGATCGCGACGAAGGGAGCGACATGATCGGGCGCCGCCGCGCAGGCGAGGTCCAGGATGGCCGATTTCGACTCGCCGACAAGGCCGCCGCCGGGGAAGGACGGGTTGGCCGCGGTCGGCAGCGTGACGCCGCGGTAGCGCACCATCAGCCACAGGGCATAGAGCGCGATCGGCCAGTAGAACCGGCGCATCGACCAGAACTCGAAGGCGCTGAGGGGGTCCCCGGCCGTGTCCAGGGGCGGCATCCCGGCGTGCGGCACCGGCCACGCGCGGTTGTTCCGTCCGGGAACCGGTGCCGGGAGGGGGGACGGCGGTTCGGCGAGCATGGTCATGGGGACACCCCGGTATCGACGGGTTTAGCCGCGGAAGGTCCGCGCAGCAGGCGCGGCAGGAACAGCGCGAGGAGGACGAGCGGCAGGAGCGCCAGGACGACGGCGGTCGCGGGGTCGAGGCCGAGGGTGCGTTCCAGCAGCTCGCCGAGCGCCTGCCCCAGCGCGGTCGCCAGCCAGAACAGCCCGGCGGTCCAGGCCGCGACCGCCGCGACGACCAGGGCCGCGAACCTGGGGAAGGGAACGCCGAGCAGGCCGGCGGCGGTGTATGTCGCGAGCCGCAGGCCCGGCACCACGCGGGCGACCAGGACGGCGATCCCGAGCCTTCCGTCGAGCGCCGCCCGCGCCCGATCGACCCGGGCGTCCTCCAGCCGCAGGCGCAGCGCCGGCACCCGGAGCGCCAGCCGGCCCATGCCGTAGAGGCCGAGGTCGCCCAGCGCGATGCCGCCGGCCACTGCCAGGAAGGCGGCGGGCCAGCCGATGGTGCCGTTGAGCGCCAGGGCCACGCCGGCCGCGATCGCCACGTCCTCCAGCAGGAAGGTGATCAGGACCAGCGCCGGCAGGATGACCCAGGGGTCGGCGGACGCGGCGACCAGCGCCCCGAGAGTGGCCTCCAGGCTTGTCAGCATTCCATGCCCTCCGCCCGGGCGATCGCCGCCCGCACGGTCGAGGCGGCGTTCCACGGCAGGAAATGGTCGGCGCCGTCCAGAACCACGGTCTCGACCCGGCAGGCGCCGGTCAGGTGCGCTTCGGCGTAGGCGGCGTTGGAGAAGGGCACCAGGTCGTCGTCGGTGCCGTGGACGATCAGGACCGGGCAGCGGACCCGCGCCAGTTCGGGGCGAAGCGCCTCCAGCTCCGGCTTCAGGGCGAACAGCTCGGCATTGGCGTTGCGGATCGGGCGCGGCAGGACGGCCCGCACGGGCGCCCAGGCGCCGACCCGCTGCATGGGGTGGATCCGCTCCAGATCGGGATCGAGGGAGGCGGCCAGCAGGATCAGGGCACTCACCCGCTCCGGATGGCGCGCCGCGGCCAGGGCCGCGATCGGTCCGCCCAGAGAATGGCCGAGCAGGATCGCCGGCCTGCCGTCGTCCGGCAGCAGCGCCGCGACGGCGTCGGCCTGGCCGTCGAGGGCGGTCACCGCGCCTTCCGGCCCGCTGTCCCCGAAGCCCGGCCGGTCCAGCGCCACCACCTCGACCCCCGGCGGCGGATCGGCCAGGAAGTCGGCCCAGCCGTCGGCGGCGCCCGGCGTGCCGTGGACCAGGATCAGCCGGATTCCCGAGGGGTCGCCCGCCGTCAGGTAGCTGACCGTCACCGGCGCCCCTCCATCCGCAAGGCCGTCGAGGGACAGGCTGCGGCGCAGGGGGTCCATCGCCGCCGCCGGCGTCGCCGGTCCGGGAACGCCGCACCCGGCCATGCCGAAGGCGACGGCGATTAGGCCGGCGGCGCGGAACAGCGAGCGGCACCTCATGCGCAGGCCCCTGTCCGGGCAAGCGACTCGCCGGCGGCACGCATCCGGGCATCGTGGTGGAGACGGTGGAACCAGGTCTGCTGCGCGGTGCTGCCGCCCAGCAGGTACAGCCTCGGCAGCAGCGGTCCCAGGGTCGCGGCGGCCTCGGCGAACCGGCCGCCGGCATGGGCCGCCAGGGCGCGGGCGGCGGGCAAGGCCACCTCGCCCCAGACCGGGCGGCTGGGCGCCGGACCGGACCGGGCGAAAGCCTCGATCCCCGCCAGCAGGCTCGCCGCCGCCTCCTCCTCGCCCGCCCGCGCCAGGGCGTAGAGGTAATGCAGGTCCAGGAATCCGTTCTGCCGGTCGCCGATCCGCGGACGGACATGGGCCGCCACGTCCGACCACCGGCCCCCGACATCGATGCCGCGCAGTTCCAGGCGCGACAGCAGGGACACGGCGTTGACCTGATCCTGGACATAGGTCTTGCGCACGCCCCACACCCGTCCGTCGAACAGGGCCAGGGCGGCGGCCGCCTCGTCCATGTCCAGGCGGAACAGGGCGGTGTGCCACCAGTTGTGGGTATACATGAAGCTGGAGCAGCGCTCCCAGGTGCCGGACAGCGGACCGAGGAACGCCAGCCCGGCGGCGGGATCGCCGCGCGCCTCAAGCACGTGCGCCACGGCGTGCTGGCCCCAAGGGTCGTCCGGGTTCATCGCGACCGCCCGGCGGCCGGCATCCTCGGCGGCATCCAGCGCCCCCGCCTGCTCCAGGGCGAAGGCCAGCAGGCCCCAGGCGTAGCTGACCCGCCAGCCATGCGGCAGGGCGGCCTCCGCCAGTTCCCGCATCCCCGCCCGGTCGCCGCGGTTGAGCTGGTGGACCTGGGCAAGCTTCAGGTTGAGCAGGTCGCGCGGCCAGTCCCGGGCGATTCGCCGGTGCAGATGGAGCGCCCGGTCGCCGGCGCCCGAGCCCCAGGCATCGAGGGCCGCCACCATCAGCCGCTCCCGCTCGGACGCGCCGCGAACCAGGGCGCGGGCGCGCTCCAGGAACGGCGCCGCCTTCGCCATCCCCTCCGAGGTCTGGAGGAACAGGTACAGCGCCCCGGCATAGGCCTGGAGCAAGGCGCAGCCGGGATCGGCCTCGGCGGCGGCCAGCAGCAGGCCGGCGTCGCGGCCGTGGCTCAGGACTTCCCCGGTGAAGCGGTCGATCGCCTCGACCGTGGCGGGAAACTCCGTCGTCACGGCCAGCCCGTAGCGGTCGCGCCGGATCGGCATCCCCTCAGCTCCTTCCCAGGCGGGCGCCGGACCGCCCGAACGGCAGGAGCGCCATCAGGTCGGCGCGGCGCAGCGCCAGGATAGCGGCGGACGCGATCCAGACTCCGCAGGCCAGGGCGAAAAGCTCGCCGCCGTCCAGGCTGCCGTCGGTGTTCACCACCTGGACGCCCAGGGGCGTGAACAGGTGGAAGAAGATGGCGCCGCTGATGACGCCGAGGGCCAGCAGGGCTCCCGCCCCCTGGAGCGGCACCCGGCCGGTGACCAGCCCGGCCAGCAGGAGCGCCGAGGCGACCAGCTCGGCCGAGCCGACGACGTACTGGCTGAACGGGCCGGTCGGGGCGAACAGCCCGGCGAACCCCAGTCCGGCGGCCCAGGCGTCCAGCGTCCCGAAGATGTGTTGAGTCTCCGGGCTGTCGGTGAACTTGAAGAACAGCGACTGCACGAAGACGAAGGCGATGTAGAGGGACATGGCTCCGACCAGGAACCGGCGTCTGCGATCGGTCATCGACGGTCCCTCCTCACTTGCCCAGGACCGTGGGCCAGTTGCGGTCGGCGCTGGCGATGAAGCCCGGGATGTCCTTCTCCCACCGCTCCTGGACGTCCTGGTCGTAGTTCAGGAACAGCCTGCCGTCGACCACCTTCCACAGCTTCGGGTCGCCCGACGCGGTCTTGTTCTGGGCGATCGCCCAGGCGCAGTACCCGCCGTACTGCGGCGCGTATTTCTCGGGCGCCGCGATGAAGAGGTCGCGGTTCGCGGCGGTGGCGAAGCGCCATTCCGCGTCCATCCAGCGGGTCGAGAATTCCTTGCTGCCCTCGACCGGCTTCCCCTGGGTGAAATAGGCCACGGGGTCGTAACCGCCGACCGCGACGCTGCTGAAGAACCCGGTATAGATCGCCGGTTCCTTCGCCAGGGCGGGCGGTGAGAACGAGCCGACCGCCGCCAGGGCGGCCAAGGCGACGATCAGCGGGCGTATTGCGCTTCGAGTCATCGTGAAACCCTGCCAAGTGGTGGGGAGTTCCGGACCGCGTCCGTATCCACACCACAATGTTCTGACTCGGCGGGCTTTATAATTCACATCCGCTCACCAACGCGTGATGTTGTTCACAATATCGTGATTATTGTTTTACCGTCTGTCGAAAAGGGCGGTAACGCTTGGTTTGTTTGGCATGAAACAAACCAGTCGGTGCTCTCCGCCGCCCCTGCCCCGCGCGGCGGAAAGCTGTATGATCGGCGGGAATGTCGCCGGTGGCGCGCGACTCCGATCAACCGACGGGGAGTGATCCGTTCGTGACCGCGCATCAGACTCCGGACATTCCGGCCGCCCCGGGCCCCCTGGCGACCGGCTTGGCGACAGCCCCGGCCCGGCGCCGCTGGCTGGCCGCGCCCCCCGGCCCCCTGCGGAACGCGACCATCTTCGCCTGGCTCATCACGGTGCTGGCGGCCTCCATGGCCTTGGAAAGCATTGGGTTCCCGTGGCCGGGAGAGGAATATGCCGCCTTCAACCGGCTGGCCGCCTGGATCACCGGCGCCCTGCTGGCGCTGGCCGTCGGCTCGCTGCTGTGCGTGCGGGCGGGATGGATGCTGGCCGGGCGGATGGGGATGGTGCTTTACGGCTGCGGCGTCGTCGGGGTCATGACCGTGATGCTGGGGCCGGGTACGGGAATCGACGTGCTCGCCGCCACCTGCCTGTTCGCCGGCCCGGCGCTGCTGTTCGCCCGCACGGAGCGCCTGGCGCTGGCCGCCGCCTGCGCGCTGTGCGTCGGCGTCATCGTCTTCATGCAGGTCTGGATCCGCCTGGGCCATCCGCCCTATGCCCCGGCCACGGCCGCCAACCTGGCGGAGGTCCGGACCGGCGTGGTGATCGTCGCCGCCTGCGTCGGCGTGCTGGTGGTCTATCTCTACTGGTCGGCGGAGATCGCCCGGGGTGCGGCGGCGCGCGAGGCGGCCCGGTCGGACGCGCTGCTGCTGAACGTGCTGCCGGCCAGCGTCGCCGAGCGGCTGAAGGCCGGGGAGCGTCCGATCGCCGACCGGCTGGACGCCGTGACGGTCCTGTTCGCCGACATCGCCGGCTTCACCGCCTTCGCGGCGGACCGCAACGCGACCGAGGTGGTGGAGGTGCTGGGCGGCCTGTTCTCCCGCTTCGACGCGCTGTGCGCGTGGCACGGGGTGGAGAAGCTGAAGACCATCGGCGACGGCTACATGGCGGTCGCCGGCGCCCCCGCCGGCCTGCCCGACCATGCCGGCGCCGCGGCCCGGGTGGCGCTGGGCATGATGGAGGCCATGGAGGAGACCCTGCGCCGGCATCCCGGCCTGGGGTTGCGCGTCGGCCTGAACACCGGCCCCGTGGTCGCCGGCGTGATCGGCACGCATAAGTTCGCCTACGACGTCTGGGGCGACACGGTCAATTTGGCGAGCCGGCTGGAATCGCGGGCCTCCCCCGGCACCATCGCGATCTCCGCCGGCACGCGGGCGGCGCTGGGCGACCGCTTCCTGGTGGAACCGCTGGGCACGGCCGAGTTGAAGGGCATCGGCGCGGTGCCGGTATGGCGGCTGGTCGGGAGTGCGGAGGGGTGATGGGGACGTGTTCGCGCGGCCATGGGTCGGGGTGTCGGGTTGGCGGAACCCTTGAGGTCATAGCGCCTGCCGACATCCGCAAGTCGGTGGCCGTTCCGGTGGACGGCGAAACGGAAAAGGAGATGAAGCGCCGCGAGGAGGTGTTCCAAGCCGTCCTTGACGCTACGAAATATTGAGCGACCCGCCGTTCAAACCGCGCCGATGCGTCTGGTGCCGCTTCGGGCCTGCCTTGGACGGCGTTGGAGTGGAAGATAAGAAAATTGGCCACAGATCACCCAGATGGGCACAGATGATCATACATAAGTATCTGAGCCCATCTGCGTGCATCTGCGGCTAAATGAACCTGCCTGCCCTGGACGCCACCGGACCGGGAGGAAGGGAACCGGTCACGGACAGCGACAATAACCGGCGAGTCCCGCAGCGCGCCGGAGCCGAGTCTAGGATGATCATGTATCCAGGCCCTCGGTGTCCCTGTTCCCCGTAGGCGGCACGGGATATGCGCCGGGCACCCGCGCGCGCAGTTCCTTTTCCGCCGCCGCCTTCTCCCCGTGTTCGAAGGCGTTCTCGTACTGCTCGATCTCCCGCGCCGTCATGCCGACGACAGGATCGCTCGCCACTTGGCGCCACCGCCCGACGGCTTGCACCACGTCGAGCAGGACTTCCCGCGCCCGCGCGGGCTTCAGCTTGAAATAGCTCGCCACCGCCATCACGGAGGCGATAGAGGCGTCGGCACCCGATTCCTCGGAAATCCAGGTCTTCAGGACGCGCGCCTTGTCTGGGAACGGGTTGACGTCGAACGCGGGCGACAGCCGCCACTTGCCTCCGCCGATGTGCAGGAAGCCGTGGTTGTTCATGTGGTCGTCCACGTTGTTGATCAGGACGGTGAAGGCCATGCGGCGCCACATCTCCTCCCTGTCCCGGTCCGCGTACAGGCAGTTCCGGACGATGGCGTCGGCGATCTCGGTGTAGGAGTGCTCCTGATCGTCGTCGATCTGGAGAATCGTCCTGGCCGAGGCATACATGAACCGCCTGCCGCCATCGCGGTCGAAGCGTCTGACCAGCGTGACCGGGATGTCATCGGAATGGACGATCCGCGCCTCGGCGGCATCGATGCGGGCCAGCTTCGCCAGCTTCAGGGCAAGCACCTCTCCCAGGGTGACCGCCCTGGTGTCTCCCACGCTCGGGAATTTGGCGATGCTCAGCACGCCGTCGTCGTCGATGACGGAGCATTTCGGGCGCATGCCGCCCAGCGAGGTCCCCTTGCCCCGGAGATAGGCCAGGTCCCGCGCGGTTTCCGTTCCGGTTTCGACGGCCCTGGTGGCGGCCAGCAGATCGCCCAGCTCGATCAGCGGCGGCGTGCCGCGTTTGCCCGGATCCGGGACCCGGACGAACTTGCCACCGACCTCGAACCGCAAGGCGCCCACCCTGCTCACGTCATCGACCGCCAGCAGGAAGTCGAGACCGTCTAGCGGACGGTCGGCGATCGGCCGGCCATCTGCCGCCCCCTTGCTCGCCTCCTTGAGGGACTTCGCGTGGTCGCGCCGGATCACCTGGATGCCCCAGCCGTCCGGCTCGCTGTCCGCGAAACATCCGTGGAACACCGACGCCCGCTCCGACCCTCCCCGTCCCCGGTACTGGGCACCGCGGACAAGCGGCAGTGCGGGGTCGATCTGGAAGCGCTCCTTGGAGGCCAGCCAGCGCGGATGATACTCGAACGCGCTCGCCTGGCGCCGTGAGTCGGAGGTGAAGTACAGCGTTCCGACCGGATGTTCGGCGTCACCCAGGCAGACATTCACGTCGCGCCTCACAACGCTCCATCCCCTTTCGGCACGCGGACCCGCTTCGGCAAGCGCTCCTTGTCGAGCAGCAGTCCGGTATCATCGTCCCGCATGTCGGCGATGTCGCCGAAGGGATCGTTGAAGCCCAGCGCGAACAGGCACATCGCATAGGCGCCAATGGATGCGGCGGGGTCGCCCTTCTCGATGCGCTGATAGGTCTGCTTGGACAGGCTCGTCCGCTCCAGCATCATCGCCACGGTCAGCCGGCGCTTCCTGCGGGCCACGGCGATGTCGGCGCCAAGCTTCCTCAAGCCCCTCCTCACTTTGGCCGGCATTGTGTCCAAGACACCGGAGCGCATGATGCATCATCCCAATAGTCAGTTGGTGGATGATGAAGCATCCCATGGGCCGTGTCAAAGGGAGGCATCGGTGCCGAGCGCCGCTTCTGGCCTGCCTTGGACGAAGTTGGCGTGGAAGAGTAAGAATATCGGCCACAGATGGACACAGATTAGAAATCGATAAGTATCTGTGTCCATCTGCGTTCATCTGTGGCTAAGTCAAGATTCCTGCCCTGTACGACACCGGGCCGGGAGGAAGAGATTTAACCACGGATTACGGTGATATACTCAGATGATCCGGGCCGTATCTTTGTCCATCGCCGTAATCTGTGGCAAGAACCTGGATTACGTTTGCGCCCCTCCCGCTATCCCGGCCGGCACCCGGCGGTCGATGGTGAATCGGGCCGTGTTGGGGTCGAAGCCGCGGCGGTCCATCTCGTCCACCGCTTCGCCCAGCATGTTGACGAGGTAGACCGCATCGTCGTCGGTCAGCGGCGCGGCGTCGGCGTCGGCGTCGAACACGCGCATATTCCCCAGCCCGGCGTCGAACCGGGCCTCGTACCTTCCTGCTTGTGACATGATGCTACCCCCGCGCCGCCGGCCTGAGGACGTTGGGAGCCCCCCGCCGCGACGAACGGGGTCGCCGCGGCGGGGGTGACAATGACCGGAGCGCGAGCACTCCGTTTGTGCTAATCAACTGGGCAGCCATGGATGTTTCGCCTTAGACAAGTGGCATTCATGGTCAGGCCGGGCCTAGGAGTTCCCGCTCTTCGGCTCGGCCGCCACGTCCGGATGGTGTGGCGCGCGAATTCTGATCCGAGTTCGCGCGGATGTCAAACCATGCGCAGGTTTCGGAACGGTTCGGCGCAATAATGCTCCCGTTCGGGTTCCGTCGCTGCTATCATGCTCGCATCGGTTGATCTTGAAGGCTTGGGCGCCGTCGCGGCCGGGCGGTTCCGGGCGGGGCGGGCGATGGAATACGATATCTTCTTCAGCTACGCCCACGCCGACCGCGACGCGGCGCTGCCGGTCATCACGGCGCTGAAGGCCCGGAACCTCCGCGTCTTCCATGACGAGACGGAGATCACGGACGGCGACTCCATCGTGCGGCGGATCGTGGAGGGGCTTGGCCGCGCGCGGATGCTGGTGGCCTGGTACTCGGCCACGTACCCCACCCGTCGCGCCTGCCAGTGGGAGCTGACCTCCGCCCTGATCGCCGCCCGGCACGAGTTCCCCGACGGCAGGACGGTCGAGCGCCGCATCCTGGCGCTGAACCCGGAAACGGGCACCGGGCACCTCCATCCGGCCGACATCCTGGCGAAGAAATACGTCGATGCGCGCGGCATCCCGGCGGAGGAACTGGCCGCCCGGGCCGCCGCCCTGCTGGACGGGCTGACCGGCAGCTTCGGCGAGATCCGGACGCTGGGCGGCCCTCGCTGGCACGGCGGCAACCCGCGCGCCGGCTCCAGCCGGTTCGTCGGCCGTTTTCCCGACATGTGGCGGATCGACGAGCGCCTGTCGAAGAACCGGCTCGCGCTGATCGCCGGCGAAAGCGTCGGGCTGGTCCAGGTGCAGGGCATGGGCGGCATCGGCAAGACCCTGCTGGCGGAGGAATACGCCCGGCGCTTCTGCGCGGCCTATCCCGGCGGCATCTTCTGGCTCAACGCCGCCAGGGGGCAGGACCTGGGCACGCAGCGGCAGGGCTTTGCCGGGAACCTCGGCATCGCGGTCGCTGGCCTGGGACCGCACGAGGTCGAGGGCGCGCTGAAGGATAAGTTGGCCGACCTGGACGGCTACCTATGGATCGTGGACGACCTTCCGCCGGACGCCGGCCCGGCCGACCTGAACGCCTGGAGCGCGCCCACCGCCAACGGCGCCACCCTGGTCACCACCCGCGGCACCGGGCCGGGCGGAGCAGGCTTCGTCCACCGGCTGAGGCTGCTGTTGGACACCGAAGCCCATGAGCTTCTGACCAAGCGAAGGATTCCGGTCACCGACGCGGAAAAGGCGGCGGCGCGGGAAATCCTGGCGCTTCTCGGCAACCACGCCCTGGCGGTCGATGTGGCGGGTGCCGCCGTCGCGATGCTGGGCTACCAGGGTTTCCGCGACCGGCTGCGCGATCCCGCGAAGGACGCGACGGAACTGGCCGCGAAGCTGGCTGCCAAACTGGCCGGCGACCTGCCGACCGGCCATGCGCAGCAGATCGCGGCCACCCTGCTGGACAGCATCGACCGGCTGGACGCTGCTGGCCTTCGCTTCCTGCATCTTGCCGCCCTGCTGGCCCCTGCACCGATCCCCCTGTCCCTGGCGGCCGGTGTCTTCGCCCGGCTGCCCGGCGGCGACGACGGCTTGGCCGAGGCTGCCCTCGCCCTCAGTGAAGCCACTCGGGAAGCTCTGGCCGAACACATATCGGGCGACGGGGAGGATGCCGGCGATGCCGCGTCGGTCCACGTGCTGGTCAGCCGCACCGTGCGCTTCCACATGGGCGAGCCGCCGCCCGAGATGCGCGAGGCCGCCGTGGCGGCCTTGACCGAGGCGATGGAGAAGGCCGATGACATCCGCAACCATGCCACCCTGCTGCCCCTGGTCCCCCACGCCCGCACCTTAACCGAAGATCTGCCGGACGCCCCGGCAGCCTTGCTCTTGGGATGGCTTGGACGTTTCAATCATGAGCGGGGATCCTACGCCGACGCGGAGGCGGACTGGCGTCAAACCGTTGATGCAACGAAACGCCTGCAGGGCGATGAGCATCCCGACACCTTAACCAGCATGAACAATCTGGCCGCAACGCTCAGCGCACAGGGCGACCACGGCGGCGCCCAGGCGCTACTGGAGCAGGTGCTGGCGCTCTTCCGCCGGGGGCTGGGGGCCGAGCATCCCAATACCCTTACCAGCATGAACAATCTGGCCGAAACGCTCAGCGCATTGGGCGACCATGGCGGCGCCCGGGCGCTCCAGGAACAGGTGCTGGCGCTCCGCCGACGGGTGCTGGGCGACGAGCATCCCGGAACCTTGACCAGCGTGAACAATCTGGCCGCAACGCTCAGCGCACTGGGCGACCACGGCGGCGCCCGGGCGCTCCACGAGCAGGTGCTGGCGCTCCGCCGACGGGTGCTGGGCGACGAGCATCCCAATACCCTGGGCAGCATGAACAATCTGGCCGCAATGCTCCTGCATCTCGGTGATGCCCAGGGAGCGCGGGCGCTGGTGGCTGAGGCGTTGCCCGTCGCGCTGCGGAAGTACGGGCGCACGCCCGAGCTTTCGCAAGCCTTGATCGCCTTGGCCGAGTTACTCGGCGTGCCCGAGCCGTAGTCCGCCGCCCTGCGCTGATCTTCGACGGGAGCCGGCAAGCCCGCGCTCGGCATGATTGCTCCGGCCGATGTAAGGGGGTCGGCCACATTTTTCTCAACCTTAGGTTGGGTACAGCGAAGCGGCACCCGACGAAGCCGGAGCGTCGCTGTCGGCTGCCGCTTCGCTGTAGCCGACCTACGAGGTGCCATGCCTCTACTCGGCCGGTCCGTATCTGTTGAGCGCCGATCGCCCGACGGTCCGGTTCGCACCTTACCTGCCGGGGCATATCCAAGGAAATAATTCCTTCACCAGTTCCCGCTATGCTTCGGGGGGCGCCTCGCGCCGGATCTTTGCATCGTGAATATGGACCCCGACGCTGGCGGGACCGCGTCGGAAGCGCCTGTGGCTGGTCCGGCGAACCGGAAGCACGTGCCCCACCGTGTCGTTTGTTGACATTCGCGTACATTGCCCCGGCCCCAAAAGAAGTCTTGCCCGGACTTGATCCGGGCATCTTCGGTCACGGAGCTGCGGCGATGCCTGCAATACGATGGCCGGACTTGATCCACGGCTGTCCGGCACGGCTCTTGCCAATCAACCCAAAGGTGATACTTAAGGTATTTTATCTTCCTTTTTGTCGTCATGCCCGGACTTGATCCGGGCATCTCCGGCCACGGAGCCGTGGTGAGACCTGCGATACGATGGCAGGATCAAGTCCGGCCATGACGAAAAGGGAGTGTTGTTACCCGCGAAAAAACTCTTTCACTTGGCAATTACCTTGCCGGACGGTCGGGCCGCGCGTCCGCGAAACCGCACCGGCGGACCCGTCCGAATGTGCCCGGCCGCCGCCCCCACGGATGTAGACGAATCATGACATCCCCCTGGGGTAAAGCCCCGCTCCGCCAGTCCCCGCCATGTCGTTTCACCGCGTCGTTTGATGACATTCGCGTACATTCCCGGGGGGGAGGCTCGCGCCCCCTACCCCTCGCTCAGCCAGCGCTCCGCGGCGCGGGCGATGCGGTCGGGGTAGTCGGGGAGGTCGGGGCCGATCAGGGGGAGGTCCAGGTCGGCGACGATCCGGGCGACCGTCGCGGTGTCAAGGGGCAGGCCGGCGGCGCGGGCGCGGCGGGCGATGACCATTTCCTGGCCCCAGAAATAGACTTTCGTGGCGCCGGTGTTGGCGCGCATGCGGCGAACCTGCTCCACCCGGTCGTCGCCGTTGAGCGGCAGCCAGATGTCGGCCAGCAGGGTGTCGGCGGGCGCTTCGGGCGTCCAGGCCAGCGCGTCGGCGTTGACGACGGTGACCTTGGCGGCGGCGTCGGGCGGGAGCTGGGCGAAGACGCCGACCGCCTCGATCATGGCGATGACCTCCGGATCGAACTCGACCACGGTTACCGCCGCGACCTCCGGGCGGAGCGCGGCGTTGGCGGCGGCCCAGCCCATGCCGAGGCCCATCACCACCGTATGGCCGAATGCTGCGCGGCAGCCGAGTTCCTGGCTCTCGATCTCCATGGGGGTCATCGACATCCAGGTGCGCAGGCCCGCGGTCTCGCCGGTGCCCTCGGTGCGGGTCAGCACCGCCATGTCGGTCACGACCTGCACGCCGCTCCAGTAGCCGGGGCACAGGCTGAGCGGAGCGACGTCGAGCCGCCAGCGCTCGCCCCGGGCGGGGCGGTAGGCCGGGCGGAACAGGTCCGGGGCGTAGAGCGGCGCACCGCCCGGGCGGATGAGCCCTTCCGGAACATCCCGCGTGTCGACTGGCATGCTTTTCCCTTTCCCATGATGGCCGCACGGCGGAACCATACATAGGGGGCAACCCACAGGGGTATGACCGTTTCGGGACCGTTCCATTTCCGTCCGCCCATCCCGCTTGCCTCGCCCCGTCGAACCGGGCAAGTTCGGGAGCACGGGGAACGTTCGGGGCAGGCGCTCGGCATGGCATCGGGAACGACGGCGAAGGGCATCGGCAAAGGGTTCGGGCAGCCCGGGGAGGTGCCAGCATGGGTCAACAACGCCCTGCTGCCGGTGCTCAACCTCGTGGCGGCGCTGGTGGTCTCCAGCCTCGTGATCCTGGCGATCGGCGAGAACCCGCTGGCCGCGATGGAAGTGCTGCTCTACGGCTCGTTCGGCTATCCGGAGGCGATCGGCTTCACGCTGTACTACGCCACCAACTTCATCTTCACCGGGCTGGCGGTGTCGGTCGCCTTCCATTGCGGGCTGTTCAACATCGGCGGCGAGGGGCAGGCCTATATCGGCGGGCTCGCGATCGGGCTGGTCGGGCTGACGCTCGGCGGGATGCCGTGGCCGGTGGTGGCGGTGGTGGCGATCGTGGCGGGTGCCTTGGGCGGTGCCGCCTGGGCCTATGTCCCGGCCTATCTCCAGGCGAAGCGAGGCAGCCACATCGTCATCACGACGATCATGTTCAACTTCATCGCCGCCTCGATCATGACCTACCTGCTGGTGGACGTGCTGATCGCCCCCGGCCAGCAATCGCCGGAAAGCCGGCAGTTCGACCAGTCAACCTGGCTGCCCTTCATGCACCAGGCGCTGGCCTGGGTCGGCATCGACATTCCCAACTCGCCGCTGAACCTGTCGTTCGTCTGGGCGCTGGCCTGCTGCGCGCTGGTCTGGGTCTTCGTCTGGCACACCCGCTGGGGCTACGAGATCCGCACCGTCGGCCAGAACGAGCGGGCGGCGGTCTATGCCGGCATCTCGCCGTCCCGCAACATCATCCTGGCCATGGCAATCTCCGGCGCGCTGGCCGCCTTCGTCGGACTGAACGAGGTGCTGGGCGTGCATCACCGGCTGATCCTGGGCTTCACCGGCGGGGTCGGGTTCGTCGGCATCGCGGTGGCCCTGATGGGGCGCAACCACCCGATCGGGATCGTGCTGGCGGCGCTGCTGTTCGGCGCGCTGTACCAGGGCGGGTCGGAGCTGGCGTTCGAGTTCCCCAACATCAACCGGGAGATGGTGGTGGTGATCCAGGGGCTGGTGATCCTGTTCGCCGGCGCGCTGGAGAACCTGTTCAAGGCGCGGATCGAGGCGCTGTTCCGGCGCACCGCGCGCCAGCCGGCGGCTGCGGGCTGAGGGAGGAAGGGACGGTCTGCCATGGATTACCTCACCCTCCTCTCGGTGCTGGACGGCACGGTCCGGACCGCGGCGCCGCTGGTGCTGGCCGCCCTGGCCGGCCTGTTCGCCGAACGCTCCGGCGTGGTCGATATCGGGCTGGAAGGCAAGATGCTGGCGGGGGCCTTCGCCGCGGCGGCCGCCGCCTCGGTCACCGGGAGCCCGTGGCTGGGGCTGCTGGCCGCGATCGGTGCCGGCATCCTGCTGTCCATGGTCCACGCCTATGCCACGGTCACGCACCATGGCAACCAGGTGGTCAGCGGCATGGCGATCAACATCCTGGTGGCGGGGCTGACCCCCACCCTCGCCTTCGCGTGGTTCCAGCAGGGCGGCCAGACGCCGATCCTCCAGGCGGGCGAGCGGTTCGAGTCCCTCGCCCTGCCCCTGGCCGACATGCTGGGCGGCGCCGTCCCGGTGCTGGGTCCGCTCTACCGCGAGGTGATCAGCGGGCATAACATATTGGTGTATGCGGCGGCGCTGGCGGTGCCGGCCGCGGCCTGGGTGGTCTACCGCTCCCGCTTCGGGCTGCGCTTGAGGGCGGTCGGCGAGAACCCCAGCGCGGTGGACACCGCCGGGATCTCCGTGGCGAAGCTGCGCTATCAGGCGCTGGTGATCTGCGGCGCGCTGACCGGGGCGGCGGGCGCCTATCTCTCGACCGCGCAGGGGGCCGGTTTCGTGCGAGACATGACCGCGGGGATGGGCTATCTGGCGCTGGCGGCGCTGATCTTCGGCAAGTGGCGGCCGGCCCCGACGCTGTTCGCCTGCCTGCTGTTCGCGCTGGCCGACGCGGTCCAGATCCGTCTCCAGGGCGTCGCCATCCCTGGAATCGGGATCATCCCGGTGCAGTTCATCCAGATGCTGCCCTATGTGCTGACCGTGCTGCTGCTGGCGGGATTCGTCGGCAAGGCCGTGGCTCCCAAGGCCAGCGGCATACCTTATGTGAAGGAACGATGAGCAGTCTCGACACCATGATCCCGCTGGCGCGCGAGGCGATGCGGCGGGCCTACGCGCCCTATTCGAAGTTCCCGGTCGGCGCCTGCCTGCGCACCGACGGCGGCCGATTCTACGCCGCCGCCAACGTGGAGAACGCGGCCTATCCCCAGGGCCAGTGCGCCGAGGCCGGCGCCATCGGCATGATGGTCGCGGGCGGCGACCGCCGGATCGTCGAGGTGGTGGTGATGGGCGGCACGCCTGGCGACGGAATGCTGTGCACCCCGTGCGGCGGCTGCCGCCAGCGTCTGCGGGAGTTCTGCGCGCTGGACGTGCAGATCCATGTCTGCGGGCCGGAAGGGCTGCGCCGGACGGTGACGCTGGAGGAACTGCTGCCGCTGTCCTTCGGCCCCGAGAACCTGAGCTTCTGATGAACGCGGAGAGAGACATGGACAGAGCCGCTTCCCCGGAGGACGCCGCAAGGGTCATCGCGGAGCGGGCGCCGGGGTTCGCGCCCCGGGTCGGCATCGTGCTCGGTTCCGGCCTGGGCGGGCTGGCGGACCGGATCGGGGATGCGGTCGCGATCTCCTACGCCGACCTGCCCGGCTTCCCGCGCCCCGGCGTCCACGGCCATGCCGGTCGGCTGGTCCTGGGCACCCTGGGCGGGCAGCGGGTGGCCTGCATGCAGGGGCGGGTCCACCTGTACGAGGGCGCGGGGCCGGCTGCGATCCGGCTGCCCATCCGGGCGCTGAAGCTGGCCGGCTGCGAGACGCTGTTCCTGACCTGCGCCGCCGGGTCGCTGCGGACCGAGGTCGGCCCCGGCCGGCTGATGGCGATCACCGACCACATCAACATGCAGGGCACCAACCCGCTGGTCGGCCCCAACGACGACGCTTTCGGCCCCCGGTTTCCCGGGCTGAAGGACGCCTGGGACCCCGATCTGACCGGGCATCTGGCGGCGACCGCCGTCGGGTTAGGGATCGACCTCGCCCGGGGGATCTACGCCGCTTGGCTCGGCCCCTGCTTCGAGACGCCGGCGGAGGTCCGGATGCTGAAGGCGCTGGGCGCCGACGCGGTCGGCATGTCCACCGTGCCGGAATGCATCGTCGCCCGCCACTGCGGGTTGACCGTCGTGGGCTGCGCGGTCATCACCAACCTGGGCGTCGGCCTGGGCGACGGGGAGGTCAGCCACGACCAGACCCTGCGCTCGGCGGCGGCGGCGGCGGCGGACCTGGAACGGCTGGTGGTGGGATTCCTGGAAGGATTGGACCGGTGACGACATTGGATGCGGCGGCACGGGCACTGCCCCTGCTGGACCTGACCAGCCTGAACGACGACGACACCGACGAGCGAATCGCCGCGCTGTGCGATCGGACGGTGACCCCGGCCGGCAACGTCGCCGCTGTCTGCATCTATCCGCGGTTCATTCCGGTGGCGAAACGACTTCTGGAGAACCGGGGAGTCGCCATCGCCACGGTGGTCAATTTCCCGGGCGGTGGCGCGCCCGCCGCCGAGGTCGCCGAGGACACCCGCGCCGCGATCGCGGCGGGAGCGGACGAGATCGACGTGGTGCTGCCCTGGCGCGCCTTCATGGCCGGGGAGCGGACGGTTCCCCACGACGTGCTGCGCGCCTGCCGGGACGCCTGCGGCGACGGGATCCTCATGAAGGTGATCCTGGAGACCGGCGGACTGGCCGACGCCGGCCTGATCGAGCGGGCGGGCCGCGACGCGGTGGCGGCCGGGGCCGACTTCCTGAAGACCTCCACCGGCAAGCTCCAGCCGGCGGCGACCCTGGAAGCGGCGGCGATCCTGCTGGATGTTATCCGCGACTGCGGGCGCCCGGTCGGCTTCAAGGCGGCGGGCGGCATCCGGGACACGGCGGGGGCCGCCTCGTACCTGAATCTGGCGGATGCCGTGATGGGGCCGGGCTGGGCAACGCCGGCCACTTTCCGCTTCGGCGCCAGCGGGCTGCTGGACGCGCTGCTGGCGGACCTGGGCCACGGCGGGACCGGGCAGAAATCCTCCAGCGGTTATTAGGAATACGGAACGATCCATGCTCCCCCCCATCCTTCCCCAGGAAATCATCCGCAAGAAGCGGGACGGCGGCACCCTTTCCGACGCCGAGATCAAGAGCTTCATCGAGGGCGTCACCGCCGGGTCGGTGACCGAGGGGCAGATCGCCGCCTTCTGCATGGCCGTTTTCTTCCGCAGAATGGGGCTGGAGGAGCGGGTGGCCCTGACCCGCGCGATGACCCGTTCCGGCACCGTACTGGACTGGAAGCCGCTTGGCCTGCCCGGCCCGGTGCTGGACAAGCACTCGACCGGCGGGGTCGGCGACAAGGTCAGCCTGATCCTGGCCCCCGTGGTCGCCGCCTGCGGCGGCTTCGTGCCGATGATCTCGGGCCGCGGCCTCGGCCATACCGGCGGCACCCTGGACAAGCTGGACAGCATCCCCGGCTACGCCTCCCTGCCCGACCGGCCGACGCTGGAGCGGGTGGTCCGCAACGTGGGCTGCGCCATCATCGGGGCCACCGACGCCTTCGCGCCGGCGGACAAGCGCGTCTATGCCGTCCGCGACATCACCGCCACGGTCGAGTCGCTGGACCTGATCACCGCCTCGATCCTGTCGAAGAAGCTGGCGGCGGGGCTGGACGCGCTGGTGATGGACGTGAAGTTCGGCTCCGGCGCCTTCATGGCGGAGTTCGGCGACGCGCTGGCCCTGGCCGACAGCATCGCCACGGTCGCGACCGGCGCGGGCATGCCGACGGTGGCGCTTCTGACCGACATGAACCAGGTACTGGGCCGCACCGCCGGCAACGCGCTGGAGGTGCGCGAGTCGATCGACCTGCTGACGGGAGCGGGCCATGACGGGCGGCTGTACGAGGTGACCGCCGGCCTGAGCGCCGAACTGCTGGTGCTGGGCGGACTGGCGCGCGACGCGGAGGCCGGCCGCGTGATGGTGGACGAAGCGATCTCCACCGGCCGGGCGGCCGAGCGGTTCGCCGCCATGGTCGCGGAACTGGGCGGCCCGGCCGACCTGCTGGAGAACCCCGACACCCACCTGGCGGAAGCGCCTTTCCAGCGGGAGATCCGCATCCGCGACGAGGGCTTCGTCACCGCGGTCGACACGCGGGCGCTGGGCGTCGCGGTGGTGGCGCTGGGCGGCGGCCGGACCCGCGTCCAGGACCCGATCGACCCGGCGGTCGGGCTGGCCGAAGTCGCCGGCCCGGGTACGCCGACCGGCCCGCACGCCGCGCCGCTGGCGATCGTCCATGCCCGGACCGAGGAGGCCGCCGAAGCCGCGGCCGACGCGGTCCGCGGCGCCTTCACCGTGGGACAGTCCGCGCCGTCGGCAGGCCCGCCGATCGCCCGCCGGCTGGCGCGCTAGCCAGTGCCCCGGGAAACGGGAAGCGCCCAGGGGGAGATCCTGCGCGGGATCTGCCTGCTGACCCTGGCCCTGGTGGCCTTCGCCGTGATGGACGTGCTGATAAAATGGCTGTCGTCCAGCTACGGCACGTTCCAGATCGTGTTCTTCCGCTCGGTGTTCGGCCTGGTGCCGCTTTGCGTGCTGGTGGCGACGTCGGGCGGCATCGGGCTGCTGCGGACGTCCCGGCCGGGCGGGCACGTGCTGCGGTCGCTGGTCGGCGCCAGCGCGCTGGTCTGCTTCTTCTACGCCTTCAAACACATGCCGCTGGCCGACGTCTACGCGATCCATTTCGCGGGGCCGCTGTTCCTGACGGCGCTGTCCGGCCCGATGCTGGGCGAACATGTCGGCTGGCGCCGCTGGAGCGCGGTCGGGGTCGGCTTCATCGGCGTCGTCGTGATGCTCCGGCCCGGCAGCGGCATGTTCACCCCGGTGGCGCTGGTGCCGCTGCTGGGGGCCGTGTTCTACGCCTTCGCCATGATCTTCGTGCGGAAGCTGAGCCGGACCGAGACCAACGCGGCGATCGTCTGCTACTTCACGCTGACCGGCGTCGCGGTCGGGGCGATCGGCATGGCCGCGGACTGGCGGACGCCCGACCTGCCCGGGTTCGGCCTGCTGGCCGCCGTCGGCATCCTGGGCGGCGTCGCGCAGATCATGATGACCCAGGCCTTCCGCTCGACCCCCGCCGCCGTGCTGGCGCCGTTCGAGTACACGGCGATGATCTGGGCGGTCCTGTTCGGCTATCTGGTGTTCGCCGACGTGCCGACCTCGGCGGTGATCACCGGCGCCCTGATCGTCTCGGCCAGCGGGCTCTATATCCTTCACCGGGAAACCCGCCGGCCGCCCCGGCCGGTCACCGAACTGACCACGAAAGCCATGGTGCCATGAACGCGCGGGGCATTCCCAAGGCCGAGCTTCACGTCCACCTGGAAGGGACCGCCACGCCGGATCTGGTCCGGGCGCTGGCGCAGCGCAACGGAATGACGCTGCCGCCCGGCCTCTTCACGGAGGCGGGCCACTTCGCCTGGACCGGCTTCCTGCATTTCCTGAAGGCCTACGACGACGCCGCGTCCGCGATCCGCACCGGGCGGGACTATCGCGACGTGACCTACGATTACCTGCGCCGCTGCGCCGCAGAGGGCGCCGTCTATGTGGAGGTGATGTCGTCGCCCGACCATGCCGCGATGGCCGGCCTGTCGTTCCAGGACCACCTGGACGGCATCGTGCAGGGGTTCGAGGATGCCCGCGCCGATTTCGGCATCGAGGCCCGGCTGATCGTCGCCTGCGTGCGCCATTTCGGCGTCGAGCGCGGGCTGGAGGTCGCCAGGGCCTGCGCCCGGCACCGGCACCCGCTGCTGACCGGATTCGGCATGGGCGGCGACGAGAACCACCTGTCCGCCGCCGACTTCGCCCCGGTCTTCGCCATCGCCCGGCACGACGCCGGCCTGGGCTGCACGGTCCATGCCGGCGAGTCCGCCGGGCCGGAGAGCGTGCGGGACGCCCTGGACAACCTGCCGGTCAGCCGCATCGGCCACGGCGTCCGCGCGATCGAGGATGCCGACCTGGTCCGCCGGATCGCCGGGGAGGGCATCGTGCTGGAGGTCTGCCCGACCAGCAACATCCGCACCGCGGTGTATGGCTCCTACGCCGACCATCCGCTGGACCGGCTGCGCGCGGCCGGCTGCGCGGTCACTCTCAACAGCGACGACCCGCCCTATTTCGCGACGACCCTGGGCGGCGAATACGAGGTCGCGGCGGAGGCGTTCGGCTGGCGGGAGGACGATTTGCGGCAGGCGACGGTAACGGCGCTGGAAGCGGCCTTCGTGGACGACGGCACGCGCGGCCGGCTGGTCGGGCGGGTCACGTCGGCCGGCAGCCCAGGCGGAGCGCTCCCCAGTGGCGGCCATGGACCAGGATCGGGGCGCTGACGTCCTTCAGCAGCAGGAACCTGCCGCCGCCCATGTCGCGGCGGTAGGTCTGGACCAGGGCCGGGGCCCGGCTGCGCGCGGCGGCGATGCCGGTGAAATCGTCGAACAGGCGCCGGTTGCGGCAGTTGGCCGCGTTCCAGGCCGGCTCGCCCGGTCGCTGGGGCTGCGAGTATTTGCGGTTGTGGGTCGGCAAATAGCCGTTGCGATCCACCACGACGCAGAAATCGATCCGGGCCTCCTTCTGCAGCACCTCCTCCTGGATCGGCGGCAGCAGGCGGTCGCACAGGTCCGTGTAGGCGGTCAGGTATTGCTGGGGATCGGTCCCGGGAATCGGCTGGTAGGCGGTCGAGAACATCGCCGCGGCGCCGATGCCGCCCTCGTCGATGGTGTCGTCGAACAGGCCGGAGATCTGGCGCGCCGCCGCCTGCACGGTCTGGATCAGCGCCTCGTCGCCCCGGTGCCAGCGGTCCAGCGCTTCGGTCAGCGCGGCCCGGACGGCAGGCCCGAGATCCCCGAAATGGACATGGAGCACCTCCCCCTCCACGCTCGAGACCCGGGCCGTGACGTCGCCGATGCCCGGCAGGTCGAAGGAAACGGGGGCGTTCTGCCCGGCGGTCCCGGCGGCCAAGCGGATCTGGGCGCCGCCGCTGGAGATATTCTCGACGCAGGCCGGCACCGCCCGCCCGTCCACCCTGCATTCGGTCTTGATGTCCACGGTGACGCGCATCGCCCGCCGGCGCTCGGCGAAGCGGGAGTTGCGCAGGCTGGAGATCACCCGCTTCTCGATGTTGACGACCTGCTCGACCAGCTCGGTCGTGTTTTTGCGGAGCTGGGTCGATACCGTGGTGGTCAGTCCCGCCTGGGTGGCGACGCTGCCGATCCGCTCATGGACCCGGCGCACGCTGTCGGCCGTCTGGGTCACCGTCTGGGCGATGTCCTGGGTGACCGCGTCCTGCTCGACCACGGCGGAGGCGATGGCGGTGATGGTGTCGTTGACCAGCTCGACCCGGCCGGCCACGTCCGCGATCGCGCTGACCGTGTCGCCGATGGCCTTTTGCATCGACTGGATCTCGGCGCGGATGTTGCCGGTGGCGTCGTTGGTCTGGTCGGCCAGCAGCTTGACCTCGTTCGCCACGACCGAGAAGCCGCGCCCGGCCTCGCCGGCGCGCGCCGCCTCGATGCTGGCGTTCAGCGCCAGAAGGCGGGTTTCCTTGGCGATCTTCTCGATCAGCGAGGCGATCGCGCCGATCCTGTCGGACACGTCGGTCAGGTTGTTGGCGATGTCGCGGGCGGCCTGGGACCGGGTGGTGGCGTCCTGGGCGGCCCCGGTCGAGCGGTCCACCTGGCGCGAGATCTCGGCGATGGAAGCGGAAAGCTCCTGGGTGGCGGCGGCGATGGTCTGGGCGTTGACGTCGGCCTCGTGGGACGCCTCGGCGACGTGGTTGCCGTCCTCGCTGACCATGCGGGCGGCGCCCAGCACCTCGGTCGAGGCCGTCTCCATCGCCTCCGCCTTGCGGCGGACCAGCTGGACCGCGTCGTCCAGCTCCTGCTCGAAGGTGTCGGCGAGGTCGAGCAGCTCGTCCGTCACGTGCTGCTCGGTCGTGGTGTGGGTATAGACGGAGAGCGCCAGCTCCGCCTCCATCAGGAGGGTGCGGATCAGCGTCGCCGCCTGGTCGGCCGCGGCGTGCCGGCTCCAGCGGTTGCGCTCGATCACCGAGCGGACCAGCCGCTCCATGATGAAGGAATAGGCCGAGAGGTAGAAACGCGGCTTCAGCCCGACCCGGTGGTGGGCCGACCCGATCCGCTGCACCCGCTCCACGTACCGGGCGTCGATGCCGTCGGTGAACAGCTTGTGCCAGTGGTCCCGCTGGGCGCAGATCAGGCGGGCGACCATGCCCTCCGCGGCGATCAGCTCCGCCGTTTCGGGAAAGCGCTTCAGGAAGCCGTAGAAGTCGGTGAGAATGCCGTCCAGGTCGGTGTTGACATGGGGGCCGAGCTGCCGGAGGGAGCGCTGCGTCGCGCCGTCGATCCGCCAGAGCGCCAGCTCGACCGATGTGCCGGGGGACGGGGTCGCGTCAGGCTGAGCCCGCGCGTCGGACAGCTCGCGAGTGGTCATTGGTCATCCCCCCAGTTGCAATCGCGGACAATCGGGCGCCTGGGTTGCAGCGGCAATGATCCACATCAAAAGTATTAGACGGAACGTTTTCAGGCTCTCCTTCGGATAGGGGGTCCGAACCTTGACGGGGCCGTGCCGGACTGTCACTGTCGGGGCATCAAGGCTGGGGTGCCGGGCCGATCAGCCCGTGCTGAGATCATACCCATAGAACCTGATCTGGATCATGCCAGCGAAGGGAGCCCGTGGGACCGACCAGGCAAAAGTCGCAGCACTCACAGGTTTCCGCTTCGCACGGAGGAAGGAAACCGACGATGCCCGCCCGGAAGGCCATACTGTTCGCCGCCGCGTTCGCCGCCCTGTCGTCCGCCGCCGGCCCGGCCGCCGCGGCCGACCTGGACATCCCGGTGCTGGTGCCGGTCACCGGATTCCTGGCGCTCGAAGGGACCAGCCAGCGGAACGGCGCCGTCCTTGCGATCCGCCAAGCCCCAGAAGGGCTCACGGTGCGGTCGGAGGTGATCGACACCGGCACCTCCCCCGAAGGCGCGGTGACCGCGCTGGAACGGGCGTCCGGGCGCGGCACGCCGACGGCGATCGCCGCCAGCATGCTGGGCACCCAGATGCTCGCCATGCTGCCGCTGGCCGACGAGTACGGCATTCCCCTGGTCACGGTGTCGGGCACGGCGTCGATCACCGAGCGCGGCAATCCCTGGGTCTTCCGCTTCTTCCCAGGCGATGGCGTCACCAAGACCGCCCATGCCCGCTACGTGGCGGAGGAGCTTGGCAAGCGCCGGCCGGCTGTGATCTACCAGACCACCGCCTATGGCCAGAGCGGCCAGGCGCACCTGCGCGACGCCTTCGCCAAGCTGGGCGTCGAGCCGGTGTTCGAGGAAGGCGTCGATCCCGGCATCCGCGACATGCTGCCGGTGCTGACCAAGGCCATGGCGGCCAACCCCGACGTGCTGGTCCTGCACCTGCATTCCGGCCCGACGGCGCTGTTCGTGCGGCAGGCGGCGGCCATGAACCCCGGCGTGCCGATCGTCGCCGGCTCGGCCATGCACCAGCCTTCGACCGCGGCGCTGCTGGAGCCGGCCGAGCTGAAGGGCGTCTGCGCCGAGACCTCGGCCTCGCCGGTGTCGGGCGGCTCGCCGGAGATGGAACGCTTCACCGCCGACTACCGCGCCGCCTTCGGCACCGAGCCCGACGCCTTCGCGCTCGGCCAGTACGACGGCATCCGCATGGTGCTGGACGCGGCGGCCGATGGGGCGGACACGCCGGAGGCCGTGCGGAACGCGCTGGCCAAGGGGATATACCGGGGCCTCGCCATGACCTACCGCTCCGACGGCAGGGGCAACATGGCCCATTCCGCCGTCATCGTCTGCTACGACGGATCGTCGCGCGTTCCGGCGGTGGTCAAGCGCTACGACGTGGCGCCGTGACGGGTGTCGCGCAGCTCCTGGTCAACGGGGTGGCGCTGGGCGCCTCCTACGCGCTGGTCGCCCTGGGCTTCGTGCTGGTGCTGAACGCGACCTCGGCCGTCAACTTCGCCCAGGGCGACCTGGTCATGGCCGGCGGATTCCTGGCGGTGGCCCTGGCGGGGTCGATCCCCCTTCCCGGCATCCTGCTGCTGCCGCTGGTGGCGGCGCTGATGGCGGCGCTGGGGCTGCTGGTGTCGCTGCTGGCCTACCTGCCCCTGCGGCACCGCCCGCCGGTCAGCGTCTTCATCAGCACCATCGCGGTCGGCATCATCCTGCAGAACGGCGCCACCCTGCTGTTCGGGCCGGAACCGAAGGCGGCGCCGCCGCTGTTCGGCGGCGGAACGCTTGATATCGCCGGAGTCCTGGTTCCCGAGCAGTCGCTCGCGGTCGTGGCGGTGGCCGGGCTGCTGATCCTGGGGCAACACTGGCTGTTCGCCCGCACCCAGCTGGGCCGGCGCCTGCGGGCGACCGCCCAGGACCCGGAGATGGCGCGGGCCTGCGGCATCCCGGTGACGGCGATGGTCGCCGCGACCTTCGCGCTGGGCGCCGCCCTGGCGGGTGCCGCCGGGCTGCTGCTGTCCAACCAGTTCTTCGTGACGCCGACCTCGGGCAGCGGGCTGATCCTGAAGGCCTACATCGCCGTGACCATCGGCGGCTGGGGATCGGTCGCGGGCGCCGTCGCCGGCGCGCTGCTGATCGCCGCGTTCGAGGTGGTGGTGTCCGCCACCCTGTCCTATTCGGCGGCGACGGCGGCGCTGTACCTGGCGCTGCTGGCGATCCTGGCGGTGCGTCCCCAGGGCCTGTTCGGCGAGGCGGCCCGCAGCCGTGCCTGAACCCCGGCTCCCGAGGATTACCGGACGCGGCATTCCGGGCCGAGGGGCCACGCCCCTGCTGGCGGCGGCCGGCATGGCCCTGGCGGCCTATGCGCTGCTGTTCGCCGACCCCTACGGCCTGCGGGTGCTGACCGTGGCCGGGGTCTACGCGCTGGCCGTGATCGGCTACCAGATCATTTTCGGCAATGCCGGCGCGCTGTCGCTGGCGCAGGGCACATTTTATGGAATCGGGGCTTATATCACCGGCATCCTGGGCAGCCGGTATGGCCTCGGCTTCGAGGCGACCTTCCCGCTCTCGGTCCTGGCGCCGGCCTTGCTGGCCCTGGCGGTCGCGGCCCCGGTGCTCCGGCTGGAAAGCCATTACTTCGCCTTGGCGACGCTCGGCATCGGGCAGGTGGTGCTGCTCGCCGCGGTCGAGTGGCAGGGCTTGACCGGCGGCTCCAACGGGATCGCCGGAGTGCCGGGCGTCGAGCTGTTCGGCTGGCGTCCGGGGCGCGGCTTGGCGCTTGCGCTGTTCGTCTGGACCCTGGTGGCGCTGGGCGCCCTGGCGGCGTGGCGGATCGGGCGGGGCCTGCGCGGGCTGGCCTTCCCCCTGATGCGCGACACGCCGGCGGCGGCGCGCACGCTGGGCATCGATATCGACCGGCTGCGGCTGGAATGCTTCATCCTCGGCGCCGCCTACGCGGGCGCCGCCGGCGCGCTCGCCGCCCATATCCAGCGGGTGGTGTCGCCCGAGGTGCTGGAGTTCCCGGTCATGGTCACGATCCTGACCATGGCGGTGATCGGCGGGCTGGGACGCGTCGCGGGCGCGCTGGCCGGCGCCGTCCTGCTGACCCAGCTGCCGGAATGGTTCCGCGGGCTGGAGGGCGGCTACCTGCTGCTGTACGGCGCGGCTCTGCTGGCGACGGTGGTGACGGCGCCGTGGGGACTGGTCGGCCTGGCGGAACGGCTGCGCGCGCGCTGGCTGCCGGAACCGCCCCGCCCGCTGCCGGCCCCGCTGGCACCCGAACCCCGGCCGGCGGCCCCTTTCCGCGGGCCGGTGCTGTATGTCGAGGGGTTCTCCAAGTCCTTCGGAGGCGTCCGGGCGGTCCGGGACGTCGGCCTGGCGATCGATGCCGGCGAGATCCTGGGGGTGATCGGCCCCAACGGCTCGGGCAAGACGACGCTGATCAACCTGGTGACCGGCCTGGAAAAGCCGGACGGCGGCAGGCTGTACGTGCGGGGCGTGGAACTGACCGGACGGGCGCCGCACGGGATCGCGCGAGCCGGGATCGCGCGGACCTTCCAGACCGCCAGCCTGCCGCCCGGGGTGGAAGCGTTGGCGGCCGTGGCGGCGGCCCGGATCACCCTCGACGGCGATGTCCGGACGGCGGAAGCCCACGCGATGCATTTCCTCCGCCAGACCGGCGCCGCCGACCTCGCCCGCACGCCCTGCGCGACGTTGCCGCCGGGGCTGCGGCGGCGGGTGGAGCTGGCCCGGGCGCTGGCCCGGCAGCCCGCCGTCATGCTGCTGGACGAGCCGGCCGCCGGCCTGACCGAGACCGAGCAGGCCGAGCTTGCCGGGATTCTCCGCGCGGCGGCGGACGACGGCGCCGCCGTGCTGATCGTGGAACACAACATGCCCTTCCTGCTGCCGCTCGCGGACCGGATCACCTGCCTGGACGAGGGCAGCGTCATCGCCGAAGGGACGCCCGACGCGATCCGGCGCGACCGCCGGGTGCTCGCGGCGTATCTCGGGTCGCCCGGGCCGGAGGCACCATGACGTCCCGGCCGCTCCTCGCCCTCGACGGCCTGTCGGTTTCCCATGGCGGCGCCCCGGTGGTCGACGGCGTCTCGCTGGAGGTAAGGCCCGGCGAGGTGCTGGCCCTGCTGGGGGCCAACGGCGCCGGCAAGTCCAGCCTGCTGAAGGCGGTGATCGGCCTGGTGCCTGCGGCGGCGGGACGGGTGCTGCTCGACGGGTCCGACATCACCCGACTGGCGCCCGAGCGGCGCGCCCGTCTCGGCATCGGCTACGTGCCGGAAGGCCGCAGGGTCTTTCCCGGCATGAGCGTGCGCGACAACCTGGAAGTGGCGAGCTTCGCGCCGGCCGCGGCGCGCATGGCTCTGCTGGACCGCGTCTTCGCCCTGTTTCCCCAGCTCCGGGCCAAGTCGGGCGAGCGGGCCTGGCAGCTGTCCGGCGGGCAGCAGCAGATGCTGGCGATCGGCCGCGCGCTGATGGGGGAGCCGCGCCTGCTCCTGCTGGACGAGCCGTCCCTCGGGCTGTCGCCCCTGCTGACGGCGCAGGTGATGGCGACGGTGCGCGAGATCGCCGCAGGAGGCACGGCGGTCCTGCTGGCGGAGCAGGCGGCGGCCCGCGCGCTGGAGGCGGCCGACCTCGGCGCCTGGCTTCGGCTGGGCAGGCTGGCCGAAACCGGGAGCGCCGCGGACCTGCGGCGGCGGCTGGACGCAGATCCGGACTTTATGGGCAATCCCCTTGCGACGGGCCGGCCGGCCCTATAGCCTGCCGCCAACTCCTAGCGCAGCCGGATATTGAACGTGCAGTCTCATCTTCTCGCTCTCGCGCTCGGCGCCGCCATCGGCCTGTCGAGCGGCCTACCCTCCGCGGCACTGGCCCAGGCGCCGGGCGGCGCCCAATCGACCCCGGGCGGCGCCCAATCGACCCCGGGCGGCGCCCAGCTGACCGGAGCGCCGATCGGCGACTGGCGCGGCGGCCCCGTGGCCGATCCGAACGGCAAGTTCGTCTATTGCGTCGCGGAAAACCGCTTCGACAACAAGCTGGCCCTGGTGTTCGCCCGCAATCCCAGCGGGGAGACCAACATCCTGATCGGCATCCCCGGCGCCGGCATGACCCAGGGGACCAAGTTCCCCATGAGCGTCCGGGTCGACGAGACGGTCAAGCGGAACTTCACCGCCGTCGCGATGGAGCCGGACCTGCTGGTGGTCCCCACCGGCAAGGACGACGAACTCTACGAGGGCATGCGCAAGGGAAGCCGCCTGATCATGCAGGGGCCGACCGACACGGCGATCTTCCAGCTCCGCGGCACGGCCAAGGCGCTGGGCGACCTGCGCAGCTGCGTCCAGCAGGCAGTCACGGGGGGAGGGCCGAAGCCGGGCGCCCCGGGCGGCGCCCAGCCGGTCGCGGTCATCCTGCCGGAAGGGCTGCGGGCGCTGCTCGACGCCGCCGGCCTGCGCCAGGCGGTGCCGCTGTCGCTGGCGAACGTCCCGGAGGACCGCCGCCCGGCCGATTTCGCGTGGCGGCTGGGACCGGTTTTCGGCGGCGTGCGCGGTCACCGGGCTCCGCCGGACGCGGATTTCGCGACGCTCACGACCAATTACCTGGACGCCCTGAAGCAGCGCTGCGGCGGCGAGTTCAACGCCACCCCGGCGGCAGTGGAGACCCTGCCGCGGGTGACCCTGCGGACCGCCATGGTCTCCTGCACCCCGCCCGAGGGCAAGATCAACGTCGCGATCCTGTTCTTCAAAAGCCAGGACAACGTCTTCAACGTCTTCTTCCACGAGGCATCCGACGCCGACGTCGAGCTGGCCAAGAAGGCGCGCGAAGGGCTGACCCAGGTCGTCCGCAAGCTCGGGTCGGAACAGCCGCCCCAGGCCGGCCAGCCGGCGCCGCCGGCATCGCCGCCGGCGCAGAACTGACCGCGCGCGGACCCGCTGAACGGGAGCAGGACTCGTGACCGTCACGATCTACCACAACCCCAAGTGCGGCACCTCGCGCAACACCCTGGCCCTGATCCGCAACAGCGGCGAGGAGCCGGTGGTGATCGAGTACCTGAAGACTCCGCCGGGCCGCGACGAGCTGAAGGACCTGATCCGGCGGATGGGCGTGACCGTGCGCGACGTGCTGCGCCGGAAAGGCACGCCGTACGACGAGCTGGGCCTGGACGATCCGGAGCTGGGGGACGACCGGTTGCTCGACGCCATGATGGCGCACCCGATCCTGATCAACCGCCCGATCGTGGCGACGCCGCTCGGCGTGAAGCTGTGCCGCCCGTCGGAAACCGTCCTGGACATCCTGCCGTCGCGGCAGCGGGGCGCCTTCGCCAAGGAGGACGGCGAACCGGTCGTGGACGAGCAGGGCCACCGGATCGGACCGGGCCATGGATGACCTTGCCCCTCCCCCCGACACGCTGCCGGCCCTGAAGCCGGAGCTGCTGAGGCAGCCCGACCCCGCCCGGCTGGAACCGGCCGCGCGGATGACCCACCCGCCCCGCATCCTGCTGCTCTACGGGTCGCTGCGGGAGCGGTCCTACAGCCGGCTGCTGGTCGAGGAGGCGGACCGGCTGCTGCAGGCGATGGGGGCCGAGACGCGCGTCTTCGACCCGCGCGACCTGCCGGTGGCCAACAGCGTCGGCCCCGACCATCCCAAGGTGCGGGAACTGCGGGACCTGTCGATCTGGTCGGAAGGCCAGGTCTGGTGCAGCCCGGAAATGCACGGGACGGTGACCGGAGTGTTCAAGAACCAGATCGACTGGCTCCCCCTGTCGGAGGGTTCGGTCCGGCCGACCCAGGGTCGTACCCTGGCGGTGATGCAGGTCTCCGGCGGTTCGCAAAGCTTCAACGCGGTGAACACGCTGCGCCTGCTGGGCCGCTGGATGCGCATGGTCACCATCCCCAACCAGTCGAGCGTGCCGAAGGCCTACGAGCAGTTCGACGAGGCCGGCCGCATGCTTCCCGGGCCGCTCTACGACCGCGTGGTGGACGTGATGGAGGAGCTTGTGCGATTCACCTGGCTGCTGCGCGACCGGGCCGATTACCTGGTCGACCGCTACAGCGAGCGGAAGGAGGCGTTCAAACTTCCGGAGAAGATGTGAGCGATCGAACCTGCGGTTGCTCCAATTCTAAAACAACCCCTCCTCGTGGCGGACCTCGCCGTTGACCAGGATGGCCGAGATCGCCGGGGTGCCGGCCCGGTTGACCGCGACGCGGATGTCGATCCGTTCGCCCTCCGCCGGACGCTCCAGGGCGGCCCCGGTTCCCTCCGGGACGAAGTAGTTCTCGATGCCGTAGCGGATGCCCGCGATGCGGCAGGGAACGATCGCGGCGGATTCGCCCGATCCCGATTCCTCGCACTGCTGCTCGGTCACCCACCTGACCTGTCCGCGGAGCACGGCGCCGGTCGGCGTCGCGGCCGGGCGCCGGCGCCAGATGCCGGTGGCCTGCCAGGCGGGGCGGCCCGGCTGGATGTCCACATAGACCGTCTCGCCGCGTTCCAAATCGTCGTCGCCGACCAGACGGTCCAGGCGCAGATGCCCGATATCGTAGTTGAACTCCACATAGTCGCCCTGGAACAGCGAGCGCGGGTCGACCGGACGGATCGACAGCACGACCGGGGTCCCGGTCTCCAGCGTCCACTGCCGGAAGCCGATCAGCCCGGCCAGCACGGCGGTCTGGGCCAGCGCCAGGGTCAGCAGGCGTCCGCCGCGGGTCATGCCGCGGCACTCCGCTTGCCGCCGGGGCCGCCGCCCGGCCCATCACCGAGGCTGCCGACCAGGAGCCGCCGCTTGCGCTCGAACAGCCAGCCCAGCGCCATGACCAGCAGCCCGCCCAGGACGAAGAACAGCGCCCTGTCCAGCAGCAGCCAGAAAGTGTCGAAGTAGAGCCGCAGCAGGGTCAGCGCGAAGGCAAGGAAGCCCAGGTTGACGGTGAAGCGGTCCTCGCGGCGGTAGCCCTCGGCGATCATGCCGATCAGCGCCCCGACCAGGACCAGGTTCAGCAGGATCAGCGAAACCCCGTGGCTCTCCGGCGGAACCAGCGCGTCGGCGAGCAGGACGGCGACCACCGCCGCGGCGCCGCCGGCCAGCAGCCCGCCGCCGCGGCGCCACACCACCGCGGCCCCCGCCGCGGCGACCAGCAGGGGCGGCAACGCCAGTCCCGCCCAGGCCGGTTCGCCGATGGCGGACAGGTCGGTCTGAAGCGCCGGCAGGGCCAGCAGCGACGCTCCGGCGACGAGGCCCAGCAGCGCCAGCCGCTCCAGCGGCGTCCCGAACGCCGCCGACCAGGGCGATCCCGCCAGGACGCCGCCCACGGCCAGCAGGGCCGCCGCGATGGCGCTGCCCAGGCGCAGGACGTCCCCTTCCGCCGCGCCGGCCGTGGAGAACAGCGATGCCAGCGTCACCAGGATGAACCAGGCCAGCGACGCCAGCGCGACATGGTAAGCCATGATCCAGCGCATGCGCAGGATCGGCGGCAGCATCGCCGCCCAGACCGGCAGGAAGGGCAGGTAGACCGGCAGCGGCGAGTCCGGCGCGGCCAAGCTGAACCAAGCCGTCACCAGCGCCAGCGCGGCGCACGCCGCCCACTCGCTCGGCCAGGCCCAGGCCGCCAGGACGGCGCCCAGCGCCCAGATCAGGACGCCGGCGGGCGGATCGGCCGGCAGGTGGTAGATCTGGCCGACCAGCATGATGCCGGCGCCGAACAGCAGCACCCCCAGCAGCAGCAGCGCCTCGGCGAACCGCTCCATGCCGGTGCGCAGGGAGGCCCAGGCGGCGGCATGCACGCCCCACAGCGATCCGAACAGCACGGCGAGCTTGGACACGCGGCCCAGGCCCTGCCAGTTGGCCGCCAGGAACAGCAGCGCGCCCACCGCCACCAGGACGGTGCCGAGCAGCGCCAGCAGGCTGGACAGGCCGGGCGGCCGGGGCCGGGCCGCCGCCGCGTCGGCAAGCAGGGACTCCGCGTCCTCCGTCCTGATCCAGCCCCGCTCGACCCAGCGCGGCAGGTCGCCGCGCAATCGTTCGACGTAGCTTCGATTGGCATGGTAATGTCGCAGCACCGCCGTGATCCGAACAGCCTCCCCGGAGCCGGATCATAGCAGAGGCGAAGTCCTAAAAGGCCTGTCCGATGCTGATATAGAGCTGCCAGCTGGAATCGCCCGGCTGCTTGTTCAAGGGCACGGCCACGTCCAGCCGCAGGGGGCCGAAACCGGTATAGTATCGGGCGCCGATGCCGGCACCCCAACGCAGCTCTTCCGAGAAGTCTAGCGTCGAGCTCTCGTACACGTTGCCGCCGTCGATGAAGGGAACGATGCCGATGGTATCGGTCACCTTGACCCGCATCTCGGCGCCGACCTCGATCAGGCTGCGCCCGCCCGCGGGGTCGCCGAACGCGTCGCGCGGCCCGACGTCCTGGAAGCCGTAACCGCGAATCGAGCCGCCCCCGCCGGCATAGAAACGCTTGTCCGCCGGGATGTCCGTGGTGCTGGAGCCGAAGATGCTGCCGACCGACAGCCGCCCCGCCGCGACGTACCAGCCGTCGCCCCGGAAATCGTAATAGGCGCTGTTGGTGAGGCGGGCGATGGTGAAGATGGCGTCGGCGCCGCCGATCTGCTGATAGGGCGTCAGGAGCAGGTCGGTGCGGAACCCGCTGGTCGGATTGAGCAGATCGTCGGTGGCATCGTAGCTGAGATGCAGCGGGATGCCGACCAGGGTGCTCTCGGTAGTCGTGTCCGGCGGATCGACGACCCGCGACTGTTCGAGCGTGACGCCGCCGGATACCGTCAGCCGGTCGCTCAGCTGGCGCTCCAGCAGGGCCGACAGAACGATGGCGTCGCGGTCATAGGCGTCGGGCCGTTCGCGGATCAGGCTCGCGTCCAGGATCAGCGCCTGGTTGAGAGTCAAGAAATCCGGCTTGCGGAAATTCGCGTTCAGCCGGGCCTCGGTGTCGGTCAGGTCGTTCTCGCCGAGGCGCGACACGGTGGCGGACAGCCTGAACTGCTCGGCCCCGCCGAACAGGTTGCGGTGGCCCCAATAGACGTTGGTCGCGAAACCGTCCTCGGTCGAATAGCTGAAGCCGGCGCCGATCACCCGGCGCGGCCGCTCCGCGACGGTCACGGTCACCGGGGTGACCCCGTCCGGCCCGGGTTCGCGCGCCAGCCCGACCCGGACCGACGAGAACGCGTTGAGGCCGGAGATCGCCTGCCTGGCGTCCTCGATCTCGGCCGGCCGGTACTCGTCGCCGGGCTCCCAGGGGATCCGGTTGCGCACCAGCTGCTCGTAGACCTGGTCCAGCCCCTCGACGCTGACCTCGCCGAAGCGCGTCAGAGGTCCCGGATCGACCGTATAGGTCACGTCCATGGTCCGGGCCTCGTGGTCGACCACGGCACGGCGCTCGGCGATCTTGGCGAAGGCGAAGCCGCGCGACGCCAGCTGCCCGGTCAGCCGGGTCTCGGCATCGACGACGGTCGCCGACAGGGCGGGGCCGCCGACCTGGATGCCGATGTCCCCGGCGGTGATCGGGGCTCCTTCGAGCGGCGTGCCGCCGGCTCCGGCCACTGCGATGCGGTCGAACCTGTAGACCGGCCCGGGCGTCACGGTGACCGCCACCTTGGCGGGTTCCACCGAGGTATCGACCGCGATCTCGACCCGGGCATCGTAGTATCCCACCGAGCGCAGGGCCGTCTGGAGCCTTTCCCGATCGGCGTCGGCCCGGCGGCGCAAGCCGATCGGGCTCGGCGGCGGCTGCTCGGCAAGGCGGAACAGGGTCGCCGTGCCCTCCAGCAGTTCCCGGAGCGATCCGTCCTCCACTCCGGTCAGGCTGACCTCGTAGGGGGTCTGCTGCGCCACGACCGGCGCCGCGACGATGCCGCCCACCGCCAGGATCAGGGCCAAGCCGATGACGCCGCGCGTGATGGCCGCGCGGGGGCGGGGCCGCAGCCCCCCGGGAGGTTCGGCAAGGGGCTGGGAACTGCGGGAAGGGGGCAGGCCGGACTTCAGGGGTTCTCTCCGTTCGAAACGGTGGTTGGCAAACACAGTGGTGCCGGACGATGTTCCTTAAGGCAACTCCTCATCCGGGCTGGTTTCGGGGACTTGCCCTTGAAACCGTTGGGATCCCTCCCCATTCTATATGCCCAAGCGGGACGGCCTGCCATTCTGGGAACAGATGGCCGCAGGCGGTTCCGCTTGTAGTTCATGGCGCAAACTGTATACTGCGCCGCAACATGACCCGGGCACTGAGAAGGGCTGCGATCCATTCTCCAGGTGTTTATCCGGGCATTTTTGTTTGCCCGCGGTACGCCGCGGCTCAACCCGGGACATCAGAGAAGTTCGGTATGGATCTGCGGAATATCGCCATCATCGCGCACGTTGACCATGGCAAGACCACCCTCGTCGACGTGTTGCTTCGCCAGTCCGGTTCGTTTCGCGAGAACCAGCAGGTCGCCGATCGGGCGATGGACAGCAACGACCTGGAGCGTGAGCGCGGCATCACCATTCTCGCCAAGTGCACGTCCGTCCTGTGGGACGGCACCCGGATCAACATCGTCGACACTCCCGGCCACGCCGATTTCGGCGGCGAGGTCGAGCGCATCCTGAGCATGGTCGACGGCGTCGTGGTGCTGGTCGACGCGGCCGAGGGCCCGCTGCCCCAGACCAAGTTCGTGGTCGGCAAGGCGCTGAAGCTGGGCCTTCGCCCGATCGTCGTGATCAACAAGGTGGACCGCCCGGACGCCCGTCCGCACGAGGTCCATGACGAGGTGTTCGACCTGTTCGCGGCGCTGGAAGCCAGCGACGAGCAGCTCGACTTCCCGACCCTGTTCGCCTCGGGCCGCAACGGCTGGGCGGCGGAGAGCCTGGAAGCCGAACGCGTCGACATGAAGCCGCTGTTCGAGCTGGTCCGCCGGCACGTTCCCGCTCCCAAGGTCGCCGCCAACAAGGACGACGCCAACTTCACCATGCTGGTGACGACGCTGGAGGCGAACCCCTATCTGGGCCGCATCCTGACCGGCCGCATCGAGACCGGCACCGCCCGCGCCAACATGCCGATCAAGGCGCTGTCCCGTGACGGCAAGGTGATCGAGACCGGCCGCATCTCCAAGCTGCTGGCCTTCCGCGGCCTGGAGCGCGTCGGGGTCGACGAGGCCGAGGCGGGCGACATCGTCGCCATCGCGGGCCTGACCAAGGCAACCGTCGCCGACACGATCTGCGATCCCGCCGTCGAGACCGCCCTGCCGGCCCAGCCGATCGACCCGCCGACGCTCGCCATGACCTTCTCGGTCAACGACAGCCCGCTGGCCGGCCGCGAAGGCGACAAGGTCACCAGCCGCATGATCCGCGACCGGCTGTTCCGCGAGGTCGAGGGCAACGTGGCCCTGAAGGTCAGCGAGACCGACGGCACCGACGCCTATGAGGTCGCCGGCCGCGGCGAGCTTCAGCTCGGCATCCTGATCGAGACCATGCGCCGCGAAGGGTTCGAGCTGTCGATTTCCCGCCCGCGCGTGCTGTTCCAGAGCGACCCGATCACCGGCCAGCGCCAGGAGCCGATCGAGGAAGTGGTGATCGACGTGGACGAGGAGTTCTCCGGGACCGTCGTCCAGAAGGTCTCCGAGCGGAAGGGCGACCTGATCGAGATGAAGCCCTCGGGCGCCGGCAAGTCGCGCCTGGTGTTCCACGTGCCGTCGCGCGGCCTGATCGGGTATCAGAGCGAGTTCCTGACGGACACCCGCGGCACCGGCCTGATGAACCGGCTGTTTCACGGCTACGCCCCGTACAAGGGCCCGATCGCGTCGCGCCACACCGGCGTGCTGATCTCCAACGGCGACGGCGCCGCGGTGGCCTATGCCCTGTGGAACCTGGAAGACCGCGGCCCGATGATGATCGAGCCGGGCGTCCCGGTCTACCAGGGCATGATCATCGGCGAGCATACCCGCGGGAACGACCTGGAAGTCAACGTCCTGAAGGGCAAGCAGCTGACCAACATCCGCGCCGCCGGCAAGGACGAGGCGGTCCGCTTGACCAACCCGATCGTGATGACGCTGGAGAAGGCGATGTCCTACATCGCCGACGACGAGCTGCTGGAAGTGACGCCGAAGTCGATCCGGCTGCGCAAGCGTCACCTCGACCCCAACGAGCGCAAGCGCGCCCAGAAGCAGGCCGAGGCGAGCTGATCGCCCGGTTTCCCTGAGGCAACTGGTATGCGGCGCCCCGTTCAGCGGGGCGCCGTTACTTTTTCCAGCCAGCGGATCAGCTCTTCACGCTCCGCGTCGTTGCCGATGGTCTGGACCGGCATCTTGGTGCCGGGCGTCACCACGTCAGGACCGCGCTTGAACAGGTCGCCGACAGTCTCGGCGGTCCAGATGATGGTCCCGTCCCGGAGCGCCGGGGAGTAGGGATAGCCCGGCACGGTGCCGATCCGGCGGCCGAACACGCCGTAGAGCGTCGGCCCGGCCCGGTTGCCGCCGTCGGGCGTGACCGTGTGGCACGCGCTGCATCGGCGGAACAGCTCCGCCCCGCGTTCCCCCTGCGCGTCCCGCGGCACGTCGGAGGCCGCCAGCCGGGGGGCGCCGGTGCGGATCTCCTGCCCGGTCGCGGCATCCCAGAGGCGGATCGCCCCGTCTCCTCCCGCGGTCAGCAGCCGCTTGCCGTCCGGTTCGAAGGCCAGCGCCCAGACCGGGCCGCGATGCCCCGCCAGGACATGGAGCACCCGCCCGTCCTCCGGCGCCCACAGGGTGATGCCGCCGGCCACCCCGGAAACCGCACCGAGGGAGCCGTCGGGCGAGACCGCCACCGCGAGCACCGGGGCCGGATCGCCGACCACGGGGCCGGCCTCCTCGGTCCCGGTTTCCAGGTCCCAGATCCGGACGGTACCGTCGATCCCGCCCGCCACGGCGCGCCGGCCATCGGGAGTCAGCGCCAGCGCGTTGACCGGCAGGCCACCGCCCAGGACCTTGATCTCCGTTCCGTCGGACCGGTTCCAGAGGCGGACCGCGCCGTCCTCCCCGGCGCTGACCAGCCACCTGCCGTCCAGCGTGAAAGCCACGGCGTTGACGTTGCCGGCATGTCCCGTCAGTTCGGCCAGTTGGGCGCCGTTCTCCAGGTCCCACAGCCGGACCGTGCGGTCCCAGGCCGCCGAAGCCGCCATCAGCCCGTCCGGCGCCACCGCGACGGCGGCGACCCGCCCCTTGTGCCCGGCCATGACCCGCTCCGGAGCGCCCTGCCCCAGCCGCCACAGGATCACCTTCCCGTCGTCCCCGCCGCTGACCACGCGGCTGCCGTCGGGCGTGAAGGCGACCGCGTTGACCGCCGCCTCGTGCCCATGCATCAGCGCCACGGCCGCCGCCGCCCGCAGGTCCCACAGCATCACCGAATAATCGAACCCGGCGCTCGCGGCGCGGCTGCCGTCGGCCGAGACGGCTACCCCCTTGACCATGCCGCCATGGCCGACAAGCTGCGCCCGCGCCGGCATCGCGGCGACCAGCAGTGCTGCGGCCACGATCAGGAATCGGCGGATGGTCGGCGGTGCGAAGGGCACTGCGGTTGCTCCGTTCTGTCCAGGTCCCGTCACCATGCATGGTTGACCGGCGACGGTCAAACAACCATAGTAGTGACATCACTATTTCTGGAACGGAACAATGTCCCGCACCGTGTCCGCCGCCGATGCAAACCGGCAGTTCTCCACGATCCTTGGCCAGGCTGCCGAAGGCGAGACCGTGATCATAACCCGACGCGGCGCTCCCATCGCGCAACTCGTGCCTTATCGGCAAGGCCCTGAAAACAAGTCGCACGCCCCAGCTTGGGATCGCCTGTTGGCAACCCTGGAGGAAGGGGTTCATCTTGGTGAAGGGCAGTTCGACCGAGACTCCCTGTACGATCGATAATCGTCGTGCGGTTTACCCTGGACACGAACATCCTTGTCTACGCCGTTCAATTGGAAGCCGGAGACCGCCATCGGCAGGCCATAGATCTTGTCCGCCGCATCCGCGGCCGTGATTGCGTGCTGACCCTTCAATCTCTCGGCGAATTGTTCCGAACCCTCACCAGCTCAAAGCTTCGGATCGAGCCGGCCCACGCCACCGCCATCGTCCAACAATGGCGCGACACGCTGCCCGTGGTCGCCGCGGACGACATTTGCCTGACGGATGCGATGGATGCGGTCGTTCATCATGGATGGTCCTTCTGGGACGCCATGATGTGGGCGACGGCGAAGCGTCACGGCTGCCGTCTGCTGCTGTCGGAGGATGGGCAGACGGGACGGACGCTTGGCGGCGTGACCATCCTGAACCCGTTTGCCGCCGGTTCCCAGCCGTTGCTGGATACCGCGCTCGGTGGCTCGGCATATCAATGACATCCCCTACCCCGCCACCATGGCGTCCGCCCGGATCGTCTCCACCCGGATCTCCTCGGTCAGGCGGGCCTTGTACTCGGCGAACCGCGGCGTCGTCTTGATCGTGTAGGTGCGGGGGTGCGGAAGGTCGATCGGGATGTCGCATTTGATCCGGCCGGGCCGCGCCGTCATGACCACCACCCGGTTCGCCAGGAAGATCGCCTCGTCAATGTCGTGGGTGACGAACAGGACGGTCTTTTGGTCGGCCTCCCAGATGCCCAGAAGAAGCTCCTGCATCAGCGCCCGGGTCTGGTGGTCCAGGGCCCCGAACGGCTCGTCCAGCAGCAGCACCTTGGGGTCGTTGGCCAGAGCCCGGGCAAGCGCCGTGCGCTGCTTCATGCCGCCGGACAGCGTCTTGGGGAAATGGTCGGCGAACTGGCGCAGGCCGACGCGCTCCAGGAAATAGTCGGAGATCTCCTTCTGCCGGGCCTTCGGCAGGCCCTTCTCGCGCAGCCCGAAGCAGATGTTGTCGCGCACCGTCATCCAGGGAAACAGGCTGTAGGACTGGAAGACCATGCCGCGGTCGGGTCCCGGCCCGCCGACCGGCCGTCCGTCCATCAGCACCCGGCCCTGGCTGGGCAGGTCCAGGCCGGCGACGATGCGCAGCAGGGTGGACTTGCCGCAGCCCGACGGCCCCAGGATGGTGATGAAGTCGTTGTCCGTGACCGCGAGGTCGGTCGGTTGCAGCGCCACGGTGGCGGCGCCTCCCCGCCGCGCCGGGGGGAACACCCGCCCGACGCCGTCGATGTCCAAGGTGCTCATTGCAGTTCCGCCGCCGTCAGCTGGCCCAGGAGAACAGGTGCCGGTTCAACTGCTTGAACAGGAAGTCCGAAACCAGCCCGATCACCCCGATCACGAAGATGCCGAAGATCATCTGCCCGGTGTCGAGGAAACGCTGGGCGTCGATGATCATGAATCCGATGCCGGCGCTGGCCCCGATCAGTTCGGCGACGATCACGTAGGTCCAGGCCCAGCCGAGCACCAGCCGCAGGGTCTCGAAGATCTGGGGCGCCGCCGCCGGCAGCATGACCCGGAGCACGACTCCGCGGTTCTTCGCCCCCAGGGTATATGCCGCCTCGACCAGCTCGGCGCGGGTGCCGCCGACGATCACCGCGACCATCAGGCAGATCTGGAAGACCGCGCCGATGAAGATCACGGACAGCTTCTGCGCCTCGCCCACTCCCGCCCACAGGATCAGGAGCGGGATGAAGGCCGAGGCCGGCAGGTAGCGCGCGAAGGAGATCAGCGGCTCGAAGAAGGCCTCGACCGGCTTGAAGGCGCCCATCAGGATGCCGAGCGGCACCGCGACCGCCGTGGCGATCAGGAAGCCGCCGAACACCCGCCCGACCGTCACCAGGACGTCGCCGGCGAAGCCGAACTCGAAGAACAGGGCGTGGCCCGCCTTCAGCGTGTCCCAGGGGCCGGCGAGGAACAGCGGCTTGACCAGTCCGCTGGCGGTGACGGCCCACCACAGGGCCACCACCGCGACGAAGCCCAGGACGCCCAGCGCGATCCGGCGCCCCGGGGGCACCGGCTTGAGGGGAGTGAACAGATCCGGCATCGAAACGGCTGCGCGCCTACTTCACGAAGGATGCGTCGACCATGGTCGAGACGTCGGCCGGCCGGCGCACCAGCCTGGCTTCCACCATGACGTCGTTGGCCTCCTTCAGGAATTTCGGGAGGGTCTCGGCCATGTAGGTCCGGTTCATGTCGCGGTCGTACCACTGCACGAACCTGGCGGAAGCCTGGAACTGCTCGGGCGTCTGGTTCACGTCGGCGCCCATGATGCGGTAGGCCGCTTCCGGCTGCGCCTTGATCATGTCGAGCGCCTCGAACCAGGACGTGACCATGGCCTGGACCACCTTGGGGTTCGACGCGATGTAGTCCGGCTGGAACGCCAGGGTGTCGACGATCACGCCCGGCGTGTCGGCCGAGGTGACGATGATCTTGCCGGCATTGTTGGTCCGCACCGTGGACAGGTACGGCTCGTACGTGACCGCCAGGTCGAACTGGCCGGCGACGAAGGCGTTGGCCGCGTCCTTGGGCTCCAGGTTGGTCAGCTTGAGATCGTCGAGCTTCATGTCCTGCTGCTTGAGAAGGTAGGCCAGCCAGAACTGCGGGACGCCGCCGAACTGCACCGCCACCGACTTGCCCTTGGCGTCCTTCAGCGACGCGATGCCGTCCCGCGCGGCGATGCCGTCGCCGCCGGCCGAGGTGTCGAGCACCAGCACCTGGGTGACCGGGACGCCGCTCGATGCATACAGGATGTGGGTATCGACCGTGGTCGTGATCGCCTGCACGTCGCCCGACGCCATCGCCTGGTGCCGGTTGGAGGTCGGCATCTTCTTGATCTCGACCTGGACGCCGTTGCGCTCGAAGATGCCGGCCTTCTGCGCCAGCGTGATCGGGGCGAAACCGGTCCAGCCGCTCATCGCCAGGGTCACCTTGGGCAGATCGGCGCCCAGCGCCGAGGTGGAGGCGGCGACCGCCATGGCCAGGGCCGACAATACGCCGAAGCATCGTCTCATCATCGAAGTACCTTCCTGTCTCTAGCACCGTTCGATTCTTGGCCGTACCGGATGATGCCTGCGGGATGATGCAGTGCGGCATGCGGCGGCCTGCGGAGTGTTCCACAGCATCACCGTGCTGTGAAGGGGCATGGAAGCCGCGCCGGGCCACCGGGCCGCATTTTTCATAACCTTACATTAACCATATTCCTGTTCTCTTTATCGCGGCCCGTTTGGTGTATCGTATCGATAGAGCAGCCCGTGCCAGCACCCCTGTTTCATCAACCAGCCTCACGCCCGTCACAGGATCACGCCCGCATGACGCAGAAATACGTCTCCGCCGCCTTCATGTCGCTGGTGCTCATGGCACCGCTGCCGGTCCTGGCGCAGCCCCCGGCGGCGACACCGGCCAAGGCGGCGCCCGCCCAGAACTCGGTCGACGAGCGGGCGCTGAACCTGTTCAGCGAGGTGTTCGAGCGGGTCCGCGGGCAGTATGTCGAGAAGATGACCGACGAGCAGCTCGTGAAGGCCGCGATCGAGGGCATGCTGACCTCGCTCGATCCCCATTCCAGCTTCCTCGACACCGAGGACTTCGCCGAGATGCAGGTGCAGACCCGCGGCGAGTTCGGCGGCCTGGGCATCGAGGTCACGCTGGAGAACGGCTACGTCAAGGTCATTTCGCCGATCGACGACACGCCGGCGGCCCGCGCCGGGTTCCAGAGCGGCGACCTGATCACCCAGATCGACGGCGAGCCGGTCCAGGGCCTCAGCCTCAAGCAGGCGGTCGAGCGGATGCGCGGCCCGGTCGGCCGGCCGATCAAGGTCATGGTCCGCCGCGGCGCCGCGGAGGCGGCGCCGTTCGAAGTGAACCTGACCCGCGAGGTGATCAAGAGCCAGCCGGTCAAGTCGCGGGTGGAGGGCGATGTCGGCTATATCCGCATCACCGGCTTCAGCCGCCAGACCCAGCCGGGGCTGGAGAAGGCCGTGCAGACGCTCCAGCAGCAGCTCGGCAACCGGCTGATCGGCTATGTGGTCGACCTGCGGAACAATCCCGGCGGCCTGCTGGACCAGGCGGTCTCGGTCGCCGACAGCTTCCTGGACAAGGGCAACATCGTCTCGACCCGGGGCCGCGACGGCGTGGAGACCCAGCGGTTCGACGCCACGTCCGGCGACCTGACCAAGGGCCTGCCGATGGTGGTCCTGGTCAACGGCGGCTCGGCTTCCGCGTCGGAGATCGTGGCGGGCGCGCTCCAGGACCAGCACCGGGCGGTCCTGATGGGCACCCAGACCTTCGGCAAGGGGTCGGTCCAGACGATCATACCGCTGCCCGACCAGAAGGCCATGAAGATCACCACCGCCCGCTACTACACCCCGTCGGGCCGGTCGATCCAGGCGCTCGGCGTCACCCCCGACATCACGGTGGAGCAGGCCAAGCTGGAGCAGGTTTCCCAGGCGCCGGGCCGCAAGGAATCGGACCTGCGCGGCGCGCTGTCCAACGACACGCCGCGCGGCCAGCCGCCGGCCGCGGCGCCCGCCCCCGGCCCTGCCCCGGCCCCGGCCCCGGCGACACCCGCCGTGCCCGGCAGCGCCGAGGACTACCAGCTCCGCCGCGCGATCGACCTGCTGGTCGGCACCTCGCTGTTCCGCCAGCCGCCGGCCCAACCGCCGGCCCAGCCGAGGGTGACCAAGACCGCGGGCTGAGCGGGCCGGGCGGGTTCCGGGAAACGGCCTGCCGCCGGCGGATCACACCGGCGGCAGGCTGTTCAGCTTCTCCTCGACTTCCGCGAAGCTCGGCATGTATTCGTGGGAAATGGCCTTCCGGCCGGTCTCCACGCTGATCTGCGGCGCCTGTCCGTGCAGGTGCGCGGTGATGATCACCCGGATCACGTGGTAGAACTTGATCTCGTCCTCGTAGATGCCTTTCAGCCGCGTGGCGATCGGGCCGAAGATGCCGTAGGCCAGGAGCACGCCCAGGAAGGTGCCGACCAGCGCGCCGCCGATCATCTTGCCGAGAACCGGCGGCGGCTCGTTCAGCGAGCCCATGGTCTTCACCACGCCCAGCACCGCCGCGACGATGCCGAGCGCCGGCAGCGCGTCGGCCATGCCCTGGAAGGCGTGGGCCACGTGATCGCCCTCCGCCAGGAAGCCCTTGATCTCGCGGTCCATGATTTCTTCGACCTGATGAGGGTCGTCCTGGCTCATGGAGACCATGCGCAGGTAGTCGCAGATCAGGTCCTGTGCGAAGTGGTCGTGGGTGATCTTGGGATAGGCCTGGAAGATCGGGCTCTCGCTCGGCTTCTCGATATGCGGCTCGATCGCGACGGTGCCCTTGTTCTTGGCCAGCTTCAGCAGCTGGAACATCAGGGTCAGGATGTCCATGTAGTCGGACTTCTTGAACTTGGCCCCCTTGATGACCTTGGCCATGTCCTTGAGCGAGTGCTTGATCACGTGGCCGCTGTTGGAGATCAGGAAAGTACCGACCGCGGCCCCGCCGATGGTCGCCATCTCGTGCGGCAAGGCGCCCAGCACGATTTCCATGTTGCCGCCGGTCATCGCGTAGACGCCGAACACGCAAATGAAAAGAAAAACGAGACCACCGATTGCGAGCATGATCGTCCGACTTGCCGATAAAGAATTCTTTACATTCTCGCGCTAGGTATTCTGCAAGGACACGCAGGATGGCGCGTGGTTTTGCCGCAGAACCAGCACAAGACCAGCGCATGGTGTCGCGGAAGTCTTAATATTTCGTCAGTCAGGTGAATCATGGCCAAGGGCGGTGGCGAGCGTCCCATCATCATCAAGCGGATCGAGATCAGCGGTGGCGGCCACCACGGCGGCGCCTGGAAGGTGGCCTATGCCGACTTCGTGACCGCCATGATGGCGTTCTTCCTGCTGCTGTGGCTGCTCGGTTCGACCACGGAGGACCAGCGCAAGAGCCTGGCCGACTATTTCTCGCCGAGCCCGGCGGTCTCCAGCTCCAACAGCGGCTCCGGCGGGCTGCTGGGCGGCGTCACCATCTCGGTGCCGGGCAGCCTGTCCTCGCCCAACGCCGCCTTCACCGCGCAGGAAAGCGCGCCCAGCACGCTGGTCGCCCCGACCGAGAACGACGGCGACAGCCAGGGCGCCGGCGAGGGGGCGGAGGGCGAGGACAGCGGTTCCGGCCAGCAGGCGGCCGGCGCGCCGCCCAAGCCCGGCGCTCCCCCGTCCCTGACGCCGGAGCAGCGCGAGAAGCGCCAGTTCGACCGCGCGGCGGAGGAGCTGAAGAAGGCCATCGAGAACTCCCCCGACCTCCAGGGCCTGAAGAACAACCTGCTGGTGGACCAGACGCCCGAAGGCATGCGGGTGCAGATCGTCGATGCCGAGGGCAAGAGCATGTTCGCGCTCGGCAGCACCCAGATGAACGAGGACATGCGCAAGCTCCTGGCCCGGGTCGTCCAGGCGGTCGGGCCGCTTCCCAACAAGATCGCGATCCGCGGCCACACCGACGCCACCCCGTTCGCCAACAATCCCCAGGGCAACTGGGACCTGTCCAGCCAGCGCGCCGGCGCCACGCTGCGCGCCCTGTCCGCCATGGGCCTCAACCCCGGCCGCATCGCCGACGTCAGCGGCCGCGCGGAGGTGGACCCCCTGTTCCCGGAGAACCCGAACGACCCGCGCAACCGAAGGATCTCGATCATCCTGTTCAAGCAGGCGCAGTGAGGCGGAGGCGGCCGGGGCGCGGGATCAGGTGTCCGCCAGCTCCAGCAGAGCTTCCCGGACATGATGCAGCGCCGGGTCGGCCTCCTTGTCCCGACGCCGGATCAGGCCCAGCCGGCGGTGGACCGGCGGTGACAGCGGGCGGACCGCCCGCCTTCAATCACCTCGCCGCAGCCCTCATCACCTTCCGCCTCATCGAACGATGGTTATGTTAGGCACTCTTAGGCGCATCGCGCCCGAGGCCGTCACGCGACTTACAACTCCGCATCGGACAGCGATCGATCCACCATTACTGAAGCATATCGGTGCCTCGGCGCGGAGTTTGCCTTTCTGCTTTCCCGATCGACTCCGACAGGCCGGAGGGAAATATGAGGCAGGCTCGGCAATTCGGTTGTCGCCGTGTTCCTTGTTGCCGCTCTAGGCTGCCCGTGTCGCCACTTCCGACATCAAGCGGTCGCCCAGCTCGATCCGCGCGACCTCAAGGTCATACTGGCCCTGCAAGCCCATCCAGAAATCAGCACTGGTCCCGAAATGCCTGGACAGCCGAAGCGCCGTGTCGGCGGTGATCGGGCGGCGTCCGTTGACGATCTCGTTCATTCTGGTCCAAGGCACGCTCAGCGCCCGGGCCAATGCATAGACGCTGATGCACAACGGCTCCATGAAATCGGCACGGAGGCTGTAACCTGGGTGGATCGATCCGGCCGGCGTCCAGATCCTCGCGGATTATGGTCATGGGGCATCTCCGTGAGGTTGGACGAAGCAACGTCGCGGATCGTAGCAGCGGCCATCCAGGTCGTGTAGAGCGAAACGGCGTCCGACCGACGAGGGTCCTGGATCGAAACTACGGCTCCCCCGCCCTCACGCCTCCTCCAGGTACCGCCGGCGCAGGTGCCGCTGGTACACTCCGGCGTCCAGCGGGCGGCCGGTGGCCTGCTTGAGCAGTTCGTCGGCGGGGAGCAGGCTGCCCTTGGCGTGGATGTTGATGCGCAGCCAGGACAGCAGCGGGGAAAAGTCGCCCTTGGATATCCCGGGAAGCACGGCGTCGTCGGCGCGGCAGGCGGCGTCGAACAGCTGGGCGGCGGTCATGGCGCCCAGGGTGTATGTCGGGAAATAGCCCCAGGCGCCGCCCGGCCAGTGGATGTCCTGAAGACAGCCGAGGCGGTCGTTGGGGACCTTGAGGCCGAGCAGGTCGCGCATGCCGTCGTTCCAGGCACCGGGCAGGTCGTTCAGCGTCATGTCGCCGGCGATCAGCGCCTTTTCCAGCTCGTAGCGGATCAGGATGTGGGCGGGATATGTGACCTCGTCGGCATCGACCCGGATGAAGCCGGGCTCGACCCGGGTATACAGCCGGTACAGGTTGTCGGCGTCCCAGGCCGGGCCGCTGCCGCCGAAGCTCTCGCGCATCACCGGGGCGGCGAATTCCAGGAAGGCGCGGCTGCGGCAGGCCTGCATCTCGATCAGGAGCGACTGGCTCTCGTGCAGGCTCATGCCACGCGCCTCGCTGACCGGCTGGCCCAGCCACTCGGCCGGGCGGCCCTGCTCGTAGAGGGCGTGGCCGGTCTCGTGCAGAACGCCCATCAGCGCCTTGGTGAAGTCCGCCTCGTCGTAGCGGGTGGTCAGGCGCACGTCGTGGGTGGCGCCGCCGCAGAAGGGATGCAGGCTGATGTCGAGCCGGCCGCGGTTGAAGTCGAAGCCGACCGCCTGCATCATCCGGACGCCGAGCGCCCGCTGGGTCTCCACCGGGAAAGGCCCTCGGAGCGGCAGCACGTCGGGCCGGCTGGCCTGGTGTTCCAGCACCTGCGCCAGGAAACCGGGCAGGAACGCGCGGAGATCGGCGAACAGGCGGTCGATGGTGTCGGTGTTGCCGCCCGGCTCGTAGGTGTCGAGCAGCGCCTCGTAGGGCTGGCAGCCCAGCGCCTCGGCCTTGGCGTCGGCGATCCGGCGCTGAAGGTTCAGCACCTCCGACAGGCTCGGCAGCAGCATGGCGAAGTCGCCGGCCGGCCGGGCGTCGCGCCAGACCATCTCGCAGCGGGAGACGGCGCGGGAGTTCGCCTCCACCAAGTCGGTCGGCACGGCGGTCGCGTGCAGGTAGGCCCGGTGCATCTCGTACAGGTTGGCCGCCTGCCAGTCGGAAAGGTCCGTCTGATGCTCGGCATCGGCCAGCAGGTCGGCGTTGTCCTCGTCGGTCAGCAGCTCGTGGCTGATCACCTTCAGGGTCGCGAGCTGCTCGGCCCGGCCGTCGGCGGCGCCGGGCGGCATCAGCGTCTCGGTGTCCCATTGCAGGATGCCCAGCGCGTCGGAGATGGCGGCGATGCGGGCGAAGCGGCGTTCGAGCGTCTGGTAGGCGGACATGGATTGCGGCTTCCCTTAAGGATGACGGGCCTGAAGGCTGACTGTTAGAGCCGTGGGGTCGGGCGGTGTCAGCGCGGCTCCGCGGCGGGGTCGCGCCGCCACTGTGACGCGACGTAGACGGCGAGCAGCGTCAGCGCCAGGCCGTACCAGGTGACGGCGTACTGGAGATGGTTGTTGGAGATGGTGACGTTGGTCTGGCCGCCGACCGGCAGACCGCCGGGATTCGCGGCGGGGCCGGCCTCCACCACCAGCGGCAACGGGTTCCCCGCGCCGGCCGAGGCGGCCATGGCCGGGATGTCGTACCAGAACCACATGTTGGCGGCGCTGTCGTTGTCAGGCTGCATCCAGCCCGGCCCCGGCGGCACGCGGGCGATGCCATCGACCGTGACGGTCCCGGCGGGCAGCCCGTCTGGACGGGTCGCGGGGTCGCGCGCCTCGGTCGGGACCCAGCCGCGGTTGACCAGCACCGTGGTGCCGTCGTCGCGCCGGAGCGGCGTCACGACGTGGTATCCGATCCGGCCGTTGAAGCTGCGGGCGGCGAGGTTCAGTTCGTGATCGTGGAGGAGTTCGCCGGTGACCGAGACGCGGCGGAAATCCCAGCGCGCGGGGTCGTCGATGCGGGACGGCAGCGGCGCCGGATCGGCGTTCAGGCCGGCCTCGATCCGCTCGATCAGGGCGTTCTTCCAGGCGAGGCGCTCGACCTGCCAAGTGCCCAGGCCGACCATGATGGCGACGGCCGCCAGGGTGCACAGGGTTGCGCCGAGGCCGGGGCGGAAACGCCGCCCGTTTCTGTCAGCAAGGGCAGCCATGGCATCCTAATCCCGGGAGGCGGGAGACTCGGGGGTATCGTATTCGCTGGCGCGGTGGCGGAACTGGAGGGCCATCAGGTACGCCTTGGCGGGCCGGAGCATCCCGAGCGCCAGCCCCAGGATCACCACGGTCCAGATCATGGCGTGGAGCCAGAGCGGCCAGTCGACCGACATGGCGACCCACAGGGCGACGGGCACGACCGTGAAACCCAGGATGAAGGTCATGAACACGGCGGGACCGTCGCCGCTGTCTCCGCGGGCGAGCGCCAAGCCGCAGACCTCGCACATGTCCGAGACGGACAGGAAGCCCTTGTACAGGCGCCCTTCCCCGCACCGCGGACACCGGCACTTCAGCGCCGCGGCGAGGGGAGAGACCCGAGGATACCGGGTTTGCGCCAGAGCCTCAGGCTCCCCACCAGTAGATGGACACGAACAGGAACAGCCAGACCACGTCGACGAAGTGCCAGTACCAGGCCGCCGCCTCGAAGCCGAAATGGCTCCGGGGCGTGAAGTGCCCGGCCACCGTGCGCCACCAGCAGACCGCCAGGAAGATCGTCCCGATGACGACGTGGAAGCCGTGGAAGCCGGTCGCCATGAAGAAGGTCGACGGGTAGATGCCGTCGGTGAAGCCGAAATGGGCGTGGGTGTATTCGTAGATCTGGAAGCCGCTGAACAGCACGCCCAGCAGCACGGTCAGGCCGAGCGCGACGCTGGCCGTCCGGCGGTCGCCTTCGATGATCGCGTGGTGAGCCCAGGTCACCGTGGTGCCGGACAGCAGCAGGATCAGCGTCATCATCAAAGGCAGGTGGAAGGCGTTGAACGTCTCGATGTTCTCGGGCGGCCAGACCCCGCCGATCGCCTCCTTGGGGAACAGGCTGGCATCGAAGAAAGCCCAGAAGAAAGCCGCGAAGAACATCACCTCCGACGCGATGAACAGCGCCATGCCGTAACGCAGGCCCAGCTTGACGACGGGGGTGTGGACCTTCTGGCTGACCGCCTCCTTCAGGACGTCGCGCCACCAGCCGGCCATGACCGCCAGGACGGCGACGAAGCCGAGCGCCAGCAGCAGCCAGCCGCTGCCGTGCATGAACAGGATGGCGCCGACTGCCAGCAAGCCGCCGGAAAAGGCGCCGAGCAGCGGCCAGGGGCTGGGATCGACCAGATGGTAGGGGTGGCTGTGACCGCCCCCGGTGGCATGCGCGTTAGTCTCGGCCATGCTGTGTAACCCTCGTTCCATGCTCTTATTCGTTGATTGACGTTACCTGTCCCGCCGCCCCGCCGCCATGGGCCCGGAAGAAGGTATAGGACAGGGTGATGGTTTTGACGTCGTCCAGCTTGGGATCGTCGGCCATGGCCGGGTCCACGAAGAAATAGACCGGCATGTCCACGCTCTGGCCCGGCTCCAGCCGCTGCTCGGTGAAGCAGAAGCACTGGATCTTGTTGAAATAGATCCCGGCCTTGTCCGGCGTGACGTTGTAGGTCGCGGTTCCGACGATCGGCTCGTCGGAGTTGTTGACGGCACGGTAGCTGGTCATCGCGGACTCGCCGATCCGCACTTCCATCTGGTGGATTTCCGGCCGGAATCCCCAGGGCAGCGCGGCGTTGACGTCGGCGTTGAAGCGGACCTTGACGGTGCGGTCCAGGATCTCCCCGGCCGGCCCCTCCGCCCGCTGCGTGGTGCCGCCGAAGCCGGTGACCTGGCAGAACAGGTCGTAGAGCGGCACCGCGGCGAAGGACAGGCCGACCATGCCGAAGACCAGCCCGAACAGGCTGCCCATGAGGATCAGGTTCTTGCGCCGCGTGTCCCGGTGCGTGCGGGGGTCCCTGCCCGGGGTCATGCGTTCCCTCCGATGCGAACCAGGGTGATGACGTAGAGCAGGGCCACGAGGGCCAGGAGCGCCAGCAGCACGGCGATGTTCTTGCCGCGCTGTCGACGCTTCTGCTCGTCCGTCAACTGGTGGCCGGGAAGGCGGTTGGCATTCATGGGACCCACGCGATGGCTTGCTTTACAGGAACTGATTTACGAGAGCCGGGCCAGCGGCCCGGTGAGCTGCTCGCCGATCAGCAGCGACAGCAGCAGGAAAAGATAGAGGATCGAGAAGACGAACATCTGCTTGGCCGCCTTGTCCGTCCTGTCGTACCAGACCTGGACCGCCAGGACCACGAACAGGCCGCCAAGCACGACCGAGCCGGCGAGATAGGCCAGGCCGGCGATGCCGACGAAATAGGGGGCGACCGCGATGGGAAACAGCAGAAGCGTGTAGATCAGCATCTGCTTCTTGGTCTCGCGCTCGCCGGAGACGACCGGCAGCATCGGCACGCCGGCATTGGCGTAGTCGCCGTTGCGGAACAGGGCCAAGGCCCAGAAATGCGGCGGCGTCCACATGAAGATCAGCAGGAACAGGATGATCGAGGCGAGGCTGACGTCGCCGGTCACCGCGGCCCAGCCGATCATCGGCGGAAAGGCGCCGGACGCGCCGCCGATCACGATGTTCTGCGGCGTGCGGCGCTTCAGCCAGATGGTGTAGACGAAGACATAGACGAAAGAGGCCAGCGCCAGCAGGCCGGCCGCGACCCAGTTGACCGCCAGGCCCATCAGCATGACCGAGCCGATGGTCAGGACCACGCCGAAGCTGAGCGCCTCGTCGGGGTCCACCCTGCCCTCGGGCAGGGGACGGTTGCGGGTGCGCTGCATCATGCGGTCGATGTCGCGCTCGTACCACATGTTGATGGCGCCGGACGCGCCGGCGGCGACGGCGATGCAGAGGATGGCGGTCAGCGCCAGCACCGGGTGGATGTGGCCGGGGGCCACGATCATCCCGGCGAAGCCGCTGAACACCACCAGGGACATGACCCGGGGCTTCAGCAGTTCGAAATAGTCGCGGACCCCGCCGGTGGCGAAGCCCTGGACCGGCGCCTGGGCGTCCGGCCGCATGGTGATGTCAGTCATCTCTTCAAGTCTTCCCCTGGTCCATGGGATCACGGGTCCCGTCCGAGGCCCCGTGATCGTCCCCCGCTGGACGCCGCGCTTACTTCACGCGCGGCAGTTCGTTGAACTGGTGGAACGGAGGCGGCGAGCTGACCGTCCATTCCAGCGTGGTCGCCGACTCACCCCAGTAGCTGGCGCCGACGCGCTGGCCGCGGGTGATCGTGTAGAGCGCGATGCCGACGAACAGGACCGCGGCGGCGAACGAGATGTAGGAGCCCACCGACGAGACCATGTTCCACCCGGCATAGGCATCCGGATAGTCCGGGATACGGCGCGGCATGCCGGCCAGACCCAGGAAGTGCTGCGGGAAGAACGTCAGGTTGACGCCGACGAAGGTCATCCAGAAATGCACCTTGCCCCAGAACTCCGGATACTGACGGCCCGACATCTTGCCGATCCAGTAGTAGAAACCGGCGAAGATCGAAAAGAGCGCGCCCAGCGACAGCACATAATGGAAATGCGCGACGACGTAGTAGGTGTCGTGCAGGACGATGTCCATGCCGCCATTCGCCAGCACGACGCCGGTGACGCCGCCCACGGTGAACAGGAAGATGAAGCCGATGGCCCACAGCATGGGGGTCTTCATCTCGATGGAGCCGCCCCACATGGTGGCGATCCAGGAGAAGATCTTGATGCCGGTCGGCACCGCGATGATCATCGTCGCGGCCGTGAAGTAGGCCCGGGTGTCCACGTCGAGGCCGACGGTGAACATGTGGTGGGCCCATACGACGAAGCCGACGACGCCGATCGCGACCATGGCGTAGGCCATGCCCAGATAGCCGAAGATCGGCTTCTTGGAGAAGGTCGAGATGATGTGGCTGATGATGCCGAAGCCCGGCAGGATCATGATGTAGACTTCGGGGTGGCCGAAGAACCAGAACAGATGCTGGAACAGCACCGGGTCGCCGCCGCCGGCCGGATCGAAGAAGGTGGTGCCGAAGTTGCGGTCGGTCAGCAGCATGGTGATGGCGCCGCCCAGCACGGGGACCGCCAGCAGCAGCAGGAAGCCGGTGACCAGCATCGCCCAGGCGAACAGCGGCATCTTGTGCAGCGTCATGCCCGGGGCGCGCATGTTGAAGATGGTGGTGATGAAGTTGATGGCGCCCAGGATCGACGAGGCGCCGGCCAGGTGCAGGGCGAAGATCGCCATGTCGACCGACGGCCCGGGATGCCCCACGGCCGAGCTGAGCGGCGGATAGATGGTCCAGCCCGTCCCCGCCCCGGTGCCGACGAAGGCGGAGCCGAGCAGCAGCAGGAAGGCCGGGACCAGCAGCCAGAAGCTGATGTTGTTCAGCCGGGGGAAGGCCATGTCGGGCGCGCCGATCATGAGCGGCACGAACCAGTTGCCGAAGCCGCCGATCAGCGCCGGCATGACCACGAAGAACACCATGATCAGGCCGTGGGCCGAGATGATGACGTTCCACAGCTGGCCGTCGGATACGATCTGGCTGCCCGGAGCCTGGAGCTCCATGCGCATGATCACCGAGAACAGGCCGCCGATCAGGCCGGCGATGATCGAGAAGATGATGTAGAGAGTGCCGATGTCTTTATGGTTGGTCGAAAAGAACCACCGCGCGACGAAACCCGGCTTGTGGTCGTGGCCGTGATCGTCGTGGGCGGATGCTCCGGTCGCTCCGTGAGCCATGGTGCTAGTCCCTTACCCTCGGGTTGTCGTTGCGCGGGCGGCGCGGCCTGAGGCCTGCGCAGTGCCGCCGCGCTGAGTGTTCCTGGTACCGGTCATTCCTGCGCGGCGGGGGCCGGAATGGCCGGCGCCTGGGCGACCTGGACCGCCGGAGCCTTCGGGGCGTTGGAGGCGAACTCCTCCTTGGCCTCGACCAGCCACTGGGCGAACCGCTCCTTGGAGACCGCCTCGATCGCGATCGGCATGTAGCCGTGGTTGGTGCCGCAGATCTCCGAGCACTGGCCGTAATAGACGCCTTCGCGGTCGATCCGCGCCCAGGTCTCGTTCAGGCGGCCCGGGATGGCGTCCTTCTTGATGCCGAGAGCCGGCATGGCCCAGCTGTGCAGCACGTCGCCCGCGGTGACGATGATGCGGATGTTGGTGTCGACCGGCAGCACGATCCGGTTGTCCACCTCGAGCAGGCGGCGCTGGCCGGGCTGGATGTCCTCGTCCGGGATCATGTAGCTGCTGAACGTCAGGTCCTCATGGTCGGGATACTGGTATTCCCAGTACCACTGGTGGCCGATGACCTTGAGGGTCATCTCGGCGTTCTCGGTCTTGTCCATGAAGTACAGGACCTTGAACGACGGCACCGCGATCACGACCAGGATGACCACCGGCAGCACGGTCCAGGCGACTTCCAGGATCGTGTTGTGGGAGGTCCTGGTCGGGTTCGGGTTGGCCTTGGCGTTGAAGCGGACCATGACGTAGATGAGCAGCGCCAGCACCAGCAGGGTGATGCCGGTGATGACAACCAGGAGCAGATTGTGGAAGTCCGTCAGCTGCTCCTTGACGGGGGAGGCCGACGCCTGGAGGCCGAGCTGCCAGGAGTACGGCTCCCCGACAGCGGGTTGACCCTGGGCCAGGGCGGCACCGGCGCTGCCGAATACGGAAAACAAAAAGGCCGTCAAGACGGCGCCTATCCTGTGCACATTCATCCCTAACCACTCTTCCTTGCGGCGGAGCCGCCCGCTCCGCATGTCTGACGAAACCCGTCCCCCGCTTCGCGCAGGGTGATTCTTGTGGCCGGCCCCCTCCGGTCGCCCCGGGGAAAGCACGGATGATCCGCATGCCCCGGCGCCGGAGACCGCCGTGCGGCTGAACATACCTGTTTGTTCATGACCTGATCAACCGGCGCTCCCGATCAGGGAGGTACATATCGTCGCAGGTGCGCCCGGATTGATCCCGCTCAAAGATCATTGTTTTTACATACGCGCTCGACATCCCCGGCGTCAACTTGACGCAGCGGACCGATCCGTCTGATTTGGCTATACTTTTTGCCTAATCCGAGGATCCTTGGCGAGACTGGCGCGGTTCGGCGGAAGGGCGGGATGGCAGCATCCATGATGACGCACACGGTGCGCGCTTTCGCCGCATGCCGGCTGGGGAGGACTCGGGCATTCAACCCGCCCCGTGATCGGACTCGGGGACACGATATCTTTATGAGTATGCTCGGCGCGGGCGGCCGGGCGCCCGCAGTCGCAACATGCCGTTGATAGAGACCAGTCCATGGCCAAGAAGACCGAAGCCGAAGCCATCGTCAACCAGCTGTCCTTCGCCGTGAAGGAGCTTTCCACGGTCGCCGAGCGCCTGCGCCAGGCGGGCTATCCCGAGATCGGCGACGAGATCCGGACTCTGGCGAACAGCGGCAGCTTCTTCGCCGACGAGTTCGCCCGCCTGTCCCGCGAGCGGGCATCGTGAGCGGGCGGAGCGGCGGCCGAAGTCTGCCCTACCCCGCCGGCACCCGCTCGCGGTACTTGCGGATCGCGGCGTTGACCTGGTCCGACAGTTCCCGCGGCGCGCGGTCGGGGTTGAGGCCGGCCATGATGGCGTCGGACAGGGGGCGCAGCAGGCGGAGCGCCGCCGGTTCGCTGACCCGGCCGCTGGTCACCATGCGCTGGCCCAGGTTGCGCAGTTCGGTCACCATCTCGACGAGCGCCGCATAGGGCGTGCCGGGCAGACGGTCGAGCAGGTCGTCGCAGGCCTCTATGAGGGATTCCAGGTACTCGCGGTTGGCGGCGTCGTCGTTCAGGGCGGGCGTGCCGGAGACGATCAGGCCGGCCAGGAAGGTCACCTGGAAGGCGTCGCGGCGGCGCTTCTCCTCGTCGATCTGGGACTGGGCGCGGGCGATCACCTCGTCCATGGCGGCCAGTTCGGCGGAGCGGCCCTCCGCCTTGGCGCGCAGGGTGTTGGGCACGTCGAACAGGGGGATCGAGCTGGGGCCGCGCGCCGGGTCCTTGCGCCGGTCGGGGCCGATATAGGCCGAGGTGACGATGAAGGGCTTGCGCTGGCGGACCAATGCTATCAGCCGCTCCATGACGGCATTGACCGACAGGGGCTTCACCAGCAGCCCGTCCGCCCCGCTCTCGACGATCGCGCGGACGCGGTCGTTGCTGGCGACCGAGGTGGTCATGATCACGGTGACGAAAGGATTGCTTCCCAGCTTGCCGTGGCGGATCGCGCGGACCAGCCCGCACGGGTCCTCCCCCTCCAGGTCGGCGTCGAGCACGACCACGTCGGAAGAGTCGCGCCCCTCCTCCAGCAATGCGCGGAGCGACCGGATGTCGGGAACGTCGACGATCCCCGAGAAGCCCTCCGCCTGAAGGAGGGATTTGAGGGCGATGCGGACCGAAAAATTACCCTCCCCCATCAGAATGCCGATCTTCGGCCGGTGCGCCCTGGCGATCATTCAATCAATCCACGATCGTCGCTCCCGTTGGTTCGGCAGCGGTCATATGAGTTTGGTCCTGGTCATGAGAATGACATGCCGTTCTCAGACGGCAAGCGCGACTATCGCATCTCCGGCGGGAGCAATGTCGCAGCCCGGCGGTTGAGGCAGAGGTGAAGCCGCTGCCGCGGCCGGAGCCAACAGTTCGAGGATCGGCGACATGACAGACATCAGCAGTTCCCAGATCGCCCGGCGCATGACCGCCGGCCTCTTCCCGGCTCCCCTGGCGGGCGGCCCGGGAATACCGGGATGGAACGCGGCGCGACTGGGGATCGCGTCCTTCGATACCGCGGGCGGGCGCGACGTGGCGCTGATCGCGGAGCTGAACGACCTGTTGCAACTCGATTGCGACGCGGTGGGAGCCTATACGCTGGCGATCGCGGCATTGCGCGATGGCGGCCTGCGCGACCGGCTGATCCAGTACCGCGAGGACCACGAGCGGCACATCGCCGATCTGATCGATCTGATCAGGGCGCGCGACGGCGTGCCGATCCGGCTGCCCCATTTCCCCACCGGGCTGTTCAAGCTGCTGGTCCAGGCGGGCGGATCGGCCGGAAGCCTGGCGGGCGGCGACCGCGCGGTGCTGCTGGCCTTCGTCACCAACGAGGGACAGGCCCGCGACAAGTACCGCCGCCACGCCCGGGGCGATCATCCGCCCGACGTGGAGGCGATGCTGAAGCGGGCCGCCCGCGACGAGGAGACCCATTTCGAATGGGCCTGGGATTCGCTGGACCGGCTCGGCGCCGGGCGCGGGACGCTTCCGGGGATCGCGGCCGAGAGCTTCGGCATCTTCCACGGCGCCACCGCCGATATCGTCGAGGCGGCCGGCAGGCTGGGACTGGACGTGCTGGCGCGGACCCTTCGGCGCGTCTGAACCGCGCGGGGTACCCGGGTCCGGGGGCGCGGTATCGGAGGAGTAGGCGGCAACAAGTCCCGGCGCTGCGGCGTTTGGATGCCAACGCCGACGGAGGCCCGGAGCCGGCAGGACTCCAGGGGACGGCTCCGGGCGACCAGCAAGCACGAAGAGGACATCCATGACCAGCTCGCATGAACCCGACGCGCGTCGGGGGAACTTGCGGTACTACCTGTTGGGACTGGCCGTGGTGGCGGTCATCGCGGTGATCGCGGCAATCTCCTTCGGGGTCCAGAGCAACAGGCTGGAGGAGCAGCTCGCCCAGCGCGAGCGCGAGCACCAGCAGGCCGTCGCCGCCGTGACGGGCGAGCGCGACACGGCCCGCGAGGAGCGGCAGGCCTTCCAGGGCGACCTGGAGCGGCTGCGCACCACGGTGCAGGACGAGCGCCGGCTGGCCGGCGAGGTGAACCGGCTCGGCCAGGAGATACAGGCCGCCCAGCAGCAGCTCCAGGAGCTCAACGCCCAGCGCGAAGCGGCACAGGCCCAGACCCAGGCGATCGTGCAGCAGCGCGCCGAGGCCGAGCAGCAGTCGGCCCAGGTCGCCGAGCAGTTTCGCCAGCAGACCCAGCAGCTGGAACGGACCCAGGCCCAGGTCGCCGAGGCCGGGCAGCAGCAAGCCACCCTCCGCGACCAGCTGGCCGCGATGACCGACCAGGTCGCCCAGCGGACGTCGGAGGCCGAGCAGATCGCCCAGCGCGTCGCCGAGGTCCGCCAGCAGGAGGCGCAGCTCCGCGACAGCATCGCGGCGCTCAGCCAGGAGTCAGCGACGAAGGCCGACCAGGCCGCTCAGGCCGCCCAGCAGGCGGAGGCCGCGACCGTCCAGCTCGACCAGTCACGGCAGGAGCTGAACCGGGTCCGCCAGGAACTGGCCGACGCCAACGACCAGCTCACCGGCGCCCGGCAGGAGCTGGAAAACGCCCGCCGCGAGCTGGAACAGACAGTCCAGCGGAACCAGCAGGCCGTTGCCGAGATCGAGCAGCGCCGGCAGGAGCTGGCCGGGATAACCCAGCAGATCGAGCAGCGGAACGCCGAGCTCGGCCCGGCAGACCAGCGGCTCGCCGACCTGAAGGCCCAGGCCGACGCCCAGCAGGCCCGCCTGGACGAGGTGATCGAAAGCGCCCGCCAGGCGCGCGAGGCCGAGGTGGAAGCCCGCCGCAGCGTCGCCCAGCTGAGCGACGACGTGACCGGCCGCACCGGCGAGCTCCAGGCGATCGAGCAGCGGATCCAGGAGGCCCGCCAGAACCTTCAGCAGGAGCAGCAGGGGCTGGCGCAGCTCCGCGACCAGGTGGCCGAACAGACCGCCCAACTCCAGGCACTGGAGCAGCGCCGGATGGAGGGGATCCAGCAGCCCGCCGGCGAGGCGGCCCCCCAGCAGCAGCCGGAGCAGGCGCCGGCGCAGCAGTAAGGGCGGCGATAAGGATGGTGACGTGAAAAGGCCCGCCTCCCTGACCGGGAGGCGGGCTTTCTTGCGGATGCCGCGCCGGTGTCAGGGACGGGCCCGCGGGGTCACCGTGGTGGTCGTCCCGGCACCGGCGGGAGAACCCGAACTCAGGCCCGGGCCGTTCGGCGCCTCGAACACCTTCGCGGCGTCGCGGGCCTTGATCGAAGCGGCATCGCGGCCGAGCAGGGTGTCCGGGGACGGGGCGTTGCCTTCCGGGGCGCCGGGGCGCGACGACGAGACATGCTCGTGGTGGGTATCGGGATCGACATAGTCCACCGTGTGCCGCTCCGTCCCGCCGTACCGGGGACCGCCATGGGCGGGAGCGCCGTAGTGGAACGCATCCTCGGTCAGCACGGCGTCGTCGTAATCGAACTCTTCGAGCCGACCCGCCCGCTCCGGCGTCCAGCGCTCGCGCCGCTTCTCGCTGCGCGACCCGGCGATGGCCAGCCAGGCGACGCTGATCGCCAGCAGCGCCACGGGGATCGGGTTGTCGCGCACGGTCGTCGAGAGATTCGACACGAAAGTCCGACCCTGGCCGCTGTTGCGCAGATAGCCCCAGACCTCGTCCATCATGCGGCCCGGCGAGAGACGGTCCTCGATGGCCGCCAGGGTCGCGGCGGTGTTCTGCCGGGTCTGTTCGATTTCCCGTTCGATCTGCTCAGGGGTCCTGTGGTCCGTGTTCGCCATCTCCAGCCTTCCATTGCATTGAGCCGCGGCTCTTCCTGCCGCCCTCCCCTGCAAACCACCCCGGTCCCCCGTTAGTTCCGGGTACGGCCCTCGGCGGCGGGCTGGGGCGCCAAGCGGCCGCCCTGGTCGATCCAGGAGGCATAGTTGGCATGGATCCAGGCGGGGATCATCAGGCTGGCGATGGCCAGCAGCGTGATCGCCGTCTTGGTCCCTTCGGTGAAGGGGCCGATCCTGCCGTCGAACCCGAGGATCACGTAGACCACCACCACGTGGTAGGCATAGACCTGGAGCGAATGCTTGCCGATGAAGGTCAGGAACCGCCATGTGAACAGCCGGTTCAGCAAGGTGCCGGCGGTCCGCGCGACCGGCGATTCCGCCTCGCGGCCGGCGACCAGCAGCCAGGCGATCAGGTAGGCCAGGCCCGCGAAGTTCAGCAGGTAGACGAGGGCGAACTCTCCCCGGTTGTTGTAGAGGTCGAACCGCAGCGCCATGCTGTCGGGCACGAGGCCATTGGTGAAGCCCAGCCTGAAGGCCATGAACAGCAGGACGAGCGCGATCGAGACCTTCAGCAAGTCGGTGCGCCGGGGCGAGAACCAGCGGTCCCAATCCAGCTTGCCCTGGGCGTCGGCCGCTCCCAGGAGCAGCCCGCTGACGAACACGATCTGCCAGCCGAGCGGATTGAAATGGCCGCGCAGCACGAAGCCGGGGCGAAGGTGCCGACCGTCTCCTCGACGATCCGGATCACCGGAAGATGAAGCCCCAGCTGGACCATCAGCCACAGCAGGACGCTGCCGCCCAGCACTTCGCGCCAGTAGCCGCGCGCGATCCAGCGCAGCAGCAGCGGCGACGCCACCAGATAGATGATGTATTGCGGCAGGATGTCCATGAAGGTCGGCTGGTAGAGCAGCAGGAACGCCGAGATCCCGGTCAGCGTCGGCGTCTGGTACATCTCCCACATGAAATGGCCCCACAGCGGGCGGGAATTGGGAACCAGCACCGCCAGGAACAGGATCACCGCCAGCACGACGACCGCGTAGACATAGAGTTCGTAGGCCCGGTTGAGGATCTTGGCGTCCATGAGGGACGTCTGTCCCTTCGCGATCATGCGCGTGTAGTAAAGCCCGATGATGACGCCGGAGATGAAGACGAAGCCCTGGGCATCCTGGACATAGCCCAATTCGGAATGGTTGATGCGCGCAAGCAGTAGCTCGCCCTGGAACGGCAAATGATTAAGCATCATAAATACAAGAAAATAACCGCGCAAACCGTCGAGGATTGCAAAACGCTTCATGGCACTCTCCACGGCCGGGGCGACTGCATTCTAATAGTAGGGATTTTCATGTGTACCGGCTGGATGAACCGGCGTTGATCATGTTTATTCCTGAAATGGTCTTTCAATACCCCTTTCAGTTCAGAAGACGACGAAAGGATTGAGCGAAATAGCCCGCGCCTGAAGGGAACAATTCCCCTTCTCCGGACGTTTTTGCAGGTTGCGCATCGGCAACAGTGCCGAGGGGAATGACCCGCGTCCCCCGCAATTCACACTTTGACCATAATTGGAAACGATACGCTCTGCCGTCAGCCGGGCAGCCCGCCAGGCTTCATGACAGCTTCACAGCAACAGCAGCCGAGCGAGCGCTTCCAAACCATGGTCAAGCACGTCTTCCCCGCAGTTCTATCTGGTATACTTGGATTTGCCTTGATGGCAGGGAGCGCCTGGGCCCAGGCCCCCGAGCAATGCGCCGCCCCGTCGCTGGTGGTCCCCGCCTCGGCGCGCGAGTTGCCGCGCACCGGCGCGGCGCTCAGCCGCAAGCAGGATCTGCGCATCGTCGCGGTCGGCTCGTCGAGCACCCAGGGAACGGGCAGCTCGGGACCGGCCATGACCTATCCGGCGCAGCTCGACCGGATCCTGGAGACCCGCTTTCCCGGCGCGAAGATCGAGGTGGTGAACAGGGGGATCGGGGGCGAGAGGGCGGCCGGGACCCTGGCCCGGCTGGATCGGGACGTGCTGGCGCTGAAGCCCGACCTGGTGATCTGGCAACTCGGCACCAACGACGCGCTGGGCAAGGTCGACGCGAAGGTCTTCGGCATGCAAGCGATGGAGGGTATCCGGCGCATCCGGGAAACGGGCGCCGACCTGATGCTGCTGGAGCCGCAGTTCCTGCCAAAGCAGGCGGGCAACGCGACCTACGCCGCCTTTGTGGACGCGGTCCGCGCCCTGGGAGCCGCGCACGGCATTCCGGTGTTCCGCCGCAACGAGGTGATGAAGCACTGGCTGGACAGCAAGCAGTTCACCCCGGCCACCATGCTGTCGAGCGACCAAGTGCACATGACCGACGCGAGCTACCGTTGCCTCGCGGAACTGATGGCCAACGCCATCGTCCCGGCGGCGATGCCGGCCGTCCAACCACCGGCCGGTCAGACGATCAAGGTGCTGAGCGGTCCGAACGCGGTGCGCAGCGCCGAAACGCCCAGGTAGAACACGGCGCCGACGAACCCCCAGCAGGCGACCGCAGCGGTCAGCGCCAGGATCGCCTGCATTTGTACGGGCAGCTGCTCCTCGGGGCCTTCCGAAAACCGCGACATCATGCGCTCGCCGGCGATCCGGCGTATCAGGACGTTCATGTCGAATCCGAATCCGTTCTTCATTTCGATCCTCCCCCTTGCTGGGCGATGCTAGTTATGGAAACCGTCGCGGCGGGTGTCAAAAATGTGACATTCCGGCTTCGGTCGGAAGAAATTTCGCGTAGGGAAGACAGGCGGCCGGCAACGCCGCCGGAAGCGCTTTTCTCTCTTCGGTCGTAACACCGGCTGGGTCACTGACGGACCGCGTTGCCGACCGGCTATAGTCCTGGCGGAAGCATGGGACTTCTCTCAAATGGCCGGGGCAGAAGGCCGGGGGATCAGGATATGTTGGGGATCGCCGCCGTCGCAGTGCCGATGGGATTCCTGTTCGGCTCGGGCTGCGCCGACCAGCCGATCGTGGTGGAGCTGTTCACCTCGGAAGGATGCTCGTCGTCGCCGGCGGCCGACGTGCTGCTGAACGAGCTGGCCGGCCGGCCCGACGTTCTGGCGCTGTCTTTCCATGTGGATTGCTGGGACGATTTCGGCTGGGCCGACCCGTTCGCCACGGACTGGGCGACCCGGCGCCAGCGCGACTACAACGACGCCCTCGGCCGATCCTCCGTCTATACGCCGCAGATGGTGATCGACGGATCGGCCGAGGTGTTCGGCGCCAACGCCCGCCTGGTCGGCCAGGCCGTCGCGGCGCGGCGCGCGGCGCACGGGGAGGCACGGCGGAGCAGGATCGGCATCGGCCTGCGGGAGCAGGCCGGCGGGCTGGACATCACGGTTCCCGCCGGCCACCGGAGGCGCGAGACCCGCATCCTGGCGGTCCGTTACGACCTGCGACGCGGCGTCCTGGTGAAGGCGGGCGAGAACCGCGGCCGCCGGCTGTCCCACAGCCATGTGGTGCGCGACATGACCGATCTGGGCCCCTGGACCGGCGACGCCTGCCGGCTGCGCGCGCTTCCGGCCCCGGCCGGCCAGGGCGTGGCCGTGCTGGTCCAGGAGCTTGACGAGGCGGGCCGTCCGGCCGCCATCCTGGGCGCCGCGCGGCAGGAGCGCAGCCTGCTGGGCGTCGGCGCCAACCCGCGGGAAGCAGTCGCCCGCATGATCCGGGCGAGCCGCGGCGGCGGGGCGACGCCGCTTTAGCAGGCCCTTCCGGCCCCGGAAGAACCCAGGAACTTCTCCAGCAGGGCGCGGGCGGCCGCGGTCGGGGTCGTCTCGGCATGGGTCACCGCCTGCTCGGCGCGGGGAAGTTCCGCGCGGACGGCGGGGTGGCGGCGGAAGGCGTCGGTCAGGGTTTCGCCGATCTCGCTCCACATCCAGGCGCGCGCCTGCTCGGCCCGGCGGGCGTCCAGGGCGCCGGAGGCTGACAGGGTGCCGCGGTAGCGGCCGACGGTCTCCCAGATCTCCGGCACGCCGGTTCCGGTCGCGGCCGAGCAGGTCAGCACCGGCACCTTCCAGTCCTTCGACGGGGAGCGCAGCAGCGCCAGCGCGTGCCGGTATTCGGCGACGGCGTGGCGGGCCGCGTCGACCAGGGTGCCGTCGGCCTTGTTGACCACGATCAGGTCGGCCAGCTCGACGATCCCCTTCTTGATTCCCTGGAGCTCGTCGCCGCCGCCGGGCAGCAGCAGGAGCATGAACAGGTCGACCATGTCGGCCACGGCGGTCTCCGACTGGCCGACGCCGACCGTCTCGACCACGACGACGTCGTAGCCGGCCGCCTCGCAGGCCAGCATCGCTTCGCGGGTGCGCCGGGCGACGCCGCCCAGGGTGCCGCCGCTGGGCGACGGCCGGATGAACGCGGAAGTGTTGCGGGTCAGCTCCTCCATCCGGGTCTTGTCGCCCAGGATCGAGCCGCCGGTGCGCTGGGAGGACGGGTCCACCGCCAGCACGGCGATCCGGTGGCCCTGCCCGATCACGTGCAGGCCGAAGGTCTCGATGAAGGTGGACTTGCCGACGCCCGGCACGCCCGAGATGCCGATCCGCACCGACCTGCCGGTATGGGGCAGCAGCTCGGCCAGAAGCGCCTCGGCCCGCTCGCGGTGGTCGGGCCGGCTCGACTCGATCATGGTGATGGCGCGCGCCAGGGCGCGCCGGTCGCCCGACCGGATCGCCTCCGCGCTTTCGGCGGCGGACGGAACGGCGGTGCGGGAGGCGGAGGAGGATCGGCGCATCATGGCTTCAACCTACAGGGCGGCGCGGAGGCGCTCAAGCGGCCGGCGCCGCCTGGACCTCAAGCTTGGACTGCGAAACAGAGGACTGAGGAAGCCCGTCCTGGGCGGGGACGGTGCGCCAGGGCGGGAATTCCACCCGCGCGGTGGTCCCGCAGCCGACCTTGCTCTCCAGCACCAGCCGGCCCTGGTGCAGGTTGGCGATCGCGTTGACCAGCGACAGGCCGAGACCGGTGCCGCCGACTTGTCGGGTCAGACTGTTGTCCACCTGGTAGAACGGTTCCAGCACGCGGGCGAGGTGCTCTTCCGCGATGCCGATGCCGGTGTCCTGGACCTCGATCGCGACGCCGCCGTCCTTCAGGGCCAGGGTGCGGCAGGTGACGGTGCCGCCGGCGGGCGTGAACTTCACCGCGTTGGACAGCAGGTTGACGACGATCTGCCGCACCGCGCGGGCATCGGCATGGAGATTGGGCGCCATCGCCGGGATCTGCCGGTCGAGCAGGACGTCGCCCCGGCGGGCCAGGTCGGAGATCATCGAGCAGCACCGCGCCACCAGCGAGCCGAGATCGATCAGGTCCTCGTTTATCGTGCGCCGCCCGGCCTCGATCTTGGAGATGTCGAGCAGGTCGCTGATCAGTGACAGCAGGTGCTCGCCGGCGTGGCGGATGTCGTTGACGTATTCCTTGTACTTGGAGTCGCCCAGCGGTCCGAACAGCTCGTCGGCCAGCAGTTCGGAAAACCCGATGATCGCGTTGAGCGGCGTGCGCAGCTCGTGGCTCATGTTGGCCAGGAAAGCCGATTTGGAGCGGCTGGCGACCAGCGCCTGGTCGCGCGCGGTGCGCAGCGCCTCTTCCGTCCGGCGGTGGCTGGTGATGTCCTGGAACACCCAGGCCGACAGGGCGGTGCCGTCGTCCTCGGTATCGACCTTGAGCAGCGACCGCCGGCTGATCGAGACGGTGCGCTCGCCGACGGCGGACGCCGTCAGGGTCGTCTCCGCGCTGGCGCCCGGAATCATGGCGCGGATCGCCGGGGGCACGCCGAGCAGGCTCAGCACGTCGTCGATCCGACGGCCGGCGACCTCGTCCGGGACGATGTCGAAGATGCGCCGGAATTCCCGGTTCATGGTGAACGCGTGGAAGACAGAGTTCCCGGCCGCCCGGCGCGCCACCAGCACCGCCCCCGGCAGCACGTCGATCAGGCCGTGGACGGCGGGCTCGTCGAACCGGGTCCAGGCATGGAAGCGCCGGATGTCGCCCACCAGCCGGTCGGTCAGCCGGTCCGCGCCGCCCGCCGCGGCGACCAGCCGCCCGGGCAGTTCCCCCAGCCGTCCACCACCTCGGGCGACCAGGGCGGACAGCGGCCCGTGACGGTCTGGCGCCAGCGCTCGAAGCTCTTGCGCGGGCTGAGCCGGCCGGCGTCGGCGGAGGCCGGCTTCTGCGGATCGCCGCCCCAGAAGATCTCCTGGACCACCTCCCGCCGGAAGGCGAGCGCCACCAGCCGCGGCTGCGCCGCGATCTCGACCATGAGCAATCCGGCGACGGTCTCGTCGAAGGCGCTCGCCTGCGGCTCCAGCTCGTCCAGGCAGTCGGTGGCGACCACGGCGCCGCCGGTCCCGGAGGGCGCGGAAGCGCCGTGGCGCTCGACCAGGTGGCGGATCTCGTGGGTGTCCGGCGTGCGGCCGAACGCGGCCACCGCGCCGTCCACATAGAGGGCCACGCCGTCGGCCATGCCGAGGTCGCGCAGGCCGCGGTCGCCGCAGAGCAGCGCCGCGACGCTGTCCCGTCCGCTGTCGAAGACGCCTTCCAGCGCCGCCAGGCGGGCCTCGGTGCGCCGGCGGGCCTGGGCGATGTCGGCGGCGATGCTGCGCTCGAGCGCTCCGGCGGTGATCACGGCGATGCGGGAAAGCAGGTCGCGCGTCCCGGCGCCGCTCCGCCGCCCGGTCGGGTGGTGGCAGGCGATCAAGCCCCATAGCCGACCCTCGACCATGAGCGAGGCGACCAGGGTGGCGCCGACGCCCATGTTGCGCAGATACTCCAGATGGATCGGCGAGACCGTCCGCAGGTTGCTTCGGCCCAGGTCGACCGGCCGGGCCGCGTCGCGCCCGGCGGGGTCGGCGACCAGCGGCACCACCTCGCCATGGACGTCGGCGATGGACCGCAGCAGGCTCACGCGGTAGAGTTCGCGCGCCTGCGCCGGGATGTCGCTGGCCGGGAAATGGAGGCCCAGGTAGGCCGGCTCGACGGCGTGCCTGACCTCGGCGATGACATCCCCGCTCCAGTCCGGCAGGAAGCGGTACACCATCACCCGGTCGAACCCGGTGGACCGCGAGACCAGGTCCGCCGTCCACCGGGCGATGTCGTATCGGGTGGCGCAGCCTTCGAGGCGTTCGATGAAGCCGGCGAGATCCGCCGGCCCGGCACCGCCCGGAGCATCCTCGCCGGGCGGTTCGAGCTCGAGCAGCGCCCGGCCGTCATGGCGATGGAAGCGGGCCTCCAGCACCGGCCGGCCGGCGGGAGGCTCGAAGTCGAAGCGGACCGCCGGATCGGCGCCGCACGCCCCTTCCGCGAGGGCCGCCCGCAGCGCCGCGGCGCCGGCCGGGCAACTCCGCTCCAGCGGGAAACCCAGCACCTCCTCCAGGGCGACGCCCAGGTACCGGGCCAGGTTGGCCGCCGCGTGGGTGACGGTCAGGTCCGGTTCCGCGAGCACCAGCAGCGTGCCGTGCGCCTGGACCGCGCCGGGAATATGGATCGGTTCCCGCGCGCAATCGCTGAGCGACGGCGCCTCGGGCGCCGGGACCGCGGTCGGGACTTGATCGGTCATGGTCGAGGGGTTCCGCAGGAATCGCGAAGCCGGTCGAGCCAGCGTTCGAGGGCGGCGAACGTCGATTCCGCCGCCTCGACCGCTTCCCGGCAGGTGTCTTCGGTGGTGATGAAACGATCCAGCAGCACCTGGAGCGACCGGCGTTCCGCCGCCAGGTCGATGCCGGCGGAAGCGAAATAGGCGGCGCCCCGGTCGGGGCCGACGCCAAGGCTGCGCTGGAGATGGGGCAGCATCGCCCGGCCCCCGTGGGCCGAACCGTCCAGCACCCAGCGGCAGCCGAGCCGGGCCGCCGCCGTGGCGGGGCGCGGCAGGTCCCCGGCGAGCGGCGGCTCCGGCCTGTCCGCGCCGTCCTCCGCGAGGCTTCCCAAGTCGGCGGCCAGCAGCGGGGCCCGGGCGGTCCTGCCCTCGGCTTCGGCGCCGAGCAGCGGCTCCATCGGGATGACGAAGCCGTACAGCGCGCGCACCGCGCCCAGATAGCCTTCCGGTGCCGGGTGGCGTTGCGTGAGCGGGCGCAGGACGGGGTGGAGATGCAGTCTTTCATGCACCGGCCACGTGGCCTCCCTCATCCGCCGCACCACGCTTTCGACAAGGGGCGGAACGGGCTGTTCAACAGTCCGGGTACGGGAAGGCACTGTTTCAACCATCAAACAAGGTTACATTATGAAGAGTTGGTACGCACGGCGAATTCGATACTTCCGATCGGGGCAACTTGACGCTGGGCGGGGCCGGCGACCTTTTCCGCAAGTCACCGGTTCAGTAGGTCACCGGCATGCGCTCCACCGCCTTCTCCCCGGCGGCCTCCTGCTGACGGGTCCACATGGCGGCATAGGCGCCGCCGCGGGCCAGCAGGTCGGCGTGGCGCCCGCGCTCGACGATGCGGCCGTCCTCCAGCACGATGATCTCGTCGGCGTCGATCACGGTGGACAGCCGGTGCGCGATCACCAGGGTGGTGCGGCCCCGGCTGACCTCGCGCAGGTTGGCCTGGATCTCGCGCTCGGTGTGGGTGTCGAGCGCCGAGGTCGCCTCGTCGAACAGCAGGATCGCGGGCTGCTTCAGGATGGTCCGCGCGATCGCGACGCGCTGCTTCTCGCCGCCCGACAGCTTCAGCCCGCGTTCCCCGACCATGGTCTTGTAGCCGTCGGGCAGCCTCGTGACGAAGTCGTGGATGTGGGCGAGGCGGGCGGCTTGCTCGACCTCCTCCACCGTGGCGCCCGGGCGCCCGTAGGCGATGTTGTAGAAGATCGTGTCGTTGAACAGCACCGTGTCCTGGGGAACGATGCCGATCGAGGCGCGGAGCGACGCCTGGGTCACCCGCGCTATGTCCTGCCCGTCGATCAGGATGCGGCCGGCGCCCGGATCGTAGAACCGGAACAGCAGCCGGCTGATGGTGGACTTGCCGGCGCCGCTGGGACCGACGATCGCGACGGTGCGGCCGGCGGGCACGGCCAGCGACACGCCCTTGAGGATCGGGCGCCGGGGATCGTAGCCGAATTCCACCCCTTCGAACGCGACGGTGGCGCCCTCCACGGACAGCGGCCTCGAGTCATCAGCGTCGGCGACCTCCCGGTCGATGTCGAGCAGTTCGAACATCTTCTCCATGTCGGCGAGGCTCTGCTTGATCTCGCGGTAGACGAAGCCGAAGAAGTTGAGCGGCTGGTAGAGCTGGAGCAGGTAGGTGTTGACCAGCACGAAGTCGCCCAGCGTCATGGTCCCGGTCATGATGCCGCGCGCCGCCATGTACATCACGATGGTCAGCCCGACCGAGATGATCGCCGCCTGGCCGATGTTCAGCAGGGACAGGCTGGTCTGGCTGCGCACCGCGGCACTCTCGTAGGAGCGGAGCGCGCCGTCGTAGCGCCGGGCCTCGTGGTCCTCGTTGCCGAAATACTTGACCGTCTCGTAGTTGAGCAGGCTGTCGATCGCCTTGGTGTTGGCCTGGTTGTCCATCTCGTTCATCTCGCGGCGGAACTTCATCCGCCACTCGGTGATGACCAGGGTATAGGCAATGTAGGCGACCACCGTCAGGAAGGTCGCCAGCGCGAACCAGAAGTTGAACATGCCCCACAGGATCGCGCAGACCAGCAGGATCTCCAGCAGGGTCGGCAGGATGTTGAACAGCATGAAGGACAGCAGCGTCTGGATCGCCCGCGTGCCCCGCTCGATCGAGCGCGACAGCCCGCCGGTCTGGCGCTCCAGATGGAAGCGCAGCGACAGCGCGTGCAGGTGCCGGAAGACGTTGAGCGCCACCGACCGGATCGACCGCTGCGCGACCTTGGCGAAGATCGCGTCGCGCAGTTCCCCGAAGGCCAGCGCCAGAACGCGGGCGAGGCCGTAGGCCAGGATCAGCCCGATCGGCAGCGCCACCGCCGCGGCCCCCGTGGCGCCCAGCGCGTCGATCGCGTGCTTGTAGAGGATCGGGACATAGACGTTCGCCAGCTTGGCGACGATCAGGCAGGCCATCGCGGCGACGACGCGGACCCGCAACTCGGTCTCGCCGCGGGGCCAGAGATAAGGCAGCAGGGAACGGATGGTCTCCCGCTCCCCCAGCTTTTTGGCGCGGGTGAAGCGGGTCGTGTCGGTGACGCTCATGAAGGCTGGCCTGATGCGGCTGGGTCCGGAAGAGCTAACCTAGGCCGGCGGGGAGCGGGAGTCCACCGGGGCGGGAGGGGCGGTGATCCGGCGGGGTACGCCAAGTAGCGCTTGAAACGGCATGCGTCACCTGTCACTTTTCGAACGACATGTGGCGGAGGAAGAGAATGGCCGACCTAGCCGACCGACATCCGACAGCACCCGGCGGAGAAGATGTACAGCGGGTCGCGGAGTTGCTCGGCGGGTCCCGGGTTTTCAGCCGCGCGCTCAGGACGCCGTTGGATGCCCATGACATGCTGATGGAAGGGCTGCCGGGCCGAGCCCTCGACCATCTTGTCGGAAACCTGTTGGTTCTCAAGAGATCGAACTCGCTCGAGAGGGCCGTCGGGATGAGTCTGCGCACCTTCCAGCGGCGCCGCGAAGCCCCTGAGAAGCCGCTCGGGCAGGAACAAAGCGGCAGGGCCTGGAAGTTCGCCGAGATCCTCGCCAAGGCGACCGAGGTGTTCGGTTCGCAGGAGGAGGCGGAACAATGGCTGGACCGTCCCGCGATGGGCCTGGACCAACGCCGTCCGATCGATCTGCTCGCGACGCCGGCAGGCGTGGAGATGGTCCAGGATTTCCTTCATCGTCTCGAATACGGCGTCTACACGTGACTCCGCTGCCGGCCGCACTGGGCGGCGGCGAAATCGTCGGATGGCGCCTGGACCAAGCTGGATATGCCCCGACCTGGGACAGCGGCGAGGGTGCATACCTGGTCGGGGGCCGGTGGAACAGCAGGGGCGTGCGGGCTGCCTATTGCTCACTCGATCCGGCGACCGCGATCCTTGAGGTCGCGGTGCACAAGGGGTTCAAAGCCTTGGATACCGTACCGCACGTACTGACGTCCATGACCGTGGCCGACCCTTTCAGCGTCCATGTCGTCGATCCGGGAATTCTGCCAAACTCCAATTGGCTACGGCCGGGCATTCCGAGCGCCGGCCAGCAGAAATTCGGGGACGAGTTGTTGAGCCGGCACAAGTTCGTCGTGATACCCAGCGCGGTCTCGCCCCATAGCTGGAACCTGTTGTTCGTCGCCTCGGCGGCTGCGGGATCTTATTTACTGCGCACGCAGGAGCCATTCGCGCTCGATACCCGGCTCCACCCCTCGACGTCTTGAGATCCGCAGCGGTGTCTGACGGTTGAAGCCGACTTTACGACGGCTCTTGAATGCAAAGAATTTTTTGCGCAATGATTCTTTTGTGCAATGCCGGCGCACTTCCACAGCCTTCCGCTCACCGGCTCTCCCTGTCCAAAAACCGTGCATGCCCAAAGCTTCTTATGCCATCATGGGAATGAGGCGATGGCGGCAGGGTGGAAACGGCAGCGAAATGTTCATGAACGGCCCGGAAAAATCGGACGATACCCGGACCTTCGTGTTCCTGGCCGGCATCGCCGCGGCGGGGCTGGCCGTTGCGATCGGGTTCCACCTGATCTGGGGCGCGCTGATCCCTCGGAACGATCCCCTGCCCAAGGCCGCCATCTTCGATCCGGCGCTGCGCTTGGCCCTGAGCGAATACGGCACGTCGGTGACCGAGACGCGCGCGGTCTTCACCGCGTCCACGCCGCAGGGCACCCGCACCGTCAGCAACTGCTCCGACTATATGAAACTGCTGAACCAGGGCGTGCGCGCGGCACCTGGCGAACCGGACGAGGTGCTCGACGCCTATCGGAACTGCCCGGTGCTGTTCCTGCTCCGGCAGGCGCGCCAGCCCGTGACATACTTGGCGCCGCTCTCCCATCTGGCGGGAACGATCGCCGAGCGCCTTGACGTTGCGACCCTCCCGGCGGAGTTCCGCCCGCCGCTGGAGGCCAAGGACGATAACTCGCCGTTCCGCCCGCGCTATGTCGTCGATGAAGAGAAGCTCCTGATTTCGTCGGCGGACGGTTCCTGGTCCATGACGATCCTGGCCTCGGGCAGCTTCTCCGGCGACGGGCGGGAGGACATCGCGGCCCGGATCGACCGGGGCCGGTCCCGCCGCTACGTCATCCTGTCGGCGCGGCCGGACGGCAGCCTCGCCGCCAGGTCGCCGGAAAGCCTGGCGATGACCACCGCCCTGCCGGTCCGGCTGCGCTGATCAGGCCGGTGCCCGCCCGGCCCGGCCCTCGGTCCGGTTCAGGGTTCCCACGACCAGGTATGTCAACGGCGTCGCGACCGCCTCGAAACCCGACTTGACCAGCCACTGGGTGACGGCGGCGCCGGCCAACGCCTCGGCCGGCAGCACGCCGGCGAAGGCGACGGTCATGAAGACGGCGGAGTCCAGGAATTGCCCGACCAGGGTCGAGCCGATGGTGCGGACCCACAGCAGCCGGCCGCCGGTCCGGCGCTTCAGCCAGGCCAGGACATGGGCGTTGACCAACTCCCCCGCCAGATAGGCCGCCAAGGACGCCAGCAGCAGGCGGGGCGTGGCGCCCAGGATCGCCTCGAACGCCGCCTGGTCCTGCCAGAAGGGTGCGGCGGGCAATACCAGCGCCAGCGCGAAGGCCGCGACCGCCAGGATGTTGCACAGGAAGCCCAGCCAGATCACCCGGCGGGCGGCGTCCAGGCCGTAGACCTCCGTCAGGACGTCGCCGATGATGTAGCTGACGGGGAAGATCAGGACGGCGGCCGGCAGGACCAGCCCGCCGACCATGATCAGCTTGACCGCCGCGACGTTGGAGACGATCAGGCAGGTCACGAACAGGGCGACGATCAGAACAAAGCTGGAGGAATAGCCGGGTGTCGGCGGTCTGGACATGATTGTTCCCGGGAGGCGGCAAAACGCGCCCTATGCCGACTGCCGCCGCGCGAGTCAATCCCGGCGGAATCATTGGGCTTTCCCTTCGGCCCGCGATCCACTATATGGGCGCTCCCCATGAGAACCGCCGATTTCGATTTCGATCTGCCGCCCGACAGGATCGCCGACCAGCCGGCACGCCCGCGCGATGCCGCGCGCCTGCTCCATGTCGGGGACAGTTTTGCCGACCATGTCGTGCGCGACCTGCCCAGCCTGCTGAACCCCGGCGACCTGCTGGTCTATAATGACACGCGCGTGATCCCGGCGCGCCTGAACGGCCGGCGCGGCGAGGTCCGGGTCGAGGTCACGCTGCACAAGCGCGAGGGCGCCGACACCTGGCACGCCTTCGCCAAGCCGGGCAAGCGGCTGCGCGTCGGCGACACCATCGTCTTCGCGCCCGACCTGTCGGCGGAGGTGCGGGACAAGCGCGAGGGCGGCGACGTCGAACTGCGCTTCTCCGCCGCCGGATCGGACCTGATGGCGGCGCTGCACCGCCACGGCGTGATGCCCCTGCCCCCCTATATCCGCCGGCCCGGGGGCGAGACGGCGGAGGACCGCCAGGACTACCAGACGGTGTTCGCCGCCCGCGAGGGCGCCGTCGCCGCGCCAACCGCCGGGCTGCATTTCACGCCCGGCCTGCTGGCCCGGCTGGACGAGCGCGGCATCCGCCGGGTTCCGGTGACGCTCCATGTCGGGGCCGGCACCTTCCTGCCGGTCAAGGTCGAGGATATCCGCGACCACCGCATGCATGCCGAGTGGGGCGAGATCGGGCGCGAGACGGCGGATGCCGTCGCCGCCGCCAGACAGGCCGGCGGGCGGATCGTCGCGGTCGGCACCACGTCGCTCCGGCTGCTGGAAAGCGCGGCGGCCGACGACGGAACGCTTGCGCCGTTCAGCGGCGACACCGACATCTTCATCACCCCCGGATACCGTTTCAAGATCGTGGACCTGCTGCTGACCAACTTCCACCTCCCCCGCTCGACGCTGTTCATGCTGGTCTCCGCCTTTGCCGGGCTCGACCGCATGCGCGCCGCCTATGCCCATGCCATCGCCTCGGGGTACCGGTTCTATTCCTACGGCGACACCTCGCTGCTGGAAAGGGCACCCCGGGAATGACCGCCCCCACGGGTTTGACGACAGGCCTGGGTTTCGAACTCCTGAAGACCGAGGGCGCCGCCCGGCGCGGCCGCCTGGCGACCGCCCACGGCACCGTCGAGACGCCGGCCTTCATGCCGGTCGGCACGGTCGGCACGGTCAAGGGCATGCTGCCCGGATCGGTGAAGGAGACCGGCGCGCAGATCCTGCTGGGCAACACCTATCACCTGATGCTCCGCCCGACGGCGGAGCGGGTGGCCCAGTTCGGCGGGCTGCACAGGTTCATGAACTGGAGCGGCCCGATCCTGACCGATTCCGGCGGGTTCCAGGTGATGTCGCTGTCCGACCTGCGGACCATGAACGAGGACGGCGTCACCTTCAAATCGCACCTGGACGGGCGGCGCCACCACCTGACGCCGGAACGGTCCATGCGGATCCAGCACCTGCTGGACAGCAACGTGACCATGTGCCTGGACGAGTGCACGCCTTTCCCGGCGACCCACGAGGTGGCGGAGAAGTCGATGAGGCTCAGCATGCGCTGGGCGCAGCGCTCGCGCGACGCCTTCGTGGAACGGCCGGGCTACGGGCTGTTCGGCATCGTGCAGGGCGGCGTCTACCCCGACCTGCGGTCGGAATCGGTCAAGGCGCTGACCGGCATCGGGTTCGACGGCTACGCGGTTGGCGGGCTGGCTGTCGGCGAGGGCCAGCAGACGATGTTCGACGTGCTGGACTTCACCACGCCGCTGATGCCGGCGGACCGCCCGCGCTACCTGATGGGCGTCGGCCGCCCGGGCGACCTGATCGGCGCGGTCCGGCGCGGCATCGACATGTTCGACTGCGTGATGCCGACAAGGTCCGGCCGCACGGGGCAGGCCTTCGTCCGGCGCGGCGTGCTGAACATGCGGAACGCCCGCCATGCCCACGACACCCGTCCGCTGGACGAGGACTGCCGGTGTCCCGCCTGCCGGGACTACACCCGCGGCTACCTGCACCACCTGTTCCGGGCCGGCGAGATGCTCGGCCCGATGCTGCTGACCTGGCATAACCTGACCTATTACCAGGACCTGATGGCGGAGCTGCGGCGCGCCATCGAGGAAGGCTGCTTCGAGCGGCGCGCGGCCGAACTGGAGGCCGGGCTGGCGCTCGGCGACCTGCCCGCGGTTTCCGATCCCCTGAATGTACCCGTCGTTCCCGAGGAGAGTTCGAGTGTCCCAGTCGATCTATGAAGGCCTGACCCAGCTCGGCGGCAACACCGCCCAGCCGGCCTCGCCCGAGGAGGCGGTGCTGGAGCGCGTGCCGAACCCGCACCCCGGCACGGCCTATCTGGTGCGCTTCGCCGCACCGGAGTTCACGTCGCTGTGCCCGATCACCGGCCAGCCCGACTTCGCGCACCTGGTGATCGACTACGTGCCGGGCGAGTGGCTGGTCGAGAGCAAGTCGCTGAAGCTGTTCCTCACCTCGTTCCGCAACCACGGCGCCTTCCACGAGGCCTGCACCGTCGGCATCGCCAAGCGGCTGGAGGCGGAACTGAATCCTTCCTGGCTGCGGATCGGCGGCTACTGGTACCCTCGCGGCGGCATCCCGATCGACGTGTTCTACCAGACCGGGCCGGTGCCGGACGGCATCTGGATCCCGGACCAGGGCGTGGCCCCCTACCGTGGCCGCGGCTGAGTCCAGGACCGGGGCCGGGACGAAGACACCGGAGCGGATCCGGGAGGCGATCCGCGACCGGGCGTTGGGCTTGGGGTTCGACGCGGTCGGGTTCGCCCCCGCCGGGCTGGGCGAGCAGGCGCGGGAGCGGCTGGCCGACTTCCTGGCGCAGGGCATGCACGGCGACATGGGCTGGATGGTCGAGAAGGCCGACCGCCGGGGCGACCCGCAGGTCTTGTGGCCGGACGCCCGCACCGTCATAGCGCTCGGCATGTCATACGCGCCGCACGAGGACCCGCGGGGGCTGCTGGAGCATCCCGACCGCGGCGTCGTCTCGGTCTATGCGCGCGGGCGCGACTACCACGACGTGGTCAAGGGCCGGCTGAAGGCGCTCGCCCAGTGGGTCCACCGAGAGTTCGCGGCGGAGGTCAAGGTCTTCGTCGATACGGCGCCGGTCATGGAAAAGCCGCTGGCCGAACGGGCCGGGCTGGGCTGGCAGGGCAAGCACACCAACCTGGTGTCGCGCGGGCACGGCTCCTGGCTGTTCCTGGGCGAGGTCTATACCGCGCTGGACCTGCCGCCGGACGCGCCGGGCAAGGACGTCTGCGGCTCCTGCCGGCGCTGCCAGGACGCCTGCCCCACGGCGGCGTTTCCGGAACCCTACCGGCTCGACGCGCGCCGCTGCATCTCCTACCTGACGATCGAGCACAAAGGTCCGATCCCGGAGGAGCTGAGGCCCCTGATGGGCAACCGGATCTACGGCTGCGACGACTGCTTGGCGGCCTGCCCCTGGAACAAGTTCGCCCGCCGGACGCGGGAAGCGGCCTTCCTGCCGCGCGCCGAGCTGACGGCGCCCCGGCTGGCCGACCTGGCGCAGCTGGACGACGCCGGGTTCCGCCAGGTCTTCTCCGGCTCCCCGATCAAGCGGATCGGCCGCGACCGTTTCGTGCGGAACGTGCTGACGGCGCTGGGCAACTGCGGCGATCCCGCCGCCGCCGCGGTCGTGGAACCGCTGACCCGCGACGGGTCCGACCTGGTGCGCGACGCCGCCCGCTGGGCGCTGGAGCGGCTGGGCGGGAAGATTCCGGAAATTTCCCTTTGACCGCCGGCCGGCTTCGCGGCAGACCGGTAGCAGAGTCCCGCGGCCCGCGTGAAAGAACCTTGCATGACGATCCTTCAGCTCCTGGTCGGTTTGGTGCTCCTCGTGGCGGGGGGCGAGGCCCTGGTCAGGGGCAGCGTGGCGGTGGCGCAGCGGCTGGGCGTCTCGCCCATGCTGATCGGGCTGACGCTGGTCGGCTTCGGCACCTCCACCCCGGAACTGGTCACCAGCCTGCAGGCGGCATTGATCGGCGCGCCGGGGGTGGCGATCGGCAACATCGTCGGCAGCAACATCGCCAACATCCTGCTGATCCTGGGCGTCGCGGCGATGATCCTGCCGATGGCGACGACCAGGGAGGCCTTCCGGCGCGACGGGCCGGTGCTGATCGGCGCCAGCGTGCTGTTGGTGGCAGCGGTCCTGGCCGGGTCGCTCGCCCGCTGGGTCGGGGTCGTCTTCCTGGTGCTGCTCGCCGCCTACACCGTCTACACCTATTTCACGGAACGGGGGAACGGGAGCCCGTCAGCCACGGTGCATGCCGACGAAGCCGGCGACGTGGCCGACCTGCCGCCGCGCGGGATGGGATTCGGCCTGGGCGGCCTGTTCATCGTGGGCGGCATCGCCGGCGTGGTCTACGGGGCGAGCCTGCTGGTCGACGCGGCCCTGGTGATCGCCCGCGCCGCCGGGCTGTCCGAGGCGGTCATCGGCCTTACCCTGGTGGCCGTGGGCACGTCGTTGCCGGAACTGGTGACCTCGGTCATGGCGGCGATCCGGAAGCACACCGACGTGGCGTTCGGCAACATCATCGGCAGCAACATCTTCAACATCCTGGGCATCGGCGGCGTCACCGCCGTCGTCACGCCGATCTCGATCCCGCCCGAGATCGCCGGCTTCGACATTTGGGTGATGCTCGCGACCGCCCTGCTGCTGGTGGTGTTCGCCGTCACCGGATGGCGCGTCAACCGCTGGGAAGGGGCGGCACTCCTGGCCTGCTACGCGGCCTATATCGCGGTCCAGCTCTCGCCCGGCGTCCGTGCGCTGGTGGGCCTCGCCTGAGGGGAAGCCGGTGATGGCGAGCGAGCGGCACAGGCACGATCCGCGCTTCGGCCCCGATCCCGACGTCCTGCACCCGCTGGCGGAACATCCCCGGGGTGATGTTCGTCCGGAACCTGCCGCTCCCGGCCAATGTGGAGATCGGCGCCTACACCTATTACGACGACCCGGAAGGGCCGGAAGCCTTTCTCCGCAACGTCCTGTACCACTACGAGTTCACCGGCGACCGGCTCCGGATCGGCCGGTTCTGCGCCCTGGCGACCGGAACCGCGTTCCTGATGAACGGCGGCAACCACCGGACTACGGCACCGTCCACATATCCCTTCCTGATCTTCGGGGGCGCGTGGGCCGGGCGCTTCGACGGCGAGACCGAGTTCCCGGGCCGCGGCGACACCGTGATCGGAAACGACGTCTGGACCGGCTGGAAGAGCACGATCCTGCCGGGCGTCACGGTCGGCGACGGCGCGATCGTCGCCGCCCGGGCGGTGGTGACGCGGGACGTGCCGCCCTATGCGGTGGTGGCCGGAAACCCGGCGCGGGTGGTCCGCATGCGCTACGGCCCGCACGATGTCGAACGGCTGCTGCGGCTGCGCTGGTGGGACTGGGACGCGGAGAAGATCACCCGGAACCTCCCCGCCATCAGCGGCGGCGACCCGGACGCGCTGGCGGCGGCGACCTGACGGACGCATCGGCGCCCCTCCCGTTCCGCGGGCGGCATCCCCACATAAGAGGTCGACCCCACTGTCCTGGAACCCTGATGCTCGGATCGGCCCATCTTCAACGTGTCTACGAAGCGGCGGAGGACTGCGTCGCCGCCGGACGCTACACCAACGCCGCCAAGCTGCTCGCCAGCCTGCTGGTGCAGGACCCGGAGCCGGACCACGAGCGGATCGCCGCCGTCCTGGACGCATTGATCGAGATCTCGGCCGAGCCGTCGGCCCTGATCAACCGCGCCGCCATGCTGCTAGACCCCGTCATGGGGGAAACCGATCCCGAACGGGCGCTGGCCCTGCTCCAAGACGCCGCCGACCAGACCGACGACCCCGAGCACCCGGAGCACACCCTGTCGGGACTGGCCCACGGCATGATCGGCGACTGCTACATCCGGGGAGCCGGCGTGTCGGCCGACCCCGATGCCGGCTTCGGCCACTACCTGCTGGCGGCGGAGTACGGCAACGCCAAGGCCGCCTTCAATGTCGGCCTGGCCTACGACCAGGGAATGCTGGGCCAGGCGGTCGACCGCGACGCCGCCAAGCGGTTCTACCGGATCGCCGCCGACGGGGGCGAGGCCGCGGCCATGACCCGGCTGGCGGTGCTCTACATGACCGACCAGGACCCGCCGGACGAGGTCACGATCGTGGACCTGCTGGAAGCCGCGGTCGAGCGGGGCGACGAGGACGCGGCCGAGATCCTGCAGAACCTCCAGGACGATGTCCTGGAGTGACGCCCGCGCAGCTTGGCCCGAGTCCACGGCTTTTCGGCACGGTGATTGCGTATCAACCTGAAAAAGAATTTCTAGGAGCGCCCTCATCTTTTTAACGTCATGACCGGGCTTGACCCACGGCTGTCCGGCACGGTGATTGCTTATTACGGGAAAGGGTTAATCGCGGGCAGAAGCACTCCGTTTTCGTCATGGCCGGACTTGATCCAGCCATCTTTCGCGGGAAGCATCGAAGCCTCCGTGCCTTGAGATCCGCGGGTCAAGCCCGCGGATGACGAACCGAAGGAGAAAACAGTCGCCAGGAATGTTCTCAATAGTTGATTAGCAATTACCGTGCCGGACAGCCGTGGACTTGATCCGGGTATCTCACCGCACGGCGGCGCTGATGGAGTCCGCAAGCGATGACCGGGTCAAGCCCGATCATGACGATGAAGGGAGGAGCGCCCCACCAGAAAAGCGTCCACTGGTTGAGGCGGCAAGTACCGTGCCGGACAGCCGTGGATCAAGTCCGGGTATGACGAAAAAGGGGTGTTTCTTCTCCTAGCTCAGCCTTTTGAGCAGCGAGCAACGACCGTGCCGGGGCTGCCTTGGTCCGGGTCCCGTCAGCGCACGCCCTGCGGCCAGATCACCACGCGGACGGTCTGGAGCAGGATGATCAGGTCGAGCATCAGGCTGCAGTTCTTGACGTAGTAGAGGTCGAACTTCAGCTTCTCGCGCGCGTCGGCGATCGACGCGCCGTAGGGATAGTTGACCTGGGCCCATCCGGTGATCCCCGGCTTGACGATGTGCCGGTAGGGATAGCAGGACATGTCCTTGACCAGGTCGTTGACGATGCTGGGCCGCTCCGGCCGGGGGCCGACGAAGCTCATCTCGCCGCTCAGCACGTTGAAGATCTGCGGGATCTCGTCGATCCGGATCTTGCGGATGATGCCGCCGATGAAGGTCACGCGGGGATCGTCGACCGACGCCCAGCGGGCGACGCCGTCCTTCTCCGCGTCGACCCGCATGCTGCGGAACTTGATGACCGAGAACTTGCGCCCGTTCAGGCCGACGCGCTCCTGCCGGTAGAAGACCGGCCCCCCGTCCTCCAGCTTGACCGCCAGCGCGGTGAAGCAGAGCAGCGGCAGCGCGAACAGCAGGAAGCCCAGGCTGACCGCGACGTCGAAGGTGCGCTTCACCGCCGTCTCGAACCGCCCCATGGTGCTGCCGTTGGAGAACAGCAGCCAGTTGGGATAGGGGCGGTCGATCTCGAGCTGGCCGAACTCCCGCTCGAAGAAGGTCGCGGTGTCCAGGATGCGGATGCCCCTCAGGCGGAACTGGAGAAGCGTCTCGCGCGGGACGCTCTGTTCCGGGTGTTCCAGCGCCACGACCACCTCGTCGGCGTTCAGCGTCTCGCAGAGGGACAGCAGGTCGTTCGCCCGCACCACCCGGCCCTCGGTCACGCAGGTGGCGCACGGCTCGACCGGCGCGAAGCCCAGCACGATGAAGTTGGCCGGCCGGAGCTCCCGCTCCGCCCGCTCGATCCGCTGCGCCTGCGGCCCGGTGCCCAGCACCAGCACCCGGTTCTTCAGGGACTGGATGCTGGCGATCCGGGTCAGCACCACGCGGTTGCCGAGCAGCCCCACCGAAGCCAGCGCTAGCGCCGGAAACAGCGCGCTCATCCAGATCCTGCTGCCGGGAACCACGTAGAAGATCGTCATCAGGCACAGGAACGAGAGGCCGAGCCCGATCAGGATGCGCAGATAGAGAACCTTGATGGTCAGGAGGTATTTGCGCTCGTACAGGCCCATCATGAACAGGCAAGGTATCGTCATCGCCGTGAAGACGACGGTCTGATGAAGGTGTCCTTCCTGGTTTGTGAGAACGATGTCGAGTGTTGCGTAGCTCAGGCTGAGACACAGGATCATGGAGCTTGCCAGAACGCCCACATCGGCAAGCGCCAGGAAAAGGAAAGAGGTTGGAATGAACATGTTGAAAACGCGGATCATATTGAACTGCCCCCCACCCGGTTTTCTGCCCAAAAGCGCCTTTTTGAAGGAATTCTATAAATTTTCATGAAAAAGCGCGCATTGACCGAGGTCCGCAGAATGAGTTCTTGGCGCGGAGGATACCACCGGTTGATCGCCGGGCACTCGTTCTTGTGCATAAAATGGGCAAACCTTTTGACGTACCGCCTTGTCCCGAAAGGAGAAATGGAGTTTGCGCGGGAACTTCGGCGGCGCCGCGACATCGACCGAACGGGACGATGCCGGAACCTTTTATCTACTTACAAATCAATTCTGCTTTGGGGATAATTCATTACTCACGGCGGTCATGATGCGATGCAAAAACATCCATGTTGCAGTGCCTCATAATTGTTTCATTGAGCTTTCCACAAATGTTACAGAAGCTTCGAGCGATGGCTTAATGACTCTTTAACGCTGAATCATGTACTTCTGGCGTCAGAAAGCCTCATGGCGACCGTGTGTTTTCCACAGGAAACCAGTGGATTTCCAACATGCGCCATTGATCAACTTATGAAGCTGACGGGATGACTGAAAAGAAATCGGAAGTGAGGGCGGCCCTCGCCACCTGCCGCAATGCCTTCGTCATGACTGCGGCATTCAGCGCGTTCATCAACCTGCTGATGCTCGTATCGCCCATGTACATGATGCAGGTCTACGACCGGGTGTTGCACAGCCGGAGCGAGGCGACCCTGCTGATGCTGACCCTGATCACGGTCGGCCTGCTGGGCGTGATGGCCCTGCTGGAGGTGATCCGGTCCCGCGTGCTGGTCCGCGTCGGCGGCCGGCTCGACCAGGAAATGAGCGAACGGGTCCTGTCGGCGCAGTTCCAGGCCAGCCTGCACCGGGTCGGCAGCAATCCGGCGCAGGCCAGCCGCGACTTCGACACGGTCCGCCAGTTCCTGACCGGGTCGGGCATCTTCGCTTTCTTCGACGCGCCCTGGACGCCGCTTATCCTGGCGGTCATCTTCGTCTTCCATCCCATGCTGGGCCTGATCGCGCTGGGCGGCGGCATCCTCCTGTTCGCGCTGGCCATCGTCAACGAGGCGGTGACCAAGAAGCCGCTGGAGGAGGCCAACCGCAACGCCGTCATGGCGGCGGGCGCCATCGAGAGCAGCATGCGCAACGCCGAAGTGCTCGAGGCGATGGGCATGTTCGGCAACTTCCGCCGCCGCTGGGCGGGCCGGCGCGAGGAGATCCTGCGCCTTCAGGCGGTCGCCAGCGACCGCGCCGGCGTCATCATGGGCCTGACCAAGTATCTGCGCCTGCTGCTCCAGACCGCGATCCTGGGCGGCGGCGCCTGGCTGGCCATCCACGAGCAGATCTCCCCCGGCGTGATCATCGCGGCCTCGATCCTGATGGGCCGCGCTCTGGCCCCGGTGGAGCAGGCTATCGGCACCTGGAAGCAGTTCGTCGGCGCCCGGATCGCCTATCGCCGCCTGAACGAGCTGCTGAGCCGCATTCCCAAGGCAGTGCCGCGCACCGAACTGCCCCGCCCGGTCGGCGACCTGAAGGTGGAGACCGTGGTGGTGGTGCCCCCCGGCAGCGCGGCCCCGACCCTGTCACGGGTCAGCTTCGACCTGGCCGCCGGCCAGGTGCTGGGCGTGATCGGCCCGAGCGGCGCCGGCAAGTCCACCCTCGCCCGGCTGCTGGTCGGCGCCTGGCGACCCTATGCCGGCACCGTGCGGATCGACGGCGCGGACCTGCACAACTGGGACCCGGAGCGGCGCGGCAGCTTCATGGGCTACCTGCCCCAGGACGTGGAGCTGTTCGACGGCTCGGTTTCCGAGAACATCGCCCGGTTCGGCGAGCTGGACAGCGAGGCGATCGTCGCCGCCGCCCGGCGGGCCGGCGTCCACGACATGATCCTGCGGCTGCCCCAGGGCTACGACACCCCGATCGGCACCGGCGGCTGCGCGCTGTCCGGCGGCCAGCGCCAGCGCATCGGCCTGGCCCGCGCGGTCTATGGCGGCCCGGCGATGGTGATCCTGGACGAGCCCAACTCCAACCTGGACGACGAGGGCGAGTCCGCCCTGGTCCACGCCATCTCGGAGCTGAAGCGCGCCGGCACGACCGTGATCATCATCTCCCACCGGCCCAGCATCCTGAGCGCCACCGACCAGATCCTGGTGCTGGCCGACGGCGGCGTCCGCATGTTCGGCAACCGGAACGAGGTCCTGTCCCGCTTCACCCGCCCCGTCGTGGCATCCGCTTCCGCCCCGGCCCAGCCGGGCCTGACCGCCCAGCAGGCTTCCTGACATGACCAGTCTGATCGAAACCAACCCCGGCCTCCTGCCAGCGAACCCTGCCGCAGCCGGTCGCGGCGCCAAGGCCAAGCCCAATTTCCCGACCTCCTACAACGGCACGATCACGGCCGGCTGGCTGATCATCCTGGCCAGCTTCGGCGGCCTTGCCGCCTGGTCGGCGCTGGCCCCGCTGAGCACCGCCGCCATCGCCAGCGGCACGGTCGTGGTGGACAGCTACCGCAAGTCGGTGCAGCACCTCCAGGGCGGGATCATCCAGGACATACTGGTGCGCGACGGCCAGAAGGTTCAGGCCGGCGACGTGCTGGTCCGCCTGGACCCGACCCAGACCCGTTCGCTGGCCCAGATGCTGCGCGCCCAGGTCGATCTGGCCAAGGCCGAGGAGGCCCGGATGCTGGCCGAACGGGACGGCCTGAACGATATCCGCTTCCCGGCCGACTTGATCGGGCGCGCCCGGACCGAACGGGAACTGGCCGAGACCATGGCCGGCCAGAAGCGCATCTTCGAGGCCCGCCGCCAGAGCCTGACCGGCCAGACCTCGATCCTGCGCAACCGCATCGCCCAGTCGCTCGAGCAGATTTCCGGCATGGAGATCCAGGAGAAGGCCAAGCTGCGCCAGAGCGCCCTGCTCGACAAGGAGCTGAACGGCCTGCGCGAGCTGGCCGAACGCGGCAACGCGCCGGCCAACAAGGTCCTGCAGTACGAGCGCGAGGTCGAGGAGCTGACCGCCGAGCGCGGCGAGATCCTGTCGCGCATCGCCAGCGTCCGCCAGCAGATCGGCGAGGCCGAGCTTCAGATCACCCAGGCGCAGAAGACCTTCCTGGAACAGGTCGAGACCGACCTGCGCACGACCCAGGCCCGCCTGTTCGAGTCGGCCGAGCGCCTGCACGCCACGACGGCAGAGCTGGCCCGCATGGAGGTGCGCGCGCCGGAGACCGGCGTCGTGGTGGACATGGCGTTCCACACGGTGGACGGCGTGATCAGCCCGGGCGGCCGCATCATGGACATCGTGCCGCAGAACGACCAGCTCGTCGTGGATGCCCAGATCCGTCCGGCCGACATCGACGGGCTTCAGGTCGGCATGGAGGCGGAGATCCGCTTCCCGGCCTTCAACCAGCGCACCACGCCGATGATCCATGGCCAGCTCAAGACCGTCTCGGCCGACCGGCTGGTCGACCCGAAGACCAACATGCCGTACTTCAACGTGCGCGTGCTGGTTGACGAGAAGAGCAAGGAAAGGATCTCAGGCCTGAACATCATCCCCGGCATGCCGGCCGAGGTGGTGATCAAGAAGGGCGAGCGCACGCTGCTCTCCTACCTGATCCAGCCGATGCAGGACACCTTCGTCCGCGCCATGCGCGAATAGCGGCAGGCGCTCTCCCCGGAATGCGAAAAGCCGCCCTGCGAGGGGCGGCTTTTTCTGATTCCATAGTCCACAGATGAACCCAGATGGACACAGAGAGCGCCGGGAGACCGGCAAGGAGTAGCGGGTGAAAGTCCTGTACGGTGAAGGAGTAGCGACCCACACCGGCCCCGAGTCATGCGGCGGCGGTCGCGAGGCCGCCGGCGAAGCGTTGACAGGGGAGCGCATAGGCCAGCCATTGAGCCGCGTAAGAATCTCGATCCCGGATGCCGACAGGGTTCTGTGCCTGGAAGGCGATACGGCGGGGCGCGTCATGCGAGCACCCCGGCGGTCCGGCGTGGTCAGAGACCCTGGCATGTGCGGACGCTCCTTGCGCGGGAACCGGGAGATCTTCGGCGTGACCAGGGGCCGATGGCCGTCTGGTCCGCACCGGGAAGGCGAGGAGCCGTAGCCGGTGACGCACGCGCCGAAGAGGTCAGACCCATCCATAGTACCTGTGAAGCCGGCGAACGCGGACGCGGAGCCGGTGGAGGGAAGGGGTGGGGCCGAGGGGAATGCGTCTCCGCCGCACACGGGCCGGGCTCAGGACCGGGCCCCCGTGCTCTCGGGGCTGGAGCGCATACGTCAAGCGGCACGGGAGCGAAAGGAGGAGCGGTTCACCACCCTTCTGACGCACGTGGATACCGACCTGCTGCGCTTTGCCTATCGGGCATTGAAGCGGGACGCGGCACCGGGTGTGGACGGAATGACGTGGCGGGAGTACGCGGAGGGGCTGGAGGAACGGCTGGCGGACCTGAAGGACCGCGTGCATTCCGGCCGCTACCGGGCGCACCCGTCACGCCGGCATGTCATCCCCAAGCCGGACGGCCGGATGCGGCCGCTCGGGATCGCGGCGCTGGAGGACAAGATCGTCCAGCAGGCGCTGGTGGAGGTGCTGAACGCCATCTACGAGGAAGACTTCCTCGGCTTCTCCTACGGCTTCCGGCCGGGACGGGGGCAGCACGACGCGCTCGACGCGTTGGCGGTGGCGATCGGCGAGTGCCGGGTGAACTGGATCCTGGATGCCGATATCCGGGCGTTCTTCGACAGCATCGACCACACCTGGATGATGCGGTTCCTGGAACACCGGATCGGCGATGCCCGCGTCCTGCGGCTGATCCGCAAGTGGCTGACGGTCGGCGTGGTGGACGAGACGGGGAAACGGCAGCCGGCGACGGCCGGCAGCCCGCAAGGGGCGGTGGCATCGCCACTGCTGGCCAACGTCTATCTCCACTACGTCTACGACCTGTGGGTCCGGCAGTGGCGCCAGCGCCACGCGACCGGGACCATGGTCGTGGTGCGCTACGCCGACGACACCGTCGTCGGGTTCGAGCACCGGTCGGACGCCGAGCGGTTCCTCGCGGACTTGCGGGAGCGCCTGGCGCGGTTCGCCCTGGAACTGAACGCCGACAAGACCCGCCTGATCGAGTTCGGCCGGCAGGCACAGGCCGACCGGGCCAAGCGCGGCGCGGGAAAACCGGAGACCTTCGACTTCCTGGGCTTCACCCACATCTGTGGGCGGTCCCGGCGTGGCGGCTTCCTGCTGCGACGCCAGACCCGGCGCCAGCGCAAGCAGGCCAAGCTCAAGGAAATCAAGGAGGAACTCCGGCGGCGCTGGCACCAGGGCATCCCGGAGCAAGGCCGGTGGCTGGGACAGGTGATGAGCGGCTTCTACGCCTACTTCGCCGTCCCGACCAACTACCGGGCCCTTGCCAACCTGCGCTACCATGTCGGCGTCCTGTGGATGAGGGCGCTGCGTCGGCGCAGCCAGAAGGACAAGACACCGTGGGACAAACTCACGCGCCTTGCCGATCACTGGCTGCCACGGCCGCGCATCATTCATCCCTGGCCCGGAAACCGCTTCCGCGTCAAACACCCAAGGTGGGAGCCGGATGCCTTAATCGGGCACGTCCGGTTCTGTGCGGGGGCGCCCGGTAACGGGCGTCCCTACCGCGATTAAGGAATGGATCAGAACTGAATATCTGTGTCCATCTGGGTTCATCTGTGGATAAGTAAAATATAAAGGCTTTGGCCGGCCTGCGTTTCCGCCGAAATCTCAGGCGTGGCCGGCTTCGCCCGACAGCATGGACAGGCTGACGCCCAGCTTGGCGATGGCGCGCTCCCACTTGGTATCCAGGTCGCGGCCGTACAGCAGGCTGTCGTCGGCCGGGGCGTTCAGCCAGCCGTTGGCCTGCATCTCGGCGTCGAGCTGGCCGGGACCCCAGCCGGCATAGCCCAGCGCCAGCATCGCGTTCTTCGGCCCGCGCCCGTCGGCGATCGCGCGGAGGATATCCACCGTGGCGGTCAGCGCGACGTCGTCGTCCACCGTCATGGTGCCTTCGCGCACGAAATCGGTCGAATGCAGCACGAAGCCGCGGCCCGACTCGACAGGTCCTCCGAAATGCACCCGCATGTTGGCCGCTTGGCCCGGCGTGTCTATGCCGAGTTGCTCCAGCAGGTCCGGGAAGGTGATCGAGCCGAACAGCTTGTTTATCACCAAGCCCATGGCGCCGTCCGGGTTATGGGCACAGATATATATCACCGAGCGCTGAAACCGCTGGTCCGGCATGGCCGGCATGGCGATCAGCAATTGGCCGGTCAGGTATTGGGGCTTCCGCGTTGCATCAGTCATTCGTGCCGTTCCGTCTGCCTCAAGCTCCGAATGTGGTGGCTGATCTCACCGGATCAACGGGGCCTCATCAAAGTGTGACAGCACCTGCGACCGCTTGCCACCTATAATGCCGAACCATGAGACACAAAATCCAAGCCCCATGATCAGCAAAAGCACCCTGTCCAGCGTCGCCACCGGACTGCTCGTCCTGCTCGCGGCCCTGCTCGCGTCGATCCCGGCGGTCCATGGCGCCTCCGGCCCGTGGCAGGCGACCGAAACCGTCGAGGCAAGGCTGGTCGCCGCCGTGGACGGCACGGGCACGCTCGACAACGTTCCGCTCGGGCTCCACCTGAAGATGAAGCCGGGCTGGAAGACCTATTGGCGCTCGCCCGGCGACGCGGGTTTGCCGCCGCAGGTCGCCTGGGACGGCAGCGCCAACCTGGCCGGAACCGAGATGCGCTGGCCGGCGCCGCACCGCTTCACCCTGTTCGGGATCGAGACCTTCGGCTACGACGGCGAGGTGGTGTTCCCCATCGCCGCCCGGCCCGCGGCGCCCGGCCGGCCGCTCGACCTCCGCGCCTCGGTCGACCTGCTGGTGTGCAGCGACATCTGCGTGCCGCAGCACCTGGACCTGTCCCTGGCGATCCCGGAAGGACCGGCGAGCTCGGCCGGCGCCGACGCCAACCTGATCGCCCGCTTCGCCTCACAGGTGCCCGGGGACGGCGCCGCCTCCGGCCTGTCGATCGAGAGCGTGCGGGCGGCGGACAAGTCGCTGCGGGTCGTGGCGACCGCGCGCGAGCCCTTCGTCGATCCGGACCTGTTCGTGGAGGCCGGGCCTGCCGCCGCGTTCGGCGCCCCGAAGATCGAGTTCGCCGACGGCGACCGGCGCATCACCGTCACCCTGCCGGCCACCGGCGAGCCGATGGCCCTTGAGGGCATGCCGGTCACCCTGACCCTGGTGGACGGGCTGCGCGGAATGGAGCGGGCGGCGACGGTCGGAGCGCCGGGCACCGGGCCGGGCGACGCCGCCGCCGGCCTTGCCGCCATGCTGGGTTTCGCGCTCGTCGGCGGGCTGCTGCTGAACCTGATGCCCTGCGTCCTGCCGGTCCTGTCGCTGAAGCTGCTCTCCGTGGTCAGCCACGGCGGAAGTGCCCCGCGGGAGATCCGCGCCGGGTTCCTCGCGTCGGCCGCCGGCATCCTGTTCTCCTTCCTGGTGCTGGCCGGCGCCGCGGTCGCGCTGAAGCTGACCGGGTCGGCGGTCGGCTGGGGCATCCAGTTCCAGCAGCCGCTGTTCCTGGTCTTCATGGTGGTGCTGGTCACGGTCTTCGCGGCCAACCTGTGGGGCCTGTTCGAAATCCCGCTGCCCCGCGCCATCGCCGACGCGGCGGTGGGCGGGCACGGCGGCCACGCCCCGAGCCTGCGCGGCCATTTCGCGACCGGCGCGCTCGCCACCCTGCTGGCGACCCCGTGCTCCGCCCCGTTCCTCGGCACCGCCGTGGGATTCGCCCTGGCCCGCGGGCCGCTGGAGATCGTCGCCGTCTTCCTGGCGCTGGGGCTCGGACTGGCGCTGCCCTTCCTGGCGGTGGCCGCGTTCCCCCGGCTGGCATCGCGCCTGCCCCGGCCCGGCCGCTGGATGGTCGCGCTGCGCCGGGTGTTGGGCGGGGCGCTGGCCCTGACCGGCATCTGGCTGCTGTCGGTCCTGGCGGTCCAGCTCGACCCGGCGGCGGCGCTGGCGGTCGGCGCGCTGATGGTCGCCGTCGTCCTGGCCCTGGCGGTCCGCCGCCGGTTGCCGGGCAGAATCCGGTTCGCCGGCGGCGTGGCCGCGGCCCTGCTGGCGGCGGCCGCATTCGGGATGCCGATGGCGCTGGACCGTCCGGCCTCGCAGGCGGCCGCGGCGACCGACGCCGAGTGGGTGCCGTTCGACCGGTCCGCCATCGCGGAGCAGGTGGCCGCCGGGCGAACCGTGTTCGTGGACGTCACGGCGAGCTGGTGCATCACCTGCCAGGCCAACAAGCGGCTGGTGCTGTCGCGCGATCCCGTCGCCGGAAGGCTGTTCGGCGGCGGCGTGGTGCCGATGCAGGCGGACTGGACCCGGCCGGACGACCGGATCGCGGCCTACCTGGCCGAGCACGGCCGCTACGGCATCCCGTTCAACATGGTCTACGGCCCTGGCGCGCCCGAGGGAATAGCGCTGCCGGAACTGCTGACCGAGGGAGCGGTGCTCGCGGCGCTGGACCGGGCGGATTGATCGGGGGTCGCCGGACAGGAATGCTCCTTGCGGCGCAACGCCGCACCGGTCTACACCTGTGCCCACGATTCACGCTCGGAGGGCCATCAGAATGACGATCAAGGTCGGTGACAAGTTTCCGTCCGTCACGCTCAAGCACCTCACATCCAACGGGATGCAGGAAATCAGCACCGACGACCTGTTCAAGGGCAAGAAGGCCGTGCTGTTCGCGGTCCCGGGCGCCTTCACCCCGACCTGCTCGGCCAAGCACCTGCCGGGCTTCGTCAACCGCGCGGACGAGTTCAAGGCCAAGGGCTACGAGATCGTCTGCATGGCGGTGAACGATCCCTTCGTGATGGACGCCTGGGCCAAGTCGTCCGATGTCGGCGGCAAGATCACCATGCTGCCCGACGGCAACGGCACCCTGACCAAGGCGCTGGGCCTGGAGATGGACGGCACCGGCTACAACCTGGGCCACCGCAGCAAGCGCTTCGCCATGGTGATCGAGGACGGCACGGTGAAGTCGGTGAGCGTCGAGGAACCCGGCGCCTTCGAAGTCTCCAGCGCCGACGCCGTGCTCAACGCGATCTGACGACCGTCTCCGGGGGCCGGGCTTCCCCGCCCGGCCCGAACGGCGGGATCAGGCGAACAGGCCCTTGTGCTCGTCGCGCAGCAGGTTCTTCTGGACCTTGCCCATGGCGTTGCGCGGCAGTTCGTCGATGAAGAAGATCCGCTTGGGAACCTTGTAGTTCGCCAGCTCCTCCTTACAGACCGCCGCCACGCTTTCCGCCGTCACGTCGCCGCGGCCGGACCGGCGCATCGCCACCGCGACCACCGCCTCCCCGAAATCGGGGTGGGGCACGCCGACCACGGCGGACTCGACGATGCCGTCGATCGCGTCGATCACGCTCTCGACCTCCTTCGGGTAGACGTTGAACCCGCCGGAGATGATCAGGTCCTTGGCACGGCCGACGATATGGACATAGCCCCGCCCGTCGATTTTGCCGACGTCGCCGGTGATGAAGAACCCGTCCGGGCGGAACTCGGATTTCGTCTTCTCCGGCATCCGCCAGTAGCCGCCGAACACGTTCGGTCCCTTCACCTCGATGATGCCGACCTCCTCCGGGCCGACCGGCCCGCCGGTCTTCTCGTCCACCACGCGCAGCTCGACGTCGGGCAGCGGGAAGCCCACGGTGCCGGGCACCCGGTCGCCGTCCAGCGGGTTGGACGTCAGCATCCCGGTCTCGGTCATGCCGTAGCGCTCCAGGATCGGGTGCCCGGTGCGCTCCTGGAACTCCCGGTGGGTGTCGGCCAGCAGCGGCGCCGAGCCGGAGATGAAGAGCCGCATGGTCCGGCACAGGTCGGGCGTCACGCGCGGGTCCGACAGCAGCCGGGTGTAGAAGGTCGGCACGCCCATGAAGACTGTGGCGCGGGGTAGCAGCCCGACCACCCGGTCGAGGTCGAACTTCGGCAGGAACAGCATGCCCGAGCCGTTCAGCAGGACGCAGTTGGTCGCGACGAACAGCCCGTGGGTATGGAAGATCGGCAGGGCGTGGAGCAGCACGTCGTCGGGCTTCCAGCCCCAGATGCGGTGCAGCGCCCGGGCGTTCGAGCCCAGGTTCCGATGGCTCATCATGGCGCCCTTGGACCGCCCTGTGGTGCCGGAGGTGTAGAGGATCGCCGCCAGGTCGCCGGACTCCGCCGGGACCGTGGCATAGTCGGGATCGAGGCCGAGCGCCCGCTCCGGCAGGGAGCCGTCGCAGGATTGGCCGAGCGTCAGGACGTGGCCGACTCCGGCCTTGGCCGCGACCTCGGCGATCACCGGTTCGCTCTCCGGCCGGCAGACCACGACGGCGGGCTCGGCGTCCCCGACGAAATAGGCCACCTCCGCCTTGGTGTAGGCGGTGTTCAGCGGCAGGTAGGCGGCACCCGCCCGGAGGCAGGCGAGATAGAGGAAGATCGCCTCGGGCGACTTCTCGACCTGGACCGCGACCCGGTCCCCCTTGCGCACCCCCAGGTCGGTCAGCAGGCGGGCGTAGCGGCCCGAGGTCCCGTGCAGGTCGGCATAGCTGTAGATGCGCCCCCGGTTCGTCTCGATGAAGGGGTCCGTCTCGATGAAGGGGCTTGAACGGTCGGCGGGGAACCGGGACTGGAACAGGTCGTACAGGTTGTCGCTCATTTTTCCTTGGCTCCGGGGCTGCTTGGTCGATCCTCCACGCGCATCGACCATAGCCGCCGCGACTTGGGAATTGAAGCTCCGCGGAATAAGTTCGTGGCAGGCGCCTGGCACAGACTGAAACGGGCATGGGGACGGGACGATGGCGGACATTGCGCGACGCACCTGGACATGGTGGTTTGACCAGCCGCCCGAGCGGCTCTGGCCGCTGCTGGCCGACACGCCCCGCTTCAACGAGGCGATGGGCCTGCCGCGCTACGATGTCGAGGAGATCCCCCAGGACGACGGCACCCTGCTGCGCCTCGCCCGCGGCAGGATCGGCCGCTACGCTCTGGAGTGGGAGGAGCAGCCGTTCCAATGGGTGGCGCCCCACGGCTTCACCCAGGTCCGGCGGTTCCGGGCCGGCCCGTTCGCAAGCGTCGGGCCGACGCTGGAGCTGACGCCCGAGCGCGGCGGCTCGCGCGTGTCCTACACGCTGGAGATACGGCCGGCGAACTGGCTGGGCTGGCTGCTGCTCCGCCTGGGCTTCCTGGAACGGTCGGGCCGGAAGTTCGAGACGCTGATCCGCACCGCCGCCGGCCATGCCGCGGGAACCCGCCCGCAGCCCTTCGACTATGAGCCGCCCGTCCCGGACGCCGCCGTCGCGGAACGGATCGCCGGGATGGTGCGGGCGCTGGAGGAGAGCGGCAACGGCCATGGCCTGTCGCGCCGCCTGGCCGACCATCTGCTGGCCGCGCAGGAGGTGGACCTGACCCGCATCCGGCCCCTGGCCCTGGCGCGGAGCTGGGGCGAGCAGCCCCGGACCGTGGTCGAACTGTGCCTGGGCGCCGTCAAGGCCGGCCTGCTGACGCTGCGCTGGGACCTGCTGTGCCCGCGCTGCCGGGGCGCCAAGGCGGCGGCATCGACCCTGGACCGGCTGCCGAGCGGAGCCCACTGCCCGTCCTGCAACATCGACTACGGCAGGGACTTCGCGCGCAACGTGGAACTTACCTTCCGGCCGTCGCCCACGGTCCGGCATCTCACCGAGGGCGAATACTGCCTGGCCGGCCCCATGACCACGCCGCACGTCCATGTCCAGCAGACGCTTCGCCCCGGGGAGGCGAGGACGCTGGAAGCCGAGCTTCCCGCCGGACCGCTGCGCCTGCGCACCCTGGAGCCGGGCGGCAGCGCCGACCTGGACTGGCTGCCCGTCCCGGGCCAGGGCTTCCCCCTGGTGACCGCCGAGGACGGCTCGGTCACGCCCGGCCCTCCCGCCGCACCCGGACTGCTCCGCCTGGAGAACAGGACCGACCGCCCCCTGACGTTGGTGGTGGAGGATCGCGACTGGATCGCGGACGCCCTGACCGCCCATCAGGTGACGACCCTCCAGGCGTTCCGCGACATGTTCTCCGACGAGGTCCTGCGTCCCGGCGACGAGGTCGCGATCGGCACCGTGACCCTCATGTTCACCGACCTCAAGGGGTCTACCGCCCTTTACGGCCGCATCGGCGACGCCAGGGCCTACCACAGGGTCCGGGAGCACTTCGCGGATCTGGCGAAGGCCGTGCGCGACCATGACGGCGCCGTGGTCAAGACCATCGGCGACGCCGTGATGGCCGCCTTCGCCGACCCGGCCCAGGCGGTCCGCGCGGCGCTGGCGATCCAGACGGCGCCCCGCGACGGGCTGGTGATCAAGATGGGCCTGCACGCCGGCGCCTGCGTCGCGGTGACCCTGAACGGCCGCCTGGATTATTTCGGCTCCACGGTCAATCTGGCGGCACGCCTCGAAGGGCGGAGCCTGGGCGGCGACATCATCCTGTCCGAGAGCCTGGCCGCCGATCCGGCCGTTTCGGCTGTGATAACATCGTTGCATTCCGAGGTGGAATCGGCCGAGCTGAAGGGATTCGCGACTCCTGTCACGTTCCGCCGGCTTGTTCCGGAGACCGTTAGTTCGTATACCGCCCTGTCTTGAAGAGGAGCCTTGAAGGGGAGCCGGGCGAGCCGGCCGAAACCCTGTCAGGAGGAGTGGATGTCGGATCTGCGGCAGGTATTCGCCGCCATTCTACCGTTGCTGGTCAGTCTCGGTATCCTGGTCCTGGGCAACGGCCTGTTCTCCACGCTGCTCGCGGTGCGCATGGGGGCCGAAAGCTTCCCGGTCGATCGTATCGGCATCATCATGGCGGCATACTCGGTCGGTTTCGTCCTCGGAACGTTGCGCTGCCCGAGGGTCGTCGAACGCGTCGGCCATATCCGCGCCTTCGCGGCCTTCGCGGCGCTGGCCGCCATCTCGGCGCTGGTCCACGCGATCGTGGTGGACCAGATCGTCTGGCTGCTGCTGCGCGTCGTGGCGGGCTTCTGCCTGGCCGGGCTGTTCACCATCACCGAGAGCTGGATCAACGCCTCCTCCTCCAACACGGTGCGGGGCCGGGTGCTGTCGGTCTACATGACCGTCAACTATCTCTCCCTGGGCGCGTCGCAGTCGCTGATCACGGTGATCGATCCCAACGGGTTCCAGATCTTCAGCCTGGTCGCGATCCTGGTGGCGCTGTCGCTGGTTCCGCTGGCGCTGAGCCGGGTCCAGAGCCCGGGCACCGTCGGCACCAACCGGCTCCGCGTGATCGAGATCGTCCGGATCTCTCCGCTGGGCGTCGCCGGCTGCATCGGCGCGGGGCTGGTCAACGGCGCCTTCGGCAGCATGGGGCCGGTCTATGTCCAGGCGCGTGGCGGCACGGTGGAGGATGTCGGGCTGTTCATGATGGTCGCGATCCTCAGCGGCTTCCTGATGCAGTTCCCGATGGGCCGCCTGTCGGACAGGTTCGACCGCCGGACCGTCTTCCTGGGGGCGATCGCCGGCGTCTCCGCCGCGGCCCTGGCCCTTGCCTTCGCCGACGGAGTTCCCAACCTGGCCTTCGCGGCGATGCTTGGCCTCTACGGCGGTCTCGCCTACTCGATCTACCCGATCGCCCTGGCCCATGCGAACGACTTCATGCGGTCGGACGAGGTCGTGCCGGCCAGCGCCGGGCTGCTGCTGATGTTCGGCGTGGGGTCCGTCGTGGGACCGGTCCTGGCGTCCCAGGTCATGGGCGTGCTCGGGTTCAACGGGCTGTTCTTCTATATCGGGTCGATCGCGGCCGTCCTGGTGCTGTTCACGCTCTACCGCATGACGGCCCGCCAGGCGAAGCCGCTGGAGGAACAGGGCGCCTTCGTGCCGATGCCCCAGACGGCGACCACGCCGATCGCGATGGAACTGAGCCCGCGCGCCGAGACGGGACCGCAGGAGCCGGACCAGCTCGCCTTCGACTTCGACCCGCCCCGGATGCAGGCCCAGGCGGCGGAGTGAGGGCGGCGGGGTGGCCGGCGGCGGAGCGAGGGCAGCGGCCTTAGCCCGATCGGGCCGGAAATAAACCGGACATGGCGGCGTTATTAAACGCGTAATGCCTTTACGCCATATTGAGGCCATCTCTTTCGTCTCAATTTGGTAAAGCGTCATTCCGCGGAACCGGCCCTTTCCGCTTCCGGATGCCCTACCCTCACTGGAAGGCCGTCTGCCGTGCATCCCGACCTGTCCACCGCCCGGCGCCGCTGCTCACCGACCGCTGCGCGAACGGTCATCGGCATCCTGATGGCAGCCCTGATCGCGACGGCCATGACCGCGGCGCTGCTGGTCCCGGCGGGCGGACCGCGCGCGGACGACATCCGTTTCTTCCGGATCGGCACCGGAACCACCGGCGGCACCTATTTCCCGGTCGGCGGCATGCTGGCCAACGTGATCAGCAACCCGCCCGGCTCCCGTCCCTGCGACCGCGGCGGAAGCTGCGGCGTTCCCGGCGTGATCGCGGTGGCCCAGGCGACCCAGGGCTCCGTGGAGAACCTGAAGGAGATGCGGACCGGGACGCTGGAGTCGGCGCTGTCCCAGGCGGACATCGCCTTCTGGGCCCGCGAGGGGACCGGCCCCTACAAGGGCCAGCAGCCGTTCGATCAGCTCACCGCCATCGCCAACCTCTATGTCGAGACGGTCCATCTCGTCGTCCGCGCGGAAAGCGGCATCCGCAACGTCGCCGACCTGAAAGGGAAACGGGTGTCGGTCGGCGAGGAAGGGTCCGGCACGCTGGTCGAGGCGCGGGTGATCCTGGAGGCTTACGGGATCGCCGAAACGGAGATCGACGCCCGGTACCTGAAGCCGGGCCCGGCCGGCGACCGGCTGGTCGAGGGCGAGGTCGACGCCTTCTTCATCGTCGGCGGACATCCCGTCGCCGCCGTCGCCGAGGCGGCGGCCCGCACGCCGATCCGGCTGCTGTCCTTCGACGACGAGCAAGGCCGCGGCCTGAAGGAACGCCTGCCCTTCTTCACCGAGTCCGTGATCGGCGAGGGCGTCTACGAGGGCGTTTCCGAAACGCTGACCCTGGGCGTCGGCGCCCAGTGGCTGGTCCGCGGCGACGTGCCGGAGGACATGGTCTACGGCATCACCCGCGCGCTCTGGCATCCGAACACGAGGCGCCTGCTGGACAACGGCCATCCCAGAGGACCGTCCATCCAGCTCGCGACCGCGACGAAGGGCCTGGCCGCGCCCCTCCATCCCGGCGCCGCCCGCTATTACCGGGAAGCCGGCGTGCTGGAGGACGGCGGCACCGAGCCGAAGGTCGAGCCTCGCCGCGAGCCGGAGCGCACCGAGGACGACCCCATGCCGACCCTCCCGGTTCCCGTTCCCCCCGCTCCCCCGGCCCGGTAGGTTCTCCTCAGAGCAGCGGGCCCCAAGGCTCGGCGGCGCCGGCGGCGTACCATTCGCGCATGGCGGGAAGGCCCAGGATCGTGCCCACATAGGCTTGGGCGACCTCGTCCAGCTCGACGCCGTACGTGTCGAAACGGGTGCAGACCGGCGCGTACATGGCGTCGGCGGCCGTGAAGCGGCCGAACAGGAAGGGGCCGTCCGCGCCGAACCGCGCCCGCGCGTCGCGCCAGAGCTGGGTGATCCGGGCGATGTCGGCCAGCACCTCGGGCGTGCGCCCCTCCCCCGGGTGCCTGTCGGTCACGTCCATCGGCATGTTCCGGCGAAGGTCCGCGAAGCCGGAATGCATCTCCGCCGAGATGGAGCGCGCGACGGCACGGGCGCCGCGGTCGTCGGGCCACAGGCCGGCGTTCGGGCAGGTCTCGGACAGGTATTCCAGGATCGCCAGCGAGTCATAGACGGTCAGGTCGCCGTCGAGCAGCACCGGCACCTTCCCGGCGGGGGAATGCCGGAGGATTTCCGCCTTTGTTTCCGGCTGGCGCAGCGGGATCGTGATCTCGTGGAACGGGACGCCGATCTGCTTCAGGGCCAGCCAGGGACGCAACGACCACGATGACGAAGCCTTGTTGCCGATGACGAGGGTGAGGTCGCTCATGAAGAACCGCCGGATCTGCTGGGGATGAAGGTCGGGCGGGAGACTAGTTGCTGGCGCGCGGTTTCGAAAGCGCCCCGATGGGAAACGGCGCGAAGAACAGTTCCATCTTTTCAGCGGCGCCCCGGTGCTCCATGTTCTGGGCACGCCAACCGTAATCGCGACGAAGGAACAGCCACTTGCTGACCCATATGCGCCCGAAGGCCGGGACGGACTCGATCCCGCTCACTCCCGTGACGAAGGATGGCCTGGAGGGCTGGCTCGCGGATCAGCCGGCCGCCGTGCGCGCCTGGGTCGCCGGCATCGGCTTCAAGGCCGAATCCGGCAAGACGGCGCTTCTGCCGGGCGATGGCGGAACCCTCGCCCGGGTGCTGGTCGGCGTGGATGCCGACGCCGACCTCTGGGCCTATGCCGCCCTCCCCGCATCCCTGCCGGCCGGCGCCTACCGCATCGACGCCGGTCTGGACGCCGGCACCGCGACCAAGGCGGCGCTGGGCTGGGCGCTCGGCTGCTACGCCTTCACCCGCTACAAATCCAAGAACGACAGGAGCTTCGCGACGCTGGTCTGGCCGGAAGGGGCCGACCGGGAGGCGGTCGAGCGCACCGCGACCGCCACGTATCTCGTGCGCGACCTGATCAACACGCCCGCTTCCGACATGGGACCCGCCGAACTGGCGGCGGCGGCCGAGGCGCTGGGAGCCGAGTTCAAGGCCAAGGTCAAGGTGACCGTCGGGGAAGACCTGCTGAAGAAGAACTATCCCGCCGTCCACGCCGTCGGCCGGGCCAGCACCCGGGAGCCTCGCCTGATCGACCTGACCTGGGGCGACAAGGGCGCCCCCCGGGTGACGCTGGTCGGCAAGGGCGTCTGCTTCGACACCGGCGGCCTGGACCTGAAGCCGTCCAGCGGCATGCTTCTGATGAAGAAGGACATGGGCGGCGCCGCGCATGTTCTGGGCGTCGCCCGCATGATCATGATGGCCGGTCTGCCGATCCGCCTGCGCGTGCTGATCCCGGCCGTGGAGAACTCCGTCTCCGGCGACGCCTTCCGGCCGCTCGACGTCCTGGCGACCCGCAAGGGCCTGAGCGTCGAGGTCGGCAACACCGACGCCGAGGGGCGGCTGATCCTGTGCGATGCGCTGGCGGAAGCGGTGACCGACAAGCCCGACGTGATCATCGACTTCGCGACCCTGACGGGTGCTGCCCGAGTCGCGCTGGGCACCGAGCTTCCGGCGCTGTTCTGCAACGACGACGCCCTGGCCGGCGGGCTGCTGGCGTCGGCCGAGGTCCAGGGCGACCCGATGTGGCGGCTGCCGCTGCACCAGCCCTATGCCAAGATGCTGGAGAGCAAGGTCGCCGACCTGAACAATGTCGGTAGCGGACCGTTCGCGGGCGCCATCCTGGCGGCCCTGTTCCTGGAGCGGTTCGTCGACAAGTCGATCCCGTGGGCGCACCTGGACGTGATGGCCTGGAACCCGTCGTCGAAGCCCGGCCGTCCCGAGGGCGGCGAGGCCCTGGGGATGCGCGCGGTCTTCGCCTACCTGGAAAGCCGTTATGGCAAAAAGAGTTAAATACTTGCCGATTTCGACTCGTTTCGGCACTCTCTCGGTCGAGACCCGATACGCGCGGGTTCGGTATCGGGAGTCAGCGCATGCCGCAGAAGCTTCAAGCCCTAGATCTCTGGCGCCACGTTCTCGTAACGAACGTGCGGCAGGCGGGGCCGGACCTGTCTTCGCGGCAACTGGCGCTGCTGCTGACCGTCTACCTGACGCCGCCGCCCCACACGGTTCGCGGCCTTGCCGCCACCTTGAACATTTCGAAACCCGCGATCAGCCGCGCGCTCGACCGGCTCGGCCGGCTGGGCTTCATCCGCCGCAAGCGCGACGAGGCCGACCGGCGCAACGTCCTGGTCCAGCGCACGGTCAAGGGATCGGTCTTCCTGACCGAGTTCGCGCATCTGGTGCTGGAGTCGCAGCATCTGGCCCTGGGCGACGAGTCCCTGGCCGACGGGCATGGCGCGTCCCCGCCGGACCCGGTGCCGGAACCCGCGGCGGAGGCCGTCCATGACCGCGTCCTTGCCGGATCCTCGGACTAGTCCGTACCGCGCGGATCTCGCCGCGGCGCACCTGGAAGGCATCGTCCCGGCCGACCGCTTCGTCGAGGGGGTGCCCTGCCAGATCAGGGCCGGCTTCGCGACGGTCAAGGGATCGCCCGACTTCGAGGCCCGCCAGACGACCCAGGCCCTGTTCGGCGAGACGGTGACCGTCTACGAGGAGCATGACGGCTGGGTCTGGGGCCAGCTTTCAGGCGACGGCTACGTGGGTTACCTGCGGCTCGACACGCTGTGGGGGGAAACCCCGGAGCCGACCCACCAGGTCACGGCCCTGCGCAGCTTCCTGTTTCCGGAGCCCGACCTGAAGACCCCGCCGCTCGACGTGCTGAGCCTGACCACCCGGGTCGCCGCGGCCGGGGAGCGGAACGGATTCGTGGAGCTGGCGCAGGGCGGCTGGGTCTTCGCAAGGCATCTGGCCGATTTGGCGGCTCACCAGCGGGACCATGCCGCCACCTCCCGCCGGCTGCTCGGCGTGCCCTATCTGTGGGGCGGCAAGACCAGTCTGGGGCTGGACTGTTCCGGCCTCGTACAGATCGCCCTGGCGGCGGCCGGCATCGCGGCCCCGCGCGACAGCGACCAGCAGGGCGGCACGCTGGGACGGCCGGTACCGGAGGGGGAGACGCTTCGGAGCGGCGACCTCGTGTTCTTCCCCGGCCATGTCGGCATCATGACGGGACCGGAACACCTGATCCACGCCAACGCCTTCCACATGATGGTGACCGAGGAGCCGCTTTCCGACGTGGTCGCCCGCGGCGCCCGGATCACCGGGATACGCCGGCTCTAGGCCCGGTCAGTAGCCGCGCCTGCGGTCGATCACGTTCTCGAGCGGCAACCCCGATTCGAAGCGCCCGATCTGTTCGGCGATGTGGCCGACCGCCGTGCGTGCGTGCGTGACGGCGGCCACATGGGGCGTCACGATCACCCGCGGATGGCTCCAGAACGGGTGGTCGGGGCTCAGCGGCTCCTCCGCGAAGACGTCGAGGCTGGCGCCGGCGATGTGGCCGCTGTCCAGTTCGGCCAGCAGGTCCTGCTCGTCCACATGCCCGCCGCGCGCGGCGTTGACGATGCAGGCTCCCCGCGGCAATGCCGCCAGCGTCTCCCAGTTCAGGATGCCGACGGTCTCGGGCGTGAGCGGCAGCAGGCAGACCAGGATCTCGGTCCGCGCCAGGAACTCCGGCAAGCCGGCGGCGCCGTGGAAGCAGGTGACGCCGGGAAGGTCCTTGGGCGAGCGGCTCCAGCCCGCGACGTCGAAGCGCAATTCCTTCAGGACGCGCGCGGCGTCGGCTCCCAGGACGCCGAGGCCGAGCACCCCGACCCGGCGCTCGCGGGCCAGCTTCTGGCCGAGCTGCCGCCACTCCCGCCGCTCCTGCTGCGCCCGGTAGGCTTCCATCTGGCGGTGCCAGTGGAGCACCTGGAGGACGACATACTCGGTCATGCCCTCGGTCAGGCCCGGCTCCACCATGCGGACCAGCGGCTTGTCCGGCAACTCGGGATCGCTGAGCACCCCGTCCACCCCCGCCCCGAGCGAGAAGATCACCCGCAGGTTCGGCAGCCGGCCGAGCACCCCGGCCGGCGGGCGCCACGCCAGGGCATAGTCGATTTCCGACAGGTCGCCGGCGTCCGGCCAGACCCTGATTTCCCGCCCCGGAATCCGGCTGTTCAGTTCCGGCAGCCATTCGGCCGGATCGTCGGACGGGGACAGGAACAGGATAGCCATCGGCCGGAATCCTTCGAATATGATGGATTGCTGAGGCCGCCAGTCCTGGCACAGCTTTCCCCGTCCGGCAAGCCCCGGGCGTGGGCCGGCGCGCTCCGGCAACGGCAGGCCGTTATGACGCAGCCGGCCCGCCCGGTTTCGCATCGTCATCCCCCGGCGTTCATGCGACTACTCCCGCATGAAATTCCTGCGCCCCGCTGCCGTGATGCGATGCAAACCCGCCTGATCCATCGCCATGATCATTTCTTCAAGCATCTGCTCGACCAACCCGGAACAGCGGGCGCACTGATCCGCGAACGCCTGCCGGCGGCCGTCGCGGAGCTGATCTCGCAGGACGACCCCGTGCTTATGCCCGGCTCGTTCGTGGACAAGGAACTGCGGGAGTATCGGACCGACCGTCTCTACGGCGTCGGCATCCGGACCGGCGGCGCCGCCTTCATCTATGTGCTCATGGAGCACAAGTCCTCGCCGGATCCGCGAATCGACCTTCAGTTGCTAGGCTACGAGACGCGGATCTGGCAGGACTGGGACAAGCGCGAAGGGCGGGACTCCGAAGGCAGGATCAGGAAGCTGCCGCCGATCTTCCCGCTGGTGGTGTATCACGGCGAGGCGGAGTGGCGGATTCCGCTGAGCTTCGCCGACGGCCTGGACCTCGGGGATGAGGCCCTGCGCCCCCATGTCCTGGACTTCCGCTACTCCCTGGCGGATCTGGGGCGCATCGATGACGACCGCCTGTCGCGGGAGGAGAGGCTCCGTGTCGGGCTGCTCATCCTGAAACACGGCACCCGCGACGGCGACCTTCACCGCACCCTCGTCAAGCTCGGCCGAGCCGCATTCGCCCTCGGCCCTGATGATTTGATAGCCTTGGTGCGCTACATTCTTTCCGAGCCGAATTCAGTCGAAACGGCGATACTTCGCGATGCGCTGAAGGAAATCGTACCAGGTCAGGAGACGAGGGTCATGTCGATCGCTGCGGAGGAATGGAAGGCCGAGGGTATTCTGATCGGCGAAGCCAGAGGTAAGGCCGAAGGCAAGGCAGAGGGAAAGGCCGACATCCTTCTGCGCCTGCTTCGGCGTCGTTTCGGTGCCGTACCGGAAGCTGCAATCGCGACGATCCACAATGCTTCCGACGATCAGTTGAACGCCTGGGCCGAGAACATCCTCGACGCGGCAACCCTCGACGCCGTTTTCACCAGCCACAGGTCCAACTGATACCGCCGCGAAACCGGCCTCCCCTCCCCTCACCCCCGGGTGGTCGGCAGCTTGGCCCCGCTGGTGTCGCTGCCCTTCATCAGCGCCATGTTGACCCGGGCGCCCGTCAGGTCGGCATGGCGGAGAATCACGCCGGCCGCGGCGCGGCAGCGCAGATCGCAGTCGTTCAGCCTTGCATATTGAAGGTTGGTCGGCCACGGACGGTCCAGGTCGCCGACCGGAACGCTGAGCAGGACGCTGTCCCGCAACGATCCGCCGGTCAGGTTCACCCGGCGCATACCGCACCCGGACAGGTTGGCGCCGCTCAGGTCCGCACCGCTCAGGTTGCTGTAGCTGAGGTCGGCCATCATCAGGTTGGAACCGGTCAGGTTGGCGTTGCGCAGGTTGCAGCGCTGGATCTTGGCGGCGGACAGGTCGACCTCGCCCAGGGGCGCGTCGCTGAGGTCGGCCAAGTCCAGTTCCAGCCGCTGCCCGGCCCGGCCTTCGCTGTCCAGCCACTCCTGGTGATGGGCCAGCAACTCGAACAGCCGCTCGCCGAGCGACTCCAGATTGCCGTCGGGGTTGATGCCCAACTGGGCCATGCGGGCGACGGCGTCGGCATCCAGCACGGCGCCCGACAGGACGGCGCCGGTCAGCGTCGTGTTCTTCAGCGTGGCACCAGACAGGTCGGTGGAAACCAGGATCGCGCCGGTCAGATCCGCCCCGGACAGGTCGGCATCGACCAGTTCCGCCCCGGTCAGGTCGCAGTTGCCCAGGTTGGAGCCGACCAGGATCGCGCGGTTCAGGTTGGCGTCCATCAGTTCGGTGCGCCGGCTGACCGACGCTCCGGCGCTGGGCTGCTGCTTCGTGCTGACCGCGCCGAGCGATCCGGTGCGCAGGTCGGCCCCGGCGAGGTTCGCCTCCGCCAGGTTGGCACCGTTGAAGCAGGCGCCGCGCAGATCCGCGCCGAGCAGGTCGGCCTGGCTGAGATCCGCCCCTTCCAGTTCCGCCATCATCAGCACCGCGGCCTTCAGGTCGGCCCTGGACAGGTTGCTGCGGGCGAACGAGGTGCCGACCAGCTTGGCGTTGCGCAGCACGACGCCGCCCAGCGGCAGTTGCGACATGTCGTGGAAGCTGAGGTCTGCCTGCATGCCGCCGCGCGTGCCGACCACCCATTTGCGGTGGGAGTTCAGCCGCCTCTTCAGCTCGGCGATGTAGGCGGCGCTGTGGCCGGTAGCCGGATGGGACATCGGGAGCTGCTGGCACTCGGCGGGCGGTCGGATGCCGACGAGTATCCGGCAAGAATCTTAAGTAGATAATAATTCAGGCGGGTGCGTCGTAGACGACGCGGGTTGAGCAGACCAGGTCGTGAAGCGCCGTCTTGTCCCTTGTCCAGCCCGCCATCAGGTATCCCAGGCCGAAGGGAATGGCCGACAGGATCAGCGCGAAGTACCGCCCGAGCGCCCGCGCCGGCGTGAGCCTGCCGCCGTCGCGGGTCATGACGTGGATGCCGAGCACCCGCTTGCCCGGCGTGGCCTGGCGCTCGGACGAATGGAAACCGGTATAGTAGGCGATCGCCACGACCGTGCTCAGCACCTGCCCGACACCCTGGGCCGTCCCCTCCCCGATGCCGATCCAAAGCATCGCGGAGACGACGACGATGCCGATGAAGGCCGACACCAGCCCGAGGACGAAGCCGTCGACCAGGGCCGCCGCGGCCCGGATCCAGAAGCCGGCGAACCGGACCCCGCCCGTCACATCCGCACGTCGGATGTCTTGACCGCGACCAGGTTCAGCGCCGCGGCGATCAGGGCGCGGGTATAGTCCTGCCGGGGCGCCTCGAAGATCTGCCGCGTCGGACCCGACTCGACCACCTTGCCGTCCTTCATCACGATCACCTCGTTGGAGAGGGCCCTCACCACTTTCAGGTCATGGCTGATGAACAGGTAGGCCAGGTTGTGCTTCACCTGCAAGTCCCGCAACAGGTCGACGATCTGCGCCTGGACGGACATGTCCAGGGCCGAGGTCGGCTCGTCCAGCACGACGAAGCGCGGCTTCAGCACCATCGCGCGGGCGATCGCGATCCGCTGGCGCTGGCCGCCGGAAAACTCGTGCGGATAGCGGTTGCGGCTGGCCGGGTCCAGCCCGACCTCCTCCAGCGACCGGGCGATCATCGCCTCCCGTTCGGCCCTGCTGCCGATGCCGTGGATCTTCAGCCCCTCCTCGATGATCTGGGCGACCGACAGGCGCGGGCTGAGGCTGCCGTAGGGGTCCTGGAAGACGACCTGCATCTCCCGGCGCAGCGGCCGCATCTGCTTGGCCTGCCAGCCCTGGATGTCCTTGCCGTCATAGCGGATGGCGCCCTGGCTGGCGTGCAGGCGAAGCAGGGCGAGCCCCAACGTCGTCTTGCCCGACCCCGACTCGCCGACCACGCCGACGGTATGCCCCTCGCGCACCGTGACGCTGATGCCGTCCACCGCCCGGACGTAATCGACGGTCCGGCGCAGCAGCCCCTTCCTGATCGGGAAATGGACCTTGATGTCCCGCGCCGTCATCACGTCGGCCGCGTTCTCCGGCGGCGGCGCCGGATTGCCCTTCGGCTCCGCCGCCAGCAGGCGCTGGGTATAGGGATGGCGCGGACCGGCGAACAGCTCCGCGTTCGACCCCTTCTCGACGATCTCGCCCTGGTTCATGACGCAGACGGTGTCCGCCATCTTGCGCACGATGCCGAGATCGTGGGTGATCAGCAGCAGCGCCATGTTGAAGCGGCGCTGAAGGTCCTTCAGCAGCTCCAGGATCTGGGCTTGGATCGTCACGTCCAGCGCGGTGGTCGGCTCGTCCGCGATCAGCAGGTCGGGCTCGTTGGCCAGCGCCATGGCGATCATAACGCGCTGGCGCTGGCCGCCCGAAAGCTCGTGGGGGTATGCCGCCAGCCGCTTCTCCGCTTCCGGCAGCCCGACGAGGCGCAGCAGTTCCAGCGTGCGCCGACGGGCGGCCGAGCGGGTCAGTCCCTTGTGCAGGAACAGAGTCTCGTTGATCTGCTTCTCGATGGTGTGGAGCGGGTTGAGCGAGGTCATCGGCTCCTGGAAGATCATGGCGATGCGGTCGCCGCGAACCTCCCGGAGCGTCTTCTCCTCCGCCCCGACCAGTTCGGTTCCCTTGAACCGGATGCTGCTGCCGGCCGGATGCGCCGCCATGGGATAGGGCAGGAGCTGCAGGATCGAGAGGGCGGTCACCGACTTGCCGGAGCCCGACTCGCCGACCAGCGCCAGGGTCTCGCCCGCCCTGAGGTCGAAGGAGACGCCCCGGACGGCACGGACCTCGCCGCCCGACAGCCGGAAATCGACCGCCAGGTCGCGGACGGAGAGCAGGTCGGTCATGCTGATGGTTTCCCTCTGTTCATTCCGCCGCCGCCTTCTTGCCGGATGCCGCCGCGGCCGGCTTGGCCGTCAGCCCCTTGCGGGGCAGCGGGCCGACCGACTTGCGTGGATCGAAGGCGTCGCGCACCGCCTCGCCGATGAAGATCAGCAGGCTCAGCATGATGGCGAGCGTGAAGAAGGCGGTCAGGCCCAGCCAGGGCGCCTGGAGATTGGCCTTGCCCTGGGCCAGCAGCTCGCCCAGCGACGGCGAGCCCGGCGGCAGGCCGAAGCCCAGGAAGTCCAGCGCGGTCAGCGTGGTGATCGAGCCGTTCAGGATGAAGGGCATGAAGGTCAGCGTCGCGACCATGGCGTTGGGCAGCACATGCTTGACCATGATCAGCACGTCGCCGGCGCCCAGCGCGCGGGCCGCCCTGACATAGTCGAAGTTGCGGGCGCGCAGGAACTCCGCCCGCACGACGCCGACCAGGCTCATCCAGTTGAACAGCAGTAGAAGCCCCAGCAGCCACCAGAAGTTCGGCTCGACGACGCTCGCCAGGATGATCAGCAGGTAGAGCGTGGGCAACCCCGACCAGATCTCGATGAATCGCTGGAACAGCAGGTCGGTCGTGCCGCCGAAGTAGCCCTGGACCGCTCCCGCCGCGATGCCGATGATCGAGGAGAAGATCGTCAGCGTCAGCCCGAACAGGATCGAGATGCGGAAGCCATAGATCAGCCGCGCCACCACGTCGCGCCCCTGGTCGTCGGTGCCCAGCCAGTTCTCGGCGGACGGCGGCGCCGGGGCCGGGACTGTCAGGTCGTAGTTGATGGTCCGGTAGGAGTAGCGGATCACCGGCCAGACCATCCAGCCCTTCTCGTCGATCAGGTCGCGCACGAACGGGTCGCGGTAGTCGGCCTGGGTCTCGAACTCGCCGCCGAACGTGGTCTCCGGATAAACCGTGAAGATCGGCATGTAGAACGCGCCGTCGTACCGGATCAGCAGCGGCTTGTCGTTGGCGATGAACTCGGCGAACAGGCTCAGGATGAACAGGACCAGGAAGATCCACAGGGACCAGAAGCCGCGCCGGTTGGCCTTGAAGTTGTGCAGGCGCCGCCGGGTGATCGGCGTGATCCGGATGCCGAGGAAGCGGTCCGCCGGCGCGGCGGGGGAACGGGGTGGGCGTCGGCCATCACGTCCTCCTCGCCTCGAAATCGATGCGGGGATCGACCGCGACATAGGTCAGGTCGCCGATCAGGTTCATCAGCAGTCCCAGCAGCGTGAAGATATAGAGCGTCGCGAACATCACGGGATAGTCCCGGTTGATCGCCGCCTCGAAGCCCAGCAGCCCCAGCCCGTCCAGCGAGAAGATCACCTCGATCAGCAGCGACCCGGTGAACAGGATTCCGATGAAGGCTCCGGGAAATCCTGCGATCACGATCAGCATGGCGTTGCGGAAGATATGGCCGTACAGCACCCGTCCCTCGCCCAGCCCCTTGGCCCGCGCGGTGATGACGTACTGCTTGTTGACCTCCTCCATGAAGCTGTTCTTGGTCAGCATGGTCAGGCCGGCGAAGCCGCCGATCACCAGCGCCACCACCGGCAGGGTGATGTGCCAGAAATAGTCCAGGATCTGCTGCCACCACGGCATCAGGTCCCAGCCCTCGCTGGTCAGCCCGCGGAGCGGGAACCAGTCGAGATAGCGGCCGCCGGCGAACAGCACGATCAGCAGCACGGCGAACAGGAAACTGGGGATGGCGTAGCCCACGATGACCACGCCGCTGGTCCAGATGTCGAACTTGGACCCGTCCCGCACCGCCTTGCGGATGCCCAGCGGGATCGAGATCAGGTAGGTGATCAGCGTGGTCCACAGCCCCAGCGAGATCGACACCGGCAGCTTGTCGATCACCAGGTCGATCACCCTCTGGTCGCGGAAATAGCTGGTCCCGAAATCGAAGGTCAGGTAGCTGGCCAACATCTGGAGGAAGCGCTCGTGCAGCGGCTTGTCGAAGCCGAACTGCCGCTCCAGCTGCCTGATGAACTCGGGGTCGAGGCCCTGGGCGCCCCGGTAGCGGCCGGTGACCTGCTCGCCGCCCGACTGCTGGGCCTGGGGCGGCAGGTCGCCGCCGCCCGACGTGCCGCCGATCCGCGCCGTGGCGTCGACGCCCGTCCCTTGCAGCTGGGCGAGCGTCTGCTCGATCGGACCGCCGGGAGCCGCCTGCACGATCAGGAAATTGATCACCATGATCCCGAGCAGGGTCGGGATGATCAGCAGCAGGCGGCGGACGATGTAGGCCAGCATCCTCGTCTCCTCAATCGCTGCTTTCTGGGCTGTCTTCTGAATTACCGCTTCAGCCGGGCGAGCGGACGGAGGCCTGCTTGCCGGTATCGACCCACCAGGTGGTGGGGAAGCCGATCGTGTATTTCGCCATCGTCTCCGGATAGCCGAACTTGTTCCAGTAAACCAGCCATGACTCGTCGTTGTACCATTGCGGGATCTGGTACCAGCCCCACGACAGCACCCGGTCCAGCGCACGGTTGGTCGCGGCCAGCGTCTCCAGGTCCCGGGCGGCGATCAGCTCCTCGATCAGGCCGTCCACGACCGGGTCCTTGATGCCGGCCAGGTTGCCCGAGCCGCGGGTTTCGGCGGCGGCAGACCCGAAATAGCTGCGCTGCTCGGCGCCCGGCGGCGGGAAGAAGTTCAGCGCGACGGACAGCAGGTCATAGTCGAAATCGTCGATCCGCACCTGGTACTGGGAGGTATCGACCACGCGGATCGAGGCGGCGATGCCGGAGCGCCTCGCGTTCTGCACGAAGGGTTCGGTCAGGCGCACCAGCGCCGGGCTGACCAGCAGGACCTCGATCCGCATCTGCTCGCCGGCCGCGTTGACGAGGCGGTTGTTCTTCAGCTCCCAGCCGGCTTCCCTGAACAGGCGCAGCGACTCCCGCAGGTTGGCCCTGATGTTTCCGGACCCGTCCGTCACCGGCGGCTCGTACGCTTTCGTCAGCACCTGCGGCCGGACCTTGTCCCTGTACTTCTCCAGGATCGACAGCTCCAGCGTGTCCGGCGGGCCGCTGGCGCCGAATTCCGAGTTGGGGAACCAGCTCTTCACACGCTTGTACTCGCCGAACAGCAGGGTCCGCTGGATCGCCTCGAAATCATAGAGGAGGGTGATCGCCTCGCGCACCCGGACGTCCTGGAACTGCGGCCGGCGCAGGTTGAAGATGTAGCCCTGGGTCCCGCGCGGCGTTTGGTCGGGCACCACCCGCTTGATCATGCTGCCGTCCCTGACGGCGGGCACGTCGTAGCTCTGGTTCCAGCGCTGGGCGCGGTTCTCCTGCCGGAAATCGATCCGGCCGGACATGAAGGCCTCCGCCAGCACCGTGTCGTCCAGGTAATAATCATACCGGATCTGGTCGATGTTGTTCAGGCCGCGGTTGATGGGCAGGTCCGCCGCCCAGTAATCCGCCACCCGCTCGTAGGTGATCGAGCGCCCGGCGTCGACCGTCCTGATCCGGTAAGCGCCGCTGCCCAGGATCGGTTCCAGCGTGGTCTTGGTGATGTCACGCCCCTGCGCGGTCCACCAGTGCCGCGGCAGCGGCGAGCTGGACGACACGGTCAGCAGCGGCTTCATGCTGTTGCGCGTCTTGAACGAGAATTTGAGCCGGCGCGGATCGAGCACCTCGACGCCGCTGACGTCCTCGTAGAAGCTCTGGAGGAACGGCCGGCCGTGCTCCTTGATGGTGTCGAACGCGAACTTGAAATCGTCGGCGGTGATCGGCTGGCCGTCTTGCCAGCGGGCCTCCGGCCGCAGGTTGAAGATGATCCAGCTCTTGTCCTCGGGATACTCCGCGGTCTCGGCGATCAGGCCGTAGGCGGAGGACAGTTCATCACCCGACCCGGTCATCAGGCTGTCGGAGATCAGCCCGATGCCGGACGGCCAGCTCCCGCGGAGGATGTATGTGTTGAGACTGTCGAAGCTGCCGAAGGCGCCCAGCACGATCGAGCCGCCCTTGGGCGCGTCGGGATTGGCATAGGGCCAGTGCCGCATGTCCGGGCCGTACAGCGGTTCGCCGAACTCGGCCATGGCCCAGGTCCGCGTGATCTTCTCTCCGGCATCCTGCGCCGAGACGGGGGCGGTCCCGCCCAGAAGCAGGGTCCCCAGGCAAACGGCGGCGGCAAGCAGTCTCTTCATCCGGCCCTCATCTCTCCCGCGGCAAGGCCGCTGTCTTGCGTGACAATCGTTCCGGCGTTCCCGTCCTTCTGCCTTTTGCAGCCGAATCGGGCTTAATCAAGGCGAAACCGATCCGGGGCGGAACGGTTCAGCGCGCCGCCTCCTTCGCCCACCATGTCGACGGGAATCCCACCTCGTACCGGGGCTTGCGCTCCGGCCAGCCGAACTTGGTCCAATAGGCGATCCAGGTCTGGTCGTTGTACCATTGCGGGATCATGGCGTGCCGCCACAGCAGCACCCGGTCCAGCGCCCGCGAGGTTGCCTGCAGCGTCTCCAGGTCCTTCGCGGCGATGACCTCCTCGATCAGCGCGTCCACGACGGGGTCCTTGATGCCGGCATAGTTGGCCGAGCCCTTCACGTCGGCCGCGGCCGATCCGAAATAGCTGCGCTGCTCGGTGCCCGGTGGCGGGAAGAAGTTGAAGAACACCATCACGGCGTCGAAATCGAAATCGTCCGTCCGGGCTTGGTACTGGGCGCTGTCGACGATCCGGATCGTCGCGTCGATGCCGACGCGCTGGAGCGCCGTGACATAGGGCTGCATCACCCGGACCATCGACTGGTTGCCGTCCAGGAACTCGATCCGCAACTGCCGCCCGGTCTTGGCATCGACCAGCTTGTTTTCGCGGGTCTGGAAGCCCGCCTCCCGGAACAGCGCCAGCGCCTTCCGGACATTGTCGCGGTTGTTGCCCGACCCGTCGGTGGAGGGCGGCTCGTAGGCGGTGGTGAAGACCTCGTCCGGGACACGGCCCCGGTACTTCTCCAGGATGGCGAGTTCCGCCGGAGTCGGCGGGCCACTGGCCCCGAAGTCGCTGTTGGGGAAGTTGCTCTTCACCCGGCGGTACTGGCCGTACAGGATGTTCTTCTGGAGCCACTCGAAGTCGTAGAGATATGACAGCGCCAGGCGCACCTTCGGATCGGCGAACTGCGGCCGGCGCATGTTGAAGCGGATGCCCTGCGCGCCGAACGGGCGCTCGTTGGCAAGCGCGCGCTTCTCGACCCGGCCGTCCTTCACCTGGGGAATGTCGTAGCCCGAGGTCCAGCGCTGGGCCCTGTTCTCCTGCCGGAAATCGTAGGCGCCGCCTTTGAACGCCTCGAACATCACGTCGTCGTCGCGGTAGAAGTCCGTCCGGACGGTGTCGAAGTTGTTCTGGCCGACATTGACCGGCAGGTCGCGGCCCCAGTAATCGGCCACCCTCTCATAGGTGATCGACCGGCCGGGGTCGACCGCCGTGACCCGGTAGGGCCCGCTGGTCAGCGGCGGCTCCAGGGTCGTCTTGGAAATGTCCCGGTTCTCCGCGGTCCACCAGTGCTCGGGCACCGGCGTCAGGATGCCGGCGGCGCGGATCAGCGGCTTCATCTCCCCTCGGGTCTTGAAGCTCACCTTCAGGCGATGCTCGTCCAGCGCCTCGACCGTCCCGATATCCTCCAGGAAGCTCTTGAGGAAGGGCCGGCCATGCTGCTCGATGGCTTTCCAGCCGAACACGAAGTCGGCGGCGGTCACCGGGTGGCCGTCGTGGAACCGGGCCTGCGGGCGCAGGGTGAACACCACCCAGCTCTTGTCCTCGGGGTATTCCGCCGTTTCGGCGAGCAGGCCGTAGACCACGTCCAACTCGTCCCCCGACCCGGCGAACAGCGTCTCGGAGACGATGTCGAGGCTGCGCGGCACTCGTCCGCGCAGGATGATCGGGTTGAGGCTGTCGAAACTTCCCGGTTCCGCCGTGACGACGGCGCCGCCCTTGGGCGCAGCCGGATCGACATAGTCGAAATGAGCAAAGCCGGCGCCGTACCTGGGCGTGCTGAACTCCGCCAGGGCATGCGTCCTGGTCACGGGGTCCTCGGCGTGGCCGGCGGAAACCAGGACGAGCAGAAGCATCGGGACGGCGAAGAGGAGTCTCATCCGGGAAAATTCCTCGCAAGCGGAGCCGGTATCGGGGGGCCGGAGCCGCCGCCCGCCACCCGTGCGGGGGGCCGGGCCGGACGCCGGCTCATTCGTCCTCGTCGTCGTCGTCGTCCTGTTCGGCGTAGCGCTCGTCCAACATCTCCAGGATCGCCTCGTAGTCGGGCGTATCGTCCACGAACTTCTGGAAGCGCTTCATGTTGGTGCCCTTCTCCAGCCATGACTGCGCCGCCTCTGTGTGTTCGGGGTGACACGACAGCAGATAGAAAGCGGCCTGCTCGGGACGCTCGATCTTGGTCTCGCCCAGCCTTTCCAGGACGGCGCCGACATAGAAGGGCAGCACGTCGGCGAATTCCTCGACGACGACCGCTTCGTCATCGTCCTCGCCGCCTGCCGGAACCGCGTCGTCGCCGTGCCAGCCGTTCACCTTCCCGTCGGCCGCGGCCTGCGGCTCCGCATACTCGTCATCCTCGTCGTCGAACTCGTCCAGATCGTCGTCGTCCAGGGCGACCGTGTCCAACCCGTCCGCCTCGTCGTCGTACTCGTCGTCCTCGTCGCCCTCGAACGCCAGTTCCAGGGCGTCGATGATCTCAAGGAATTGGGTGCTGCGCTGTTCCCAGGAGGGGGTGGCCTGAAGTTCGGCGATCATCCGGTCGAGCATCTCGCGGATGTCCGTGTCGGCATTCTCGTAAGCTGACTGGGCTGGTTTCGGGATCAGCATGGCAGACATTTCCCTGGTCTCAAGCGCAAGGGTGAGGGAGCGGCGCAGCCACGTCCTATGGCCGCGCGGACTCGACTCTTATCAGATGGCGATGGGGGATGGGCAGGAGAAAGCGAAAAGAATGCCAGGATATCAACCGAATGGCATAACGCCGAGACGCCGCAGCGCCTCCGTATGGCCGGCCATATCACCGGCGGCCAATACACGGCCGTCGGAGCCCGGGCCGAGCGGTGCCCCCGCCCAATCCGTCATGATCCCGCCGGCCCCCTGGACCACGGGGACCAGTGCCGCGAAATCGTACAGCTTCAGCCCGGCCTCGACCACCAGATCGACGAATCCGGCGGCCAGCAGCCCGTAGGCGTAGCAGTCGCCGCCGTACATGGTCAGCTTGACCTCGTCCGCGACGCGGCGGAAGGCGGTGAAATCGTGCTGCCCGAACAGGTCGGGCGACGTCGTGTTCAGGGTGGCGCGCCCCAGAGTCGGGCAGGCCCGCACCCGGACGGCCTTGCCGTTCAGCGTGGTCGGGCGCCCCTCGACGCCGACCCAGCGGTCGCCGACGATCGGCTGGTCGATCACGCCCAGCACGGGAACGCCCCGGTGCAGCAGCGCCACCAGGGTGCCGAAGGTCGGGCGGCCGGTGATGAAGGACTTCGTGCCGTCGATCGGGTCGATCACCCACAGCCAGTCGGCATCGGGGTTGGTCGTCCCGTGCTCCTCCCCGATGATCCCGTCGTCCGGCCGCTCGGCGGCCAGGATCGACCTTATCGCCGCCTCGGCCTCGCGGTCGGCGACGGTGACCGGCGAACTGTCCGGCTTGTCGTCGACCGCGAACGGAGTGCGGAAGTATCTGCGGATCACGGTGCCGGCGGCATCGGCGAGGCGGCACGCGAGATCCACCGTCTCGCCCGACGGGGTGACCGGTTGATCGGTATTGTATGAAGCCGTCATGTCTCTGGTCATCCGGTCGGACGGGATTGAAGCGTCGGCTGGTTACTGCGGCAGCGGCGCCGGCTCGTCGGCCTGGGTGCGCAGCCAGGCGATCAGGTTCGCCCGGTCCTCGGGCTTCCTGATGCCCGCGAAGTTCATCTTGGTGCCGGGAGCGTACTGCTTGGGATTCAGCAGGAAGTGATTCAGCGCCTCGTAATCCCAGTTGCCGGGCATGTCCGCGATCGCGGAGCTGTAGGCGAAGCCTTCCACATGGCCGTGCGGGCCGCCGACGACGCCCCACAGGTTGGGACCCACCTTGTTGGCGCCGCCCTTCTCGAAGGAATGGCAGGAGGCGCAGGCCCGCGCCGCGCGCTCGCCGGCCGCCGGGTCGGCTGCGGCCAGCAGCGGGGCGATCGGCTCCGGCTCGGCCGGCTCTTCCTCCGCGGGGGCCGACGTGGTGACCGCGCTGGTGTCCACGACATAAGCGTTCTGTTCCAGATGCTCTGGCTGGACCAGTACATCCGCGATGAAGCCGGACATCATCGCGACCAGGCCGCCCAACAGGACGGCGCCCGACAATTTGTTGAATTCCATGCTCGACATGCCGCGAGTCCCCAATTCCCTTGTAATCACCGCACGATAGCGGCCGGGCCGGCTGCTGTCACGCGCAGCGGCTTGTTGTTTCCTTGTCCGCAACATAGGGTCCCGGGGCGCGGGGTCAGCCGCTTTGAGGCTTGACCCTCGGGACGAAATGTCGCACGCACAGCTATAACCCAAATGTCGCAGATGGCCACCATGCCAACCAATCCTGCTCAGAACAATCCCGCGCAAAGTGATGGGAACGCGAAAAATCCCGGCCCCCACGGCAATGGGCCGGGCAATCCCATCGTCATCGTGCCCGCGCGACTCGCGTCCACGCGGCTGCCCGGCAAGCCGCTGGCCGACATCCAGGGCGAGCCCATGATCGTCCATGTCTGGCGCCGCGCGACCGAGGCCGCCATCGGCCCGGTCCTGGTCGCCTGCGCGGAGGCCGAGATCGCCGACGCGGTCACGAAGGCCGGCGGCCAGGCCGTGCTGACCCGGCCGGACCATCCTTCCGGCTCCGACCGGATCTTCGAGGCGCTTCAGTCCTTCGACACGGAGGGCAGGTTCGACGCGGTGGTCAACGTCCAGGGCGACCTGCCGACGATATCTCCCGAAACGATCCGCGCCGCCTACGCGCTGCTCGACGTGCCCGAGGTCGACATCGGCACGCTGGCGGTCGAGATCGAGGACGCGACCGAGCGCGGCAATCCCAACGTGGTCAAGGCGGTGGTCGAGCGGGCGCCGGGCGCCAGGCGCGGCCGGGCGCTCTATTTCACCCGCGCCACCGCGCCCACCGGGGAGGCGCCGCTGCTGCACCATATCGGCCTCTACGCCTACCGGCGCTCGGCCCTGGCCCGATTCGTGTCGCTGCCGCCGTCGCACCTGGAACAGCAGGAGCGGCTGGAGCAGTTGCGCGCCTTGGCCGCAGGCATGCGGATCGACGTGGCCGTCGTTGACGCGGTTCCGCTCGGCGTCGATACTCCCGCCGACCTCGCCCGGGCCCGGGTGCTCCTCAAACGCTGAACCCGGTCCCCTCCCCCGTTCTCGAGTCTTCTCCGGTCACATGTCCAGATCCAACCTGATCGCCTTCCAGGGTTCGCCCGGCGCCTACTCCGACCTGTCCTGCCGCAACGTCTTCCCCGACCGGAAGACCCTGCCCTGCGCCACTTTCGAGGACGTCTTCGCCGCGGTGCATGGGGGAGAGGCCGAACTGGGCATGATCCCGGTCGAGAACTCGGTCGCGGGGCGGGTCGCCGATAACCACCACCTGCTGCCCCAGGGCGGCCTGCACATCATCGGCGAGCATTACCAGCGGGTGAACCACCACCTGCTGGCGCCGCCGGGCGCCACGCTCGACACCATCGAGGTGGTGCGCAGCCACATCCAGGCGCTGTCCCAATGCCGCAAGGCGACCCGGGCGCTGGGCCTGCGCGAGATCACCCATGCCGACACCGCGGGTGCCGCGGCCGAGATCGCCCAGCGCGGCGACATTACGGAAGCCGCCATCGCCTCGGAACTGGCCGGCGAGATCTACGGCCTGAAGTCGCTGAAGCAGGGGATCGAGGACGCGGAGCACAACACGACCCGGTTCCTGATCATGGCGCGGGAGCCGATCCATCCCGCACCCCATTCCGGCCCGGTGGTGACGACCTTCGTGTTCCGGGTCCGCAGCGTGCCGGCGTCGCTCTACAAGGCGATGGGCGGGTTCGCGACCAACGGCGTCAACATGACCAAGCTGGAAAGCTACATGGTCGACGGCCGCTTCACCGCCGCCCAGTTCTACGTGGACGTCGAGGGCCACCCGGAGGAGCGCCCCCTGCGCTTGGCGCTGGAGGAGCTGGAGTTCTTCGCCCGCGAGGTGAAGATCCTGGGCGTCTACCCGGCCCATCCCTTCCGCCGCGAGCAGAGCCAGGCCCACGGCGACGATTGAGCAACCCGCGGGTGCCGTGCCGGGCACCTCGCGCACCCGAACCTCCAATATCACGGATGAACACGGATCAGGCACGGGATGCACACGGATCAGGGCATGGTCCGCGACCTTCGGGCCTGATCCGTGCTGAAATTCCGCCTCAGCCGTGCAGCCAGTCCTCGATCAGCCGGCGCGAGATCGAGTCGGGGCGCGGCAGGCGATGGGTCCCGCCCTCGCCCCACGTGGTCAGGATCTCGTCGCGGCTGAACCAGCCGGCATCCTCCAGCTCGTCCTGCTCGATGCTGATGTCCCGGCTCACGGCCTCGGCATGGAAGCCCAGCATCAGCGACGACGGGAACGGCCAGGGCTGCGACGAGTGGTAGGTCACCGCGCCCACCCGGATGCCGGTCTCCTCCAGCACCTCGCGGGCGACCGCCTCCTCCAGGCTCTCGCCCGGCTCGACGAACCCGGCCAGGGTCGAATACATCCCCGGCGGGAAGCGCGACTGGCGGCCCAGCAGGCAGCGGTCGCCGTCATGGACCAGCATGATCACGGCCGGGTCGGTCCGCGGGAAGTGCGGCGCGGCGCAGTCGGGGTTGGTGCAGCGCCGGACATGGCCGCCTTCCGCGCTGGCCGTGGGATGGCCGCAGACGCCGCAGAAGCGGTGGCGGGCATGCCACCAGGTCAGGCCGCGGGCATAGGCCAGGATATTGCCCTCCTCGGGCGCCATCAGCGGGCCGAAGCTGCGCAGGTCGGCGAAGCTGCCCCGGCCGGAAAGGCCGGGGTGGACCGCCGGGTCCTCGATGTGGGACAGGTCGGCGGCGAAATAGGCCGTGCCGTCGCGCAGGCCCAGAAGCACGTATTCCGCCCCGTCCGGCAGGTCGGCCATCGAAAGCAGCCCCGCCTGCGGCAGGTCGGCCCCTTCGACCACGAAATTCTGGGCGCGCCAGATCGGCACGATCCTGGTCTCGGCCGCCGCGATCATGGCGTCGATCCAGCTCTGGTCCTTGCGCTGCGCCGATACCCTGTCGAGCACGCCGCCGGCGTAGAAGTTTGGCTTGTATGGCATGGCGATATAGGTGGCATACCGGGCCGATTTCGGGAAGGGAGTTCCTCCCGGATTTCCTCCTTGCTCCGCGCGCCGCCGCGCGCCATATAGGCGGTGGGAGGTTGGCGGCGGACGAGTCCCTCGCCAACCCGGTCAGGTCCGGAAGGAAGCAGCCGTAACGAGTTTCGGCTCGGGTCGTTCGTCCAGCCTCCCACCTCATATCTTCCCCTGCATGATCCGACACTCCGCGCCGGTTCGTCTTTCCGCTTCGACAAGCCGCCGTCGGGGATTAGACTGGCCGCAACGCCGTTGCCCGACGCCAGAGTATCGTGTTGACCGACCAGACCCTCCCTCCCCTGACCTCCGCGCCGGCCGACGGCGCGTCCGAAGCCGGCGGCAAGGCCTATCGGGTCCTGGCGCGCAAGTACCGACCGCGCGACTTCTCCGAACTGGTGGGCCAGGAGGCGCTGGTCCGGACGCTGACCAACGCCATCCGGTCGGGCCGCCTGGCCCATGCCTTCATGCTGACCGGGGTGCGCGGGGTGGGCAAGACCACGACCGCCCGCATCATCGCCCGCGCGCTGAACTGCACCGGCCCGGAGGGGACCGGCGGGCCGACCATCGCGCCGTGCGGCGTCTGCGACAATTGCCGCAGCATCACCGCCGACCGCCATGTGGACGTGATGGAGATGGACGCCGCCAGCCGGACCGGCGTGGACGACATCCGCGAGATCATCGACGGCGTGCGCTACGGCCCGGTGTCGGCGCGCTACAAGGTCTACATCATCGACGAAGTCCACATGCTCACCAAGAACGCCTTCAACGCCCTGTTGAAGACGCTGGAGGAGCCGCCCGAGCATGTGAAGTTCATCTTCGCCACGACCGAGATCCGCAAGGTCCCGGTCACCGTGCTGTCGCGCTGTCAGCGCTTCGACTTGCGCCGGATCGACAGCCAGACGCTCGTCAAGCACTTCAACCGGGTCGCCGAGGCGGAAGGCGTGACCGTCGAGCCGGACGCCATGGCGCTGATCGCGCGGGCCGCCGACGGATCCGCGCGCGACGGGCTGAGCCTGCTCGACCAGGCGATCGCGCTCGGCGGGGAGCGGCTGACGGCGGTCCAGGTCCGCGACATGCTGGGCCTGGCCGACCGCGCCCGCGTGGTCGACCTGTTCGAGGCGGCGATGACCGGGCAGCCGCGCGACGCGCTGGACATCCTGTCCGACCTGCACCGCAGCGGCGCCGACCCGGTGGTGGTGCTCCAGGACCTGCTCGACTTCACCCATTTCCTGACCCGCTTCAAGGTGGTGCCGGAAACCGCGACGGACCCCGGCACGCCGGAGACCGAGCGGGTCCGCGGCGGCGACCTGTCGGGCAAGCTGGGCATGCCGGCGCTGACCCGGGCCTGGCAGATCCTGCTTAAGGGCCTGGGCGAGGTGCAGAGCGCGCCGGTCCCCTTCGACGCGGCCGAGATGGTGCTGGTGCGGCTGGCCTATTCCGCCGACCTGCCCAACCCGGCCGACCTGATCCGCCAGCTTCAGGGCGGCTCGGCGGCCTCGGGCGGGCCGGCGGGCGGGCCGGCGGGCGGGAACGGCGGCGGCGGTGGCGCCCGCGCGATCGGGCCGGCGCTGGCGGTGGCCCACTCCGCCCCGCCCCGAGTCCAGGCCGGCTCGGCCCAGCCGGTCGCCGAAACCGCCGTGACGGCACACGCCGCCCCCGAACAGGCTGCGGAAGCGGAACCGCTGCCGGAACCGAAGACCTTCCGCGAGGTGGTCGAGCTGTTCGGCGAGATGCGCGAGGGCTCGCTGTACGGCCAGCTCTACAGCAGCGTCCACTGCGTCCGGTGCGAACCGGGGCGGCTGGAGATCCGCCCGAAGGACCGCGCCATCGCGGAACTTTCCGGCCGGGTCGGCAAGTTGCTGACGGAATGGACCGGCCGGCGCTGGATGGTCACGATCTCCGGCGCGCCCGGCGAACCGACGCTGGGCGAGCAGGACCGCAACGCCAAGACCCGGGCGCGGGAGGAGGCTGCCCGGCATCCGGTGGTGCGCGCGGTGCTCGACATCTTCCCCGGGGCCGAGATATCCGAAGTGCGCGATCTGACGGAACCGGAAGCCACCTCCGACGAGGCGCTTGCGGAAGACGCCCTTGAGACCGATTTCTACGAGGAAGCCCCGTCCGACCTGGACGACATAGGAGAATTTTAAGCCATGAAGAATCTCGGCCAAATGATGAAGCAGGCCCAGGAAATGCAGACCCGCATGCAGCAGATGCAGGACGCGCTGGCCGAGGTCGAAGTCACCGGCCAGTCCGGCGCCGGGATGGTCAACGTCACGCTCAACGGCAAGGGCGAGATGAAGAAGCTGAAGCTGGACAAGTCCGTGGTCGACCCCGACGACGTCGAAGTGATCGAGGACCTGATCGTCGCCGCCTTCAACGACGCCAAGCTGAAGGTCGAGCAGCACGTCGCCGAGGAAACCCAGAAGCTGATGGGCGGCATGAAGCTTCCCCCGGGGATGAAGCTGCCGTTCTGATCCGCCCGACGACTACGCCGGTTCTCGTCATGGCCGGATCAAGTCCACGGCTGTCCGGCACGGTATCAGCCTATCAACTATTGAGAACATTCCTGGCGCGACTGTTTTCACCTTCGGTTCGTCATCCGCGGGCTTGACCCGCGGATCTCAAGGCACGGAGGCTTCGATGCTTCCCGCGAAAGATGGCCGGATCAAGTCCGGCCATGACGAAAACGGAGTATTTCTGCCCGAAACTAACCCTGTGGCAGAATAAGCAATCGCCGTGCCGGACAGCCGTGGGCCTGACCCGGCCATGACGGGAGTGCGGAAATCGCCTGCAAAACCAGGGAGCAGAATTGAGCAGTTCCGAAATCGACCGCCTGATCCAGCTCTTGGCGAAGCTGCCCGGATTGGGGCCGCGATCGGCGCGGCGGGCGGCGCTGCACCTGATCAAGCGGCGCGAAAGCCTGCTGGGTCCGCTGGCCGACGCCATGCACGAGGCGGCCGACGCCATCAAGACCTGCTCGGTGTGCGGCAACCTCGATACCCGCGACCCCTGCTCCGTCTGCGCCGACCCCAGGCGCGACGCCGCCCTGATCTGCGTGGTGGAGGAGGTCGGCGACCTGTGGGCGCTGGAGCGCACCGGCTCCTTCAAGGGCCTCTACCACGTTCTGGGCGGCACCCTGTCGGCGCTGGAAGGCGTCGGCCCTGACGACCTGAACGTCACGGGCCTGATCAACCGCGCCCGCCGGCCCGAAGTGACGGAAGTGATCCTGGCGATGAACGCCACCGTCGAGGGCCAGACCACCGCCCACTATATCACCGACCGGCTGGCCGACTGCGACGTGACGGTATCGCGGCTGGCCCACGGCGTGCCGGTCGGCGGCGAGCTGGACTATCTGGACGACGGGACCCTGACCGCGGCGCTGCGGTCCCGCCGCCCGTTCTGACGACCTCCCACGGACCGTTCCTCCCCTGTTCTCTTTGCCCGCCCGATCCGGTAGCATGCCTTCATTGTGGTGGAAGGAGAACTGATGCCGTTCGCGCTAGACGTGCTGTCGCTGATCCTGGGCTTCGTCTTCGGAGCCGGCATCGTCCTGCTGCTGCGCAGCGGCGGCATCGGCCAGGCGGAAGCCGGCCGGCTGGCGGCGGAGGCGGACTTCGCGCTTCGCCAGAACGACGACCTGCGGGCGGACTTGGCGGAGCGGGACCGTGCGCTGTCGGCGCTCCGCGCGGAACTCGGGCGCGCCCAGACCGGCCATGCGCAGCTCCAGACCCGGCTGGAGCAGGAGCGGCTGGCTTCGACCGAGAAGATAGCCCTGCTGGAACGGGCCGAATCGAAGCTGTCCGACGCCTTCAAGGCGCTGTCGGCCGAAGCGCTCCGCAGCAACAACCAGAGCTTCCTGGACCTTGCCCGCACCACGCTGGAGCGCTTCCAGGAGAATGCCCGCGGCGACCTGGAGCAGCGGCAGTCGGCGATCTCCGACCTGGTGGCGCCGGTGCGCCAGTCGCTGGAGAAGATGGACGGCCAGATCCAGACCCTGGAAAAGGAGCGGATCGGAGCCTACGAAGGTCTGAAGCAGCAGGTGCTCTCCCTGCTGGACAGCCAGCGCGAGCTGCGCGGCGAGACGGCCAGTCTCGTCCGGGCGCTGCGCTCCCCGGTCGCGCGCGGCCGCTGGGGCGAGATCCAGCTGAAGCGGGTGGTCGAGATGGCCGGCATGGTCGACCATTGCGACTTCTTCGAGCAGCAGACGGTGACCGGCGACCAGGGCAACAAGCTGCGCCCCGATATGGTCGTCAAGCTGCCGGGCAACAAGACCATCGTCGTGGACGCCAAGGCTCCGGTCGAAGCCTATCTCGACGCCAACGGCTCGGCCGAGGACGCCGGGCGGCGCGACGCCCTGGTCCGGCATGCCCGCCACGTGCGGGAGCACATGAAGCAACTGGGCGGCAAGGCCTACTGGGACCAGTTCACCGACTCGCCCGAGTTCGTCGTGCTGTTCCTGCCCGGCGAGAACTTCTTCAGCGCGGCGCTGGAGCACGATCCCGGCCTGATCGAGGCCGGCATCGACAACGGCGTGATCCTGGCGACGCCGACCACCCTGATAGCGCTGCTGCGCGCCGTCGCCTACGGCTGGCGGCAGGAGCATCTGGCCCGGAACGCGCGGGAGATCAGCGACCTGGGCGCGGAGCTGTACAAGCGCCTGGGCGACCTGGGCGGCCACATGGACCGGCTGGGCAGCCAGCTCGGCAAGGCGGTGGACTGCTACAACGGCGCGGTCGGCACGCTGGAGACCCGCGTGCTGGTCAGCGCGCGGCGCTTCCGCGATCTCCACGTGGCGCCGAACAACGCGGAACTGCCCGAGCTTCAACCGCTCGACCAAGCGCCGCGCAGCCTCCAGGCTCAGGAATGGCGGCTGCCCGCACCGCTGCCCTGAACAGGCCAGCTTGCGGCTTGACGCACGGCCCCGGAAATCATATCTGCAGCAGTCACCCCGCAATAGACCGAATTCGCTACAGGGCTCCATGGCCATCCGCCCCATCATCATCGCGCCCGATCCCGTCCTGAAGACCAAGGCGAAGCCGGTCGAGACCATCGACGGCTCCATCGCCACCCTGATGGACGACATGCTGGAGACCATGTACAAGGCGCCCGGCATCGGCTTGGCAGCACCCCAGATCGGCGTCCTGAAGCGGGTCATCGTGGTGGACGTGGCGGAGAAGGAGGAGAAGCCCCAGCCCTTCGCCATGGCGAACCCCGAGATCCTGTGGCAGTCGGACGAGAAGTCGGTCCATAACGAGGGCTGTCTCTCGCTGCCCGACCATTACGCCGACGTGACGCGGCCCAAGCAGGTGCGCCTGCGCTACCTGGACCGCGGCGGCGAGGTGCGGGAGCTGGACGCCGACAATCTGCTGGCGACCTGCATCCAGCACGAGATCGACCATCTGAACGGCGTGCTGTTCATCGATCACCTTTCGCTGCTGAAGCGCAACATGATCCTGCGCAAGCTCCAGAAACAGAAGCGGTCGCAGGAAACGGTCTGACTTTGGCCGATACTTCCGAAACGCCGCCCGGCCAGTCGCAGCACGGCCGCATCTACGGCGCCGCGCGCTACTACGACATCGCCTTCGCCTATCGCGACTTCGCGCAGGAATGCGATTTCCTGACCGCCGCCGCGGCCCGTCACCTGGGCCGCACCCCGGAAAGCGTGCTCGAACTGGCCGCCGGACCGGCGAACCACGCGATCCAGCTTGCGGGCCGCGGCCTCCGGGCCGTGGCGCTCGACCGCGAGCCGGCGATGGTCCGTTACGGCAGCGAAAAAGCCGAGGCGGCCGGGGTAGAGATCGCCTATCAAGAAGGCGACATGACCGGTTTCGCGCTGGATCGGCCGGTCGACATGGCGCTTCTCCTGCTGGGCTCGGCCGCCTGCCTGCTGACCAACAGCGCCGTCATTTCGTGCCTGCAACGGGTCAGCGAGGCGTTGACTCCCGGCGGCGTGCTGATCGTCGAATTGCCCCACCCGCGCGAGCTGTTCAACATCGACGATGCGACCGAGGACGGCTGGGAGGTCACCCGCGACGGCACGCGGGTGCGGGTCCGCTGGGGATCCCCGGGCGACAGCCTCGACCCGGTCAGCCAGGTCGCCCAGGTGACCACGACCCTGACCATCTGGGAAGGCGGACGCAAGCAGGTGATCCGGGACAAGGCTTTCCAGCGCCGCTTCACGGTGCAGGAGCTGGACGCGCTGGCCCGGGCGAGCGGATGCCTGGAAGCGGTCGCCTGGTTCGGCGGGCTGGACCTGGATGTCGCGATCGACGATCCGGAGGAAGCCTGGCGCATGGTCGCCGTCTTCCAGAAGCCGCATCTTCGCTGACCCGAGTTCGAGGACCCGGACATGACCCCTCTCCGCCTCGCCTTCATGGGCACGCCCGAGTTCGCGGCGGTCGGCCTCCGCGCCCTGATCGACGCCGGACACCAGATCGCCTGCGTCTACAGCCAGCCGCCCCGGCCCGCCGGCCGCGGCCACCAGATGCAGCGCTCGCCGGTCCATGTGCTGGCGGAGGAGCGCGGAATCCCGGTGCGGACGCCGAAGTCGCTCCGCAATGCCGAGGCCCAGGCCGACTTCGCCGCCCTCGGCCTGGACTGCGCCGTGGTCGCCGCCTATGGACTGATCCTGCCGCAGCCGATCCTGGACGCGCCGCGCCTCGGCTGCCTGAACATCCATGCCTCCCTGCTGCCGCGCTGGCGCGGCGCCGCCCCGATCCACCGCGCCCTGCTGGCGGGAGACGCGGAGACCGGCGTCACGATCATGCGGATGGATGCCGGCCTGGACACCGGCCCCATGCTGCTCAAGGGCACCGTTCCGATCACGGAACGGACGACCGCGGTCGAGTTGCACGATGCGCTGGCCGCCCTGGGCGCCGACCTGATCGTGAAGGCGCTGGACGGCGCGGCCGACGGGAGCCTGACGCCGGTTCCGCAGCCGGAGGAAGGCGTCACCTATGCCGCGAAGCTGACCCGCGAGGACGGCAGGCTGGACTGGAGCCGTCCTGCCGCCGAGACCGAACGCCAAGTGCGGGCGCTGAACCCCTGGCCGGGCGTCTGGTTCGACCTGGGCAAGGAGCGGATCAAGGTGCTGGGCGCCGAATCGGCCGGCAATCACTCCGGCGCCGCCCCCGGCACCCTGCTGGACGGCCGCCTGACGGTGGCCTGCGCGGACGGGGCCATCCGCCTGACCCGCGTGCAGCGGCCCGGCAAGGCGGCGGTGGACGGGGACGCCTTCCTGCGCGGCTTCCAATTGCCGGTCGGGACCGTGCTGACGGCACCATGAGCCGCTGGAAACTGACCGTCGAGTATGACGGCCGCGAATTCGTCGGCTGGCAGCGGCAGGACAACGGTCCGTCGATCCAGCAGTGCCTGGAGGAAGCCGTCGAGAAGCTGTCGGGCGAAACCGTACGCGTCCACGGCGCCGGCCGTACGGACGCGGGCGTACACGCCCTGGGACAGACCGCCCATTTCGACCTGGAGAAGTCCCTGACCGAGCGCGCCGTCCGCGACGGGCTGAACTTCCACCTGCGGCCGGCTCCTATCGCGGTGCTCGATGCCGAACCCGTCCCGGACGATTTCCACGCCCGAATGTCCGCCGTCGAGCGCGGCTATGTCTACCGCATCGTCAACCGCCGCGCCCCGCTGGCCCTGGACTACGGCCGCGCCTGGCAGATCGGCCGCCCCCTGGACGCCGAGGCCATGGACGCGGCCGCCGGGATCCTGATCGGATGCCACGACTTCACGACTTTCCGCGCCAGCCTGTGCCAGGCGAAATCCCCGGTGAAGACCCTCGACGTGCTGACCGTGACCCGCTCCGGCCCCGAGATCCGCATCACCGCCCGCGCCCGCTCATTCCTTCACCACCAGATCCGCAACATCACCGGCACCCTGGTGCTGGTCGGCGAAGGCCGCTGGCCGGTGGAGCAGGTCCGCACCGCGCTCGAAGCGCGCGACCGCTCGAAGGGCGGCCCCACGGCACCGCCGGACGGGCTTTATTTCACGGATGTGGTGTACGATGCGGATCGGTCTTAGCAGTAATGCCCCTCGGGGATTGGACCGCTCACAGCCGGACGACTGGCGTGAGGGAACACGGAAAGCTTTCCGCTCGACCTGATCATCTTCGACCGGTATGATTTTTTTCGATTGAAACCGAGGTGCCATATGGAAACCAAGGTATTGACCGCACACGTGCCGCTGCCGCTTGCCGAGAAAGTGGACCAGTTGGCTGCACGCTTGGATCGCTCGCACGGTTGGATTGTCAAGCAAGCCCTGTCGGCCTGGGTCGAGCAAGAGGAAGAGCGTCGGCGCCTGACCCTCGAAGCATTGGCCGACGTGGATTCCGGCTGTGTTTTCGACCATCAGGCCGTACAGGCGTGGGCCGATAACCTCGATACAGACTCACCGCTGCCGCTGCCCCGCTGATGGAGCTGAAGTGGACCGGCAAGGCACTGTCGGATCTTTCGCGCCTTCATGATTTCCTCGCTCCCGTGAACCCGCAGGCTGCCGCACGCGTGACCCGGTCGCTGGTATCCGCACCGGCGCGGTTGCTCGAACACCCACGTATCGGCGAGAAGCTGGATGAGTTCAATCCCCGTGAGGTTCGCCGCCTTCTCGTGGGCCGCTACGAAATTCGGTACGAGATTCGAGGATCGATCCTCTATGTGCTCCGCCTCTGGCACGTGCGCGAGGATCGCTGACGGGTGCCGACCCGCGGGTTGAAAGTGGCGAACGGGTCCTCACCCGCGCCACTCCTCCCGCAGGATCGCGTAGAGCACGTGGTCGCGCCAGGCACCGTCGATCCGCAGGTAGCCCCGCGCATAGCCCTCGTACTGGAATCCCGCCTTCTCCAGCAGGCCCCGGCTCGGCGCGTTGGTCGGCAGGCACGCAGCTTCGATCCGATGCAGCCCCAGCTGGCCGAAGGCGAAGTCCAGGGTCAGGCGGGTCGCCTCGCTCATGTAGCCGCGCCGGGCATAGGACTCGCCGACCCAGTAGCCCAGCGTCCCCGTCTGGGCCACGCCGCGCCGGATGTTGCTCAGGCCGATGCCGCCGACCACCCGGTCGGTGCGGCGTTCCAAGGCCAGGAAGCTGTAGGCCTCGTCGTCGCGCCACTCGATGATCTGGCGGCGCAGCCGGCGCAGATAGGCTGTTCGGGCCAGCGCGTCCGCCGGCCAGGTCGGTTCCCACGGCGTCAGGAAGGCGCGGCTGCGCTCGCGCAGGTCGGACCATTCCTGCCAGTCGCGCGCCAGCGGTGGCCGGATCGAGACCCGCTGACCATCGAGCCGGATGGCGGGCGGACTGATCAGACCGTTCCTCAGCAATCCGATCACGGCCCTGCGCCATCCCCCGGATGAATCTTCCATGGCGGAGACACGGCGTCAGGACAGGCGCGCGGCGATCCGCTCATAATCCTCAAGCCCGTCCAAGGGTCCCAGCGCCGTCACCGTCGGCGCCTTGGCGCGCAGCCGCAGGGCGGCGCGGCGCACGGCGGCGGCATCGACGGAGTCGATCTTCTCCACCATCTCGGTGACCGGCACGGGACGGTCGAAGATCACCATCTGCTGGCCCAGCTGCTCGCAGCGCGACATGGTGCTTTCCAGCGCCATCAGCATGCCGGCTTTAAGCTGCGCGCGGGCGCGGCGGACTTCCTCGTCGGTGACGTCGAGGGCCACCTTGCACAGCTCGTCGCACATCACCGGCACCAGCTCGCCGATCTTTTCCGGCCCGGTCCCGGCATAGACGCCGAACAGCCCGCCGTCCTCGTAGGCGCCGGAGAAGGTGTGGACGCTGTAGGCCAGCCCCCGCTTCTCGCGCACTTCCTGGAAAAGCCGGGACGACATGCCGCCGCCCAGCAGGGTCGACAGCACGGAATGGGCGTAATAGTCCGGGTCGTTGACGCCGACGCCCTCGAAGCCCAGCACGATGTGCAGCTGCTCCAGGTCGCGGTCCTCCCGGAAGTCGCCGCCGGTGTAGCGCGCCGGGTCGAGCGGCGCCGGATCGGTCGGGGCCGGCAGGTCGCGGAAGACCTCCGCCGCCTTCTCGACCAGCCAGCCGTGGTCGATCCGTCCCGATGCCGCCAGCACCATGGTGCGGCCGGAATAGTTGCCGCCGATATAGTCGACCAGCGCCTCGCGCGGCAGGGCGCCGATGATCTCCGGCTGGCCCAGGACCGGGCGGCCGAGCGCCTGGTCGGGGAAGGCGCGGGCCTGGAAATGGTCGAAGATGATGTCGTCGGGCGTGTCCTCGGCCTGACCGATCTCCTGCAACACGACGTCGCGCTCGCGGACCAGCTCGTCCTCGTCCAGCAGGCTGTGCTGGAGCATGTCGCCGATCACGTCCAGGGCAAGCGCCGAGTCCTCCTTCAGCACCTTGGCGTAATAGGCCGTGTGCTCGCGGGTGGTATAGGCGTTCATGTGGCCGCCGACCGCCTCGATCTGCTCGGAGATGTCGAAGGCGGTACGGGTCGGCGTGCCCTTGAACACCATGTGCTCGACCAGATGGGCGACGCCGTTGACTTCAGGCCGCTCGTTGCGGGTGCCGACGCCGACCCAGACGCCGAGCGACGTCGTCTCCACATGGGGCATGCTGTCGGTGGCGACCCGGAGGCCGTTGGGAAGCGTCGTTACCTTGATCGTGCTCATGCGCTCCTCTGCCCTGCGGCGGTGCGGCGGGCTCGGGATCGGACGAAGGCCTGGACGGCCTTGAGGTCGTTGGGCAGCACGGTGACGCGCTCCTCGCGCTCGTAAAGGTCGGCCAGACGGGGCGGCAGCGGCGGACGCACGCCGGTCGCCCGTTCGACCGCATCGGGGAACTTGGCGGGGTGGGCGCAGGCGAGCGCCACCAGGGGAACGGCGGGATCGATATGGGGCTGCTCGGCCCGGGCGGCAGCCAGGCCCACGGCGGTGTGCGGATCGATCAGCAGGCCGCCGGCCAGCCGCCTCGTCTCGGCCATGGTCGCCCGGGTGAGATCCTCGTCCACCTTGTGCCCGTTGAACACCAGGCGGGCGCGGTCCAGCTGGGCCGGGGTCACGGCGAAGGAGCCGCCGGACCGGAACCGCCCCATGCACTCGTTCAGCGCCGGGCCGTCGCGGTCGTAGAGGTCGAACAGCAGCCGCTCGAAGTTACTGGAGATCTGGATGTCCATGCTGGGGCTGATGGTCGGCATCACGGCCTGGGTTTCCATCGTGCCCGTGGCGAAGAAACGCGCCAGGATGTCGTTGGAGTTGGTCCCGATCACCAGCCGCTGGATGGGCAGGCCCATGGCCCGCGCGCCGTAGGCCGCGTAGACATTGCCGAAATTGCCGGTCGGAACCGCGAACGAGACCTGCCGGTCCGGCGCTCCCAGTTCGATCGCCGCCGCGAAGTAATAGACGATCTGGGCCATGATGCGGGCCCAGTTGATCGAATTGACCGCCGACAGGTTCTGCTCGTCCCGGAAAGACGTGTCGTTGAACATCGCCTTGACCAGGTCCTGGCAATCGTCGAACGAGCCTTCCAGCGCGATGTTGTGGACATTGTCCGAGAGCACCGTCGTCATCTGGCGGCGCTGCACCTCCGACGTGCGGCCCTTGGGGTGCAGGATGAAGATGTCGACCGCCTCGCGGTCGCGGCAGGCCTCGATCGCCGCCGAACCCGTGTCGCCGGAGGTGGCGCCGACGATCGTCACATGCTCGCCCTTCTTCGCCAGCACATGGTCGAACAGGCGGCCGAGCAGCTGAAGCGCCACGTCCTTGAAGGCCAGCGTCGGCCCGTGGAACAGCTCCATCACCCAGGTGCTCTGGTCGAGCTGCACCAGCGGCGTCACCGCGGCATGGTCGAAACCGGCATAGGAGTCGCGCACCAGGCCCGCGAACTCCGCCTCGGTCACCCGGCCGCCCAGGAAGGGCGCCATGACCCGGATCGCGAGCTCGGAATAGGGAAGCCCGCGCATCGCGCGGATCTCGTCGGGGGTGAAGGTCGGCCACGTCTCAGGCACGTACAGACCGCCGTCGCGCGCAAGCCCGGCGAGCAGAACTTCGTCGAAGGCGAGAGTCGGGGCCGCGCCCCGCGTGCTGATGTAGCGCAAACTGAAAAGTCTCCACGTGCGTGCCCGGTCCGCCGGCCATCGTACACTAGCCAGTGAGCCGGTGCGGGCGCAAGGGCCGGGGACGTCTCCATGGAACAGGGCAGCGAAACAAAAGGCGCATGGATCGGGTTGTTGCGGGCGTACCCTGCCCAACCCAGAAACGGACCCTTCGGCGATGCCCCAGCCCGCACCCCAGTCTGCGACGCCCCCCGACCTCAGCCTGGATGCCGCCCAGCGGGAAACCGAGGAGTTCCTGACGGTCCAGATGCCGTCCATCCTGTCCTCGGTCGAATACGACATGCCCCGTTTCAGCGAGGAGGCCCGGCCGCAGACGCTGGCCCACGTGATCCGCGCCAAGGTGGAGACCCGGCACGTGACCGGCACCTCCGACGCCGCCTACCTGATCCACGCCTTCGGCGAGGATCTGCTGATGAAGATGCAGTTGAACGTGCGCCGCTTCGTGGTGGTCTACTCCATCCCGGTGGTCAAGCCGATCGGGTCCACCACGGTCGCTCCCCATTTCGAGCGCTGGGCGACCGGGGCCGGCCATGCCGGCTGGATGATCGGCTGGCGCGACGCGGCGTCCCCCACCGACCCGGACCAGCACTGGGTCGAGACCTATTGCTATGCCAGCCTGGAACCCGACTTCCTGGTCAACGACCTGCACAAGCTTTACTGGCGCACCGACACCCTCCAGATGACCCGCTACTTCATGCTGGAGGCGATCCGCGCCAACGTGCCCCTGTCGCCGCTCCGCGCCGGATACCGGATCTGAGATCCTCTTACCGCAGGTGAAGGCTATCTGACCTGTGTTGGGCCATAGGCCCAACACAGTGCGGAAGTCAGGACTTTCCGGTCTTGGTACGATCTGGATCATCCCTGCCCATCGCCGTCATCCGTGGCCGATTCTCCCTTTTCCGGCACGGCAAATCAGGCAAGCCCATCGACCACGCCGCCCACCAGGTTGATGCCGAGCAGGCGTTCGCTGTCCAGTTCGCGCCCCAGGCCCGCCGGGGCAAGCCACTCTCCCATGCGGGCCAGCATCGCCTCCCAGTCCCGGCGGATCGCCACCGCCTCGGCCGGATCGACGGCCTGGAAACGGACGGTATCCCCCGGCCGCGCCTGGGCCAGGGACGGCAGGTCGGGCGTTATGATGGTCGCGATCTTGGGATAGCCTCCCGTCGGCTGGCGGTCGGCCAGCAGCACGATGGGCTGGCGGGTGCCGGGGACCTGGACGCTGCCGGCCGCGATGCCGTCGGAGATGATGTTGAAGTCGCCGGCATGTTCGATCTCCGGCCCGCCCAGCCGGTAGCCCATGCGGTCGGCATCGGTCGTCACGGCATAGGTCCCGGTCAGGAAGGTCTCGATCCCGGCGGCCGTGAAATGGTCGTCCTGCGGTCCCAGCACCACCCGTAGGATCTCGCGCCGGGGCGGCAGTCCCTGCGGGTCGAGGGTCATCGGCGGCCCCGCGGGCGCCGCGCCGGCGGCCAGCGGCAAGCGATCCCCCGCCCGCAGCACCCCGCCGTCCAGTCCGCCCAGGCCGGAGCGGACATGGGTGGACAGGCTGCCGAGCCGCGGCGGCAGGGTGAAGCCGCCGCCGGCCGCGAGGTATCCCCGCAGGGCGTCCCGCGCGGCGCCGATCCTGAGCCGCCGCCCCGGCGCCAGGTCGAAGCCGGTCCAGGGCGGCACCCGGTCGCCGTCCACGGTGACCTGGAAATCCCCGCCCGCGACTGCCAGGCGCACCGTCGCCCCCTCCGCCTCGTACTCCCCGCCCGCCAGGGTGAACTCGATGGCGGCGGTCCCGGGCGGGTTGCCGGCCAGAAGGTTGGCGGCGCGCAGCGCCGGAGGGTCCACGGCTCCCGCGGCGGCGATGCCGAAGCGCTGCCAGCCGACCCGGCCCAGGTCCTGGATCATGGCCTGCGGGCCGGGCTGGACGACTATCAGGTCGGCCATCGCCTCAATCCTCTCCTCCGGCGGGCCCTCCGGCGGGCTCGTCCGGCTCCGGCAGGTAGCTGCCGGACTCCGCCAGGGCGTCCAGCCGCTTGAACTCGGCCGCGTCGATCCGGGCGAAGCGGATCCGGTCCCCGGGCCGGAACAGGAACGGGTCGGGCCGCCGCAGGTCGAAACCCCGGACCGGCGTCCGACCCAGCAGGTGCCAACCCGACGGGATCGGGGTCGAGCAGACCGATGCCTGCATGCCGCCGATCGAGATGGTCCCGGCCGGCACCTTCATCCTCGGATCGCGCCGGCGCGGCGTGTGGAGCTGTTCCGGCAATCCGCCCAGATAGGCGAAGCCGGGCGCGAACCCGATCATGTAGACCCGGTAGTCGCCGGAGAGGTGAAGCCTCACGACCTCCTCCGCCGCGATGTTGTGGTGGCGGGCGACGTCCTCCAGGTCGATGCCGTGCTCGCCGCCATAGGCGACCGGGATGGTCCAGCGCCGCGCCGCGGCTTTCCCGCCGCCGTGAGCGGGACCAAGGGTCTTCAGCGCCTCCTCCAGTTCGCCATGGGTCAGCACGGCGGGATCGAACTGCACGAGGAGCGAGCGGTATGTGGGCACCGTCTCAACCACGCCAGGCAGCGCCGCGTCCGCCAGGGCCGCGTCGAGCGCCAGCACCCGGCCGTTGGTCTCCGCGTCGATGGCGGCGCCGAACTCGACGGTCAGCGCGGCGTCGCCCGCCGGCAGGAAGCGCGGCGGATCGTAAGCCGCTCCGGCTCCGGTTCCGCCCATGGCTCAGCGGCCGATCATCTGGGCCGGCAGCCAGGTCACGATGCCGGGGAATACGGTAACCAGCACGATCGCCGTCACCAGGATCATGAAGAACGGCAGGGCCGCCCGGGCGACGTAAAGGATGTCCCGCCCCGTCAGCCCTTGCAGGACGAACAGGTTGAACCCCACCGGCGGCGTGATCTGGGCCATCTCGACCACCAGCACGATGTAGATCCCGAACCACAGCGGATCGATCCCGGCGGCCTGGACCATCGGCATGACCACCGACGTGGTCAGCACCACCATGGAGATCCCGTCGAGGAAGCAGCCCAGCAGCACGAAGAACGCCGTCAGTGCCGCCAGCAGCGCCAGGGGCGACAGGCCGAGGTCGTTGATGAACTGGGCCAGCACGCGCGGGATGCCGGTGAAGCCCATGGCGACCGTCAGGAAGGCGGCGCCGGCCAGGATGAAGGCGATCATGCTGGACGTGACCATGGCGCCCATCAGGCTTTCCCGGAAGCTGTTCCAGGTCAAGGTCCCCGACGCCGCGGACAGCACCAGGGCCCCGGCGACGCCCAGCGCCGCCGCCTCGGTCGCGGTGGCGATCCCGGAATAGATCGAGCCGATCACGGCGGCGATCAGCACCACCACCGGGATCAGCCGGCGCGAGGCCCGCAGCCGTTCGCCCAGGGTCGTCGCCGGTCCGCCTGGCGGCGTGCGGTCCGGGTTCATCAGCGACCATATGGCGACATAGCCCATGAACAGGGCGATCAGCAGGACGCCGGGCAGCACCCCGGCGATGAACAGCCGGCCGATCGACACGTCGGCCGCCACGCCGTAGACGATCATGATGATCGACGGCGGGATCAGAAGCCCCAGCGTTCCGGAGCCGGCCAGCGTGCCGATGCTCATCCGCTCGTCGTAGCCGCGCCGCTTCAGCTCGGGCAGGGACATCCGGCCGATCGTGGCGCAGGTCGCGGCGGAGGAGCCGGACACCGCGGCGAAGATCCCGCACCCTACGATGTTCACATGCATCAGCCGGCCGGGCAGCCGCGCCATCCAGGGGGCGAGTCCCTGGAACATGTCCTCCGACAGGCGGGTGCGGAACAGGATCTCGCCCATCCAGATGAACAGCGGCAGGGCCGTCAGCGTCCAGCTGGCACTGGCCCCCCATACGGTGGTCGCCATGACCAGCCCCGACGGGGCGGAGGTGAAGAACACCATGGCGATCAGCCCGACCGCCAGCAGCGACAGCGCCACCCAGATGCCGCTGGCGAGCAGGAGCAGCAGCAGGACGATCAGGACGGCGGAGAGGATCAGGGGGTCCAAGGGCGCGGCCTTTTCCTCGAGTCAGCGTTTCGCATCGGGGACAGGCGCGGGAACGGACGCCAGCTTCTCCGATTCGAGCAGGTCGCCCCCGGCCCCCTCGTAGCTGGCGGGCCGTCCTTTCGCCACCGCGACGAGGTCGTCGACCAGCGCCACGCAGATCAGCGCCAGGCCCAGGGTCATGGTGCTCTGGGGAATCCACAGCGGGATCGGCAGCAGCCCCGGCGAGACGTCGCCGAAGGCGAAGAACTCCCAGGTCATGGCGCCGCTGTAATAGGCGAAGTAACCGGTCAGCAGGCTTCCCGCCCCCAGGCACCACAGCTCCGCCCAGCGGCGCGGGCCGCCGGCCAGCCGCTGCAGGACCAGGCTGACCCGGATGTGCCCGCCCGCCCGGAGCGCGTAGGCCAAGCCCAGGAACGACGAGGCCGCCATGGCGAAGCCGGCCAGATCGTCGCTGGACGGGATCAGGACCCCGACCATCCGGCCGCCGACCTGGAGCAGGATCAGCACGGCGATGGCGACCAGGAAGAAGGCCGCGAGCCAGCCGCACAGCCGGTACAGCCCGTCTAGGACCGCGCGCATCGGCCGTTACTTCAGCGCTTCGGCGATCTTCTGGCCGTCCGCCCCGGCCTTCCTGACCCATTCGTCGATCATGGTGCGGCCGACCCCACGGATGTCGCCCATCAGGGCCTCCGGCGGCGTGACGATGGTCAGCCCGTTCTGCCCCATGGTCTTCTTGGTATCCTCGGCGATCCGCTCGCTCTCCGCCCAGCCGCGCTCTTCCGCCTTGGCGGCGATCTCCAGCACGCTGGTTTGCACCTCCTCCGGAAGGCGGCGCCAGGCGCGCTCGCCGATCATCACGACGTTGCGCGGGTGCATGGCCGAGGTATCGTAGTAGAACTTCGAGAACTCCCACGCCTTGGTGTCCACGCCGGTGGCGCCCGACGTGATCATCGCGTCGACCACGCCGGTCGCGAAGGCCTGCGGCACCTCGGCCTGCTGAACGGTGGTCGGCGCGGCGCCCAGCAGTTCGGCGAGCCGGGCGGTGGCGGCGTTGTAGGCGCGGAACTTGATGCCGCCGAAATCGCCGATCTTGGTGATCTCGCGCTTGGTGTAGATGCCCTGCCCCGGCCAGGCGACCGAGTAGAGCAGCCGGATGCCCTGGTCGGCCAGGCGCTTCTCCAGCAGCGGCTTCTGCGCCTCGTAGAGCTTGCGCGCCGCCGGATAGCCCGCCGCCAGGAAGGGGATGGCGTCGGCCTCGAACAGCGGGTCCTCGTTGCCGTAGGCGGACAGCAGGATCTCGCCCGCCGGCACTTGGCCCGTCTGTACCGCCCGCTTGATCTCCGGCATCTTGAACAGGGACGCGTTGCTGTGCAGCGTGATGTCGAGCTGCCCGCCGGTGGCGCGACGGACCTCGTCGGCGAACCAGCGCAGGGTCTGCGTGTGGAAGTTGCTGTCCGGATAGGCCGTGGGCAGGTCCCATTTGGTCTGGGCCCAGGCCGCCGCGGATACCATGAAGCTCGCTGCCAAACTCGCTGCAGCCACGGCAGCGGTCACCAAACGTCGCATCGACACATCCCCTGTCTGTAACCGTGAAGCTCCGGGCGTTGGGCCCCGGGTCCGCCATTTTGTTGCGCCAGGCGGTATGGATCGATGCTCGCCTGTCGGGGAGGGACGGTCAAGCGTCCAGACAGGGTTGCCGGCACGAACGGCGGTACCGGGAATTGCCCGAAATGAATCGCATATACCGGGTTTTGCCAAGGACGCCTCCGCGTGGTAGTTCCTCCGCGCGGCCCGTGGACGGCTTTCGAGGTGCCGGAGCAAAAATCCGGATGTCCGACGCGACAAACCACACCGTATATCGTTGAGACTAATTGCAGCACCCAAGATATAGGGATACCCATAGGCCTTGGGTCGGTCGCCCCTGTGGAGGCAAGATATGGACCATAAAACCCGTCTGATCGTTGCGGAAAATGATCCCCTGATCGCCTGGGCCGTGCGATTCGGGCTGATGGACATTGGTTACGAGGTTTGCGGTTACGAGGTCTGCGCCTGGGCCGATACCGCCCCCGACGCCGTACGGCTGGCCGAGCTGCACCGCCCGGACGTGGCCGTCGTCGACCGCGGCCTTGCCGACCGGAACGAGGGGATCGACGCCGCCCGCGAAATCTCGGGCCGGCTCGGGATTCCCGTGGTGATCTGCCGCGGCAACGCGATCGACGAGGTGATCGGATCCTCCCGCGGCGAGCCGCCCGCGGCGGACCGGGTCTCGAAGCCTTACCGGATCAGCGACCTGGACCGGCTCATCGCGGTGGCCGCCCGTCACTGATCGACCAGCCCCTCCCTCACCAGCCGCTCCGCTTCCGCGAGGTCGTCGGGACGGTTGGTGTTGAAGAAAGGGTCCACCGGGCCGGTTTCGAAATCCGCGATCGCCAGCCGGTACCGCGCGGTCCAGACATCGACCTTGCGGACCTGCTCCCCGACCATGGCCCGGCGCAGGTCGTGGCGCAGATGGACCGGCCACAGGCCGAACACCGGATGCTCGCGCCCGCCGGACCGGGCGCACGCCATGTCGGCGCCTTCGCGCTCCACGGCGGCGAGCAGCCGCTCCACAAGGTCGGGCGGCTGGAACGGCGCGTCTGTCGCGAAGCTCGCCACCCAACGGGCGCCGGGGGCGTGCTCCGCCGCCCAGTCCAGCCCGCTCAGCACGCCGGCCAGCGGCCCGGCATAGTCCGGCACCACGTCGGGCACGACGTCCAGTCCCGTCATGGCGAATCGCGCCGGGTCGCCGTTGGCGTTCAGAACCAGCCGGCCCACTTGGGGCCGGACGCGGTCGATGATCCGGTCCAGGATCGGCCGGCCGGCCAGCGGCCTCAGCGTCTTGTCGCCGCCGCCCATGCGGCGCGACAGCCCGCCGGCCAGCAGCACGCCGACGACATCCTCCGCCCTATTCCCCGTCATCGCCGCGGCTCCCCTTCCTGCGGTGGGCGGAGGGTTCGTCGTCTCCCTCTCCCAAGGCTTTCTCCGCGGATTCCAGATCGAACACGATCCGCTCCTCCCCCGCCAGGGCCACGAAGCGGCGCCCGCGGGCGCGGCCGATCAGCGTCAGCCCGGCCTCGCGCGCCAGTTCCACGCCCCAGGCGGTGAAGCCGCTGCGCGACACCAGGATGGGAATGCCCATCTGCACCGTCTTGATCACCATTTCCGAAGTCAGGCGCCCGGTCGTGTAGAAGATCTTGTCCTCCGGCGTCAGGCCGTGCCGCCACATGTAGCCGGCCACCTTGTCCACGGCATTGTGGCGGCCGACATCCTCCATATAGACCAGCGGCCTGTCCTCCTGGCACAGGACGCAGCCATGGATCGCGCCGGCTTCCAGGTAGAGGCTGGGCACCGTGTTGATCTTGCGGGTCAGCGCCGCCAGCCAGGAGGTCTTGAGCCGCGCCGTCGAGGACAGCCGGATGTCGCCGAACTTCTCCATCAGGTCGCCGAACACTGTGCCCTGGGCGCAGCCCGAGGTCAGCGTCTTCTTCTTCAGCTTCTGCTCGAAGTCGGTCGGGCGCTCGGTCCGCACAACCACCGTCTCGATCTCGTCGTCGTAGACGATGTCGGTGACGCGGTCGTCGGTGCGCAGCATGTTCTGGTTCAGCAGGTATCCCAGCGCCAGATACTCGGGATAATCGCAGATCGTCATCATGGTGACGATCTCCTGACCGTTTAGGAACAGGGTCAGGGGTCGCTCGACGGTGACCGAGGTTTCGATCGGGGCGCCGGTCTGGTCGATGCCGGTGACCCGCTTCGTCAGGCGCGGGTCGGCGGGATCCGGGCGGACGACGAATTCTTCCTTGAGGGATTCTTCCATGGGGCGAGCGTAATTCGACCGCCCCCGGTCAGGCAAGCCCAGCGCGCGACAGCGCGCCCGAAGCCGGACCAGCCGATCAGATCACGTCGAGCAGGAGATGGGTCGCCACGCCGATCAGCGAGGCCGCGACGACGCCGATCGCAGTGTACCGCTCGGCTACAGACCACCGCGCCCAATCTTTGACAAAACTGTCCATCTTGGAGTCTCCGTTACTCCGGTTCCTGCGCTCTGCCATGACCATGCCCAAGAAATAAGGTACCCTTCATGAGATACATCAAATTCATTGCAAGGTCGCCTCAATCGAAAGGCGGGTTTTACACTTTGTCGCAAGCTGATGCCGCGTTGCAACATACAACGTTCGGCCGAGCCGCCAAGGATCGGAGAATGCCGCACCAGCCGGACGGACCCTGTGACTTGCATCACGGATTTACACGAAAAAGGCACGAACCCACCCTAAAGTGGGAGTTCCCGGAACATCGCCGCCTTGCCGGCTGCCGCTTGTGCCGGGGACGCAACACCTCTATTGAGAGCGGTACGGATGCAACAGCGGGTCGGCGCATGGGACTGAAGACTTCTCACATCCTCTTTCTGGCCGCCGCGGTCGTGGCGTCGGCCGGCTGCTCCTCGGCCGGGAGCGAGCCCCTGCCCGTCCCCGGCAGCAAGCCGCCGCCGGGCGCCGCGGACCAGGCGGCACCCCTGACGGCCGACCCCGCGGCGCAGGAGGTCGATTTCGAGACCTGGCTGGCGGGCTTCCGGGCCGATGCGCTGGCCGCGGGGATCGGCTCCGCCACGGTGGACCGGAACCTGTCCGGGCTGCGCATCCTGCCTGAAGTCCTGGCCTCGGACAGCAGCCAGCCGGAATTCGTCCGCCCGGTCTGGAGCTATCTCGACGGCGCCGTCAGCGAGACCCGGATCACCCGCGGCCGCGAACAGCTCGCCGCGCAGCGCGGCCTGCTCTCGGGCGTCGAGCGCGACTACGGGGTGCCGCCCGAGATCGTCGTCGCGATCTGGGCGATGGAGAGCAACTTCGGCGCCAACATGGGCAACTACAACGTGGTCGAGGCGCTGGCCACGCTCGCCTGGCACGGCCGCCGGGCCGACTTCTGGCGCGAGCAGCTGCTGGAGGCGCTCCGGATCATCGACCGGGGCGACGCGCCGCAGGGCCGTCTGGTCGGCTCCTGGGCCGGCGCCATGGGCCATACCCAGTTCATTCCGACCACATACGCCGGCCACGCGGTGGACAGGGACGGCGACGGCCGCCGCGACCTGTGGAACAGCCTGCCCGACGTATTCGGCTCGACCGGAGGATATCTGCGCGACGTCGGCTGGCGCGCCGGCGAACCCTGGGGCGCCGAAGCCGTGCTGCCCGCCGGGTTCGACTACGAGTCGGCAGACATGGCGGTGCGCAAGCCGGTCGCGGAATGGCGCCGGCTCGGTGTCCGGCAGGCGGCCGGCACGCGCGCCCTGCCCGACCAGGCCGAGGCGTCGATCCTGCTGCCCGCCGGCCACCGGGGCGCCGCGTTCCTGGTGATGAACAACTTCCGCTCGATCCTGCGCTACAACAACTCCAGCAGCTACGCGCTGGCGGTCTCGTACCTGAGCGACCGGATGGCGGGCCGGCCCGGCGTCCAGGGTGCCTGGCCGCGCGACGAACGGCCGCTCAGCCGCGACGAGCGGTTCGAGCTGCAACGCCTGCTCGGCGCCCGGGGCCTGCCGGTGGGCAACCCCGACGGCATCATCGGCGCCAATACCCGGGGGCGATCCGCGCCTTCCAGAAGTCGCAGAACCTTCCCGCCGACGGCTTCGCCTCAAGCCCGCTGCTGGACCGCCTGCGGGCGACGGCGTCGGCGTCCTGACGGCCGGAAGGGCTGGTGCCTAGCGCACCAGCTCCGCCTGCTGGGAAGCCGCCTGCGGCGGCGCAGAGAACATCGCCGCTCCGCGCACGATGTCCAAAGCGCGTGTAAGCTGGTAATCCTCCGGCTTGGCCCCGGCCTTGATGCCCGGCTCGGACCGCGCACCCACCGGCGTGATCGTCGCCGCCTCCACGACGATGTCGGGCGTGATCCCCAGCGCCTGGATGGAGCGGCCCGACGGCGTGTAGTAGCGCGCCGTGGTCATCCGGGTCGCTCCCCGGTTGGACAGCGGCGTGATGGTCTGGACCGAGCCCTTGCCGAAGGTCTGGCTGCCCAGGACGACGGCCCGGCGCTGGTCCTGGAGGGCTCCGGCGACGATCTCCGACGCGGAGGCGCTCCGGCCGTTGACGATCAGGACGATCGGCTTGCCGCGGGCGAGGTCGCCGGGAGTCGCCCAGTAGCGCCGCTCCGACGGGGCTCCCCGGCCGCGGGTCGAGACGATCTCGCCCTGGTCCAGGAAGCTGTCGCAGACCGAGATCGCCTGCTTGACCAGCCCGCCCGGATTGTCCCGCAGGTCGATCACATAGCCCGTCAGCCGGTCGCCCAACTGCGCGTCCAGCGCCGCCATGGCCTTCTCCAGCCCCGGCTGGGTCTGCTGGGTGAAGCCGCTGATCCTGATATAGCCGACGGTGCCTTCGGCCCGCCAGCGCACCGCCGGGCTCTTGACCATCTCGCGCACCAGCGTCAGTTCGAAGGTCTTGCCATCGGGACCGCGCTGGATCGTGACCGTCAGGGGCGTGCCGACGCTGCCCCGCATGCGGTCCATCGCCTCGTTCAGGGTAACGCCGCGAACCGGCTGGCCGTTGATATGGGTGAACAGGTCGCCGGCCAGGACGCCGGCCCGGAAGGCCGGCGAATCCTCGATCGGGGCCAGCACCTTCACCAGCCCGTTCTCGACCGCCATCTCGACCCCGACTCCGCCGAACTCACCGCTGTTCTGCGCCTTGTTGTCCGCGTAGCGGTCGGGATTGAGGTATTTGGAATGGGGATCGAGCGACGCCAGCAGCCCGCCGATCGCGGCCTCCACCAGCGTGTCGGCATCGACCTGATCGACGAACCCGCCGCGCAGAGTGGCGAAGGCGTTGTTGAACAGGTTCAGGGCCCGCGTCCTGGACATCTCCTCCGCGGGTGCCGCCTGAGTTTGCCCCCATGCCTGGAGCGGGGCGAACAGAAGCAGCGAGGCGATGACGGCGACGCGGGTCCGGCTCATAGGCGCATTCCTTTCCACGAGAACGCAAAGGGCATACGCCCAGCCTACAGAGCTTAAGGTTAAAATTTGGTGTGAAATTATGTCCCGGTCGTTGCTGCCGAGAGTCAGTGGCGCGGCGAGCCCAGGATGGCGTCGAGATCGGCGGCGGTGAGGGTCGGCGCGTCGAAGACGGCGTCGAGCCAGCGGTCGAGGTCGGCGACCGTCGCCGCGCGGATGCGGCGCCCGGCCTCCTCGGACACCGCGACATGGCGGCGCTCGATCAGCCGGAGAAGCGCTTCCGCCCGGCCTTTGGCTTCGCCTTCTTCGCGGCCCTTGGCCTCACCCTCTTCCAGCCCCTTGGCGAAGACCTCGCTGAGGTAGGGATGTTCCTTGATGTTCACCTGGATCGCCATGGTCTCCAACTCCTCCTTGACGACCGGGGTCGCCTTGCGCAACTGGGACAGGATCAGCAGCTTGGCCGCGGCATCCGAGCGCTCGCGCCGGGGCAGCGGGGCGAGGCGGGCCACGACGCGCCGGACGCGCTCCCTAATATCGTCGCATCGGCACAGGATTGCCAGCACCGCGTCCTCGGGCGCCGGGCTGTCGAGCAGCGGCCCGGCGTCGAGGTCGGCGATGTAGCGCACCTCGTAGCGGAAGTTCAGGTTGGGGTGGCGAATGCCGGGCGGGCCGCCCTCGCCGCGCTCTCCGAGATGGAGCACCAGCTGGGTCACCGGGGCGCCGCCGTGGTGCCGGGAGATCAGGGCGTAGTACTCCAGCATGCGCCAGCTTATGTCCTCGCGACCGGCATGGAACTCGGTGTGGAACACTTCGCCGTTGTCCAGCTCGGCGACCATGTCCGGGCGGCGCTGGCGCACGATCGAGAACTCGGCCGACAGGAACCTGGCGACCCGTGCGCCGGTCAGCATCTTCAGCAGGGCCGGGGCGCCGGCCCAGACCAGTTCCTTGACCGTCGCGTCGTAACTGTTCGCCATGCCCCCGCCCCCTCATGCCGGGGCATGCCCGGACGGGCGATGCATCGCGTTTTCACGCGCGGCGGTCGATGCGGTCCGGTGACGCGGGGCGGGCTTTATGTTTTGGCCGCAGAAGCACGCGGATTGCGACTGATAAGAATTCTGGATCAGCGCCGGTGGCCCGCGAGCGCGCCCGACTCCGGAATCCATCCTCGTGCATCTGCGGCCCTAATCCGTGAACGCCGCCTTCACGACCTCGCATTTGTTGCTCAGGTGCCGCCGCAGCGCCGCCCCCAGGGCAACGCCGTCGCGGCGCTCCAGGAGCGCCAGGATCTCCTCGTGCTCGTCCACCGCCTGCTTCCATCGGGCGTCCGACATGTTCGCCATGTAGCGGGCGCGGCGGATGCGGGTGGCGAGGCCGTCGTACAGGGTGCGCAGCGTGGCGTTGCCGGAAGCATCCATGATACCCTCGTGGATGCGCTGGTTCAGCCGGAAATAGTCCGGCAGCTCGCCCCGCCGGTAATGCTCGACCATGCGCTCGTGAATCCCGCGGATCGAGGATATCCCGGCGTCGTCGATGCGGGCGCAGGCCAGCTCGCCCGACAGGGACTCCAGCGCGCCCATCACCTCGAACATCTCGTCCACGTCGCGGGCGGTCAGCCTGGTCACCACGGCGCCGCGGTTGGGCAGCAGTTCCAGCAGCCCTTCTGAGGCCAGCACCTTCAGCGCCTCGCGAAGCGGCGTGCGCGAGATGCCGAACTGCTCGCACAGCTGCTTTTCCGGAACCCGGCTGCCGGGCGCCAGCTCGCCCTCCAGCACCAGCCCGCGCACCCGCTCGACCACCTCGTCGTGGAGCGAGCGCCGCGCGATCCGGCCGGCCGGTTCCATCAGCGCATCGGTCATGCACGGGCCTCTTGCTCAAGCGCCTGCTCGAGCACCCGCGCGACATGGATCGCGGAGCGCCGGGCGCCGTCGTGGATCTGGTGACGGCAGCTGGTGCCGTCGGCGACGATCAGGGTCTCCGCGTCGGCCGCCCGGACCGCAGGCAGGAGGGAAAGCTCGGCCATCTTCATGGATACATCATAGTGCTTCGCGTCGAAGCCGAAAGCCCCCGCCATGCCGCAACAGCCGCTGTCGATCACCTCGACCTCCAGGTCCGGCACCAGCCGCAGGGTCCGCTCCACCGCTCCCATGGCCCCGAAAGCCTTCTGGTGGCAGTGGCCGTGGACCAGGGCGCGCTTCGCAGCCAGGGGCTTCAGCGGCAGCTTCAGCCGGCCCGCCGCGTCCTCCCGCGCCAGGAACTCCTCCAGCAGCAGCGCCTGTCCGGCCAGGGCGTCGGTGTCCTCCCCCGGCAGCAGCGCCTTGAACTCGTCGCGGAGCGTCAGCAGGCAGCTCGGCTCCAGCCCGATCACCGGCACGCCCCGCGCCACGAAGGGAGCCAGCGCCGCGACCGTGCGCCGGGCTTCGGAACGCGCCTCCTCCACCAGGCCGGAGGCGAGGAAGGTCCGCCCGCAGCACAGCGCCCTGCTTTCGCCGGCGGCGCGCGCGGTGCGCACCCGGTAGCCGCCGGCTTCCAGCACGGCCCGCGCGGCCCGCAGGTTCTCCGGCTCGAAATAGGTGTCGAAGGTGTCGGCCAGCAGCACGACCTCCGGCCCGCCTGGATTGCGCCCGGTCTCGTCGGCCCGGAACCAGTCGCGCCGCCACGCCGGCAGGCTGCGCCGCGCGCTGAAGCCCAGCATCCGCTCGCTCAGCCGGGCCAGGGCCGGCACCCGGTCGCGCAGGCCGGCGACGCCGCCCAGCCGGGCGGCCTTGGCGGCGTAGCGCGGCAGGAACGCCACCAGCCTGTCCATCGGCCGCAGGCCGTGGCGCTTGCGGTAGTGATGCAGGAACTCGATCTTCATCCGCGCCATGTCGACGCCGGTCGGGCACTCGCGCTTGCAGCCCTTGCAGCTTACGCACAGGTCCATGGTCTCGTACATCTCGTCCGAGACCAGGGCGTCCGGCCCGAGCTGGCCGGTCAGCGCCAGCCGCAGCGAGTTGGCCCGCCCGCGCGTCACGTGCTTCTCGTCCTTCGTGGCGCGGAACGACGGGCACATCACGCCGGGGTTGGACTTCCGGCAGGTGCCGTTGTTGTTGCACATCTCGACCGCGCGCGACCAGCCGCCCCAGTCGGACCAGTCCAGCGCCGGCTCCAGGGGTTGGGGCGCGTAATCCGGCCCGTAGCGGAACAGCGTCCGGTCGTCCATGCGCGGCGCCCGCACGATCTTGCCGGGGTTCATCATCCCCTTCGGGTCGAAGGTGTCCTTGATCTCCTCGAAGGCCCGGACCAGCCGCGTGCCGAACATGCTCTCGTGGAATTCCGAGCGGGAGATCCCGTCGCCGTGCTCGCCCGAATGGGACCCCTTGTAGGCCCGCACCAGCGCGAACGCCTCCTCCGCGATGGCCCGCATCCTGCGCGCGCCGTCGGCCTCCTTCAGGTTCAGGATCGGGCGGACATGCAGGCACCCGACGGAGGCGTGGGCGTACCAGGTCCCGGTCGTGCCGTGCCGGGCGAAGACCTCGTTCAGCCCGTCGGTATAGTCGGCCAGGTGCTCCAGCGGCACCGCGCAGTCCTCGATGAAGGAGACCGGCTTGCCGTCGCCCTTCATGGACATCATGATGTTCAGCCCGGCCTCGCGCACCTCCCAGATCGAGCGCTGCTGCGCCGGGTCGACCACCTCCACCACGGCGCCGGGGAAACCCAGGTCGGCCATTGCCTGGTCCAGCCGCTTCAGCTCGCGCACCAGCGCGTCCCGGTCGGCGCCGGCGAACTCGACCAGCAGCAGCGAATCGGGCTCGCCGCGCACGAACCTGCCCAGCGTCGCGTTGAACTGCGGGATTGCGCGGCCCAGCTCGATGATGTTGCGGTCCACCAGTTCGACCGCCACCGGCCCCAGGTCCACCAGATGCTTCGTCGCGACCATCGCCGAGCGGAAGGTCGGGAAGTGGCAGACGCCCAGCACCCGGTGCGTCGGCACCGGCTGGACCTCCAGCTCGACCCGCGTCGTGAAGGCCAGCGTGCCTTCGGATCCTACCAGCAGGTGGGCCATGTTGTTGCCGCCGAGGCCGTCTCCCGGCACGACGCTGTCCAGGTTGTAGCCGCCGACCCGGCGCTGGACCTTGGGGAACCGGGCCTCAACCTCCGCCGCCTCGCGCCCCGCCACGGCGCGGACCCGCCGCACCAGGTCCAGGAACGCGGGAGACCCGGCGGCGGCGTCGGGGTTGCCTGGCACAGGGCCGAAGCGCATCGCCTCCCCGTCGGGCAGGATCGCGTCGATCGACAGGACGTTGTCGACCATCTTGCCGTAGCGGAGCGAGCGCGCGCCGCAGGAATTGTTGCCCGTCATGCCGCCGATCGTGCAGCGGCTGGCGGTCGACGGCTCGACCGGGAAGAACAGGCCGTTCTTCCGCAGGAAACCATTGAGCTTGTCCAGCACGATGCCGGGCTCCACCGCCACCCGGCGCGACTCCGGGTCGAACTCCGCGATGCCGGTCAAATGCCGGCTGACATCGACCACCAGCGCCTCGCCGACGGTCTGGCCGTTCTGGGAGGTTCCGCCGCCGCGCGGCAGCACCGGCACGCCCTGCTCCCGGGCGATCTCCAGGGTCGCCGCGACATCCGCCACCGTGCGCGGCACCACCACGCCGATCGGCTGGATCTGGTAGATCGACGCATCGGTGGCATAGCGCCCCCGGTCGAAGGCACCAAATAACACATCGCCCTCGATCGCGCCTCGCAGCCTCGCGGCAAGTCCCGTGTCGCGCACCAGCTTCTCTCCTTCGGCCCGGCGGGCTGAATCCCGTTTTGATTTTGCATTCATAATTATCAATGTATGATGCAATCCCAGGCGAGGAAACCATCATTTCATAAAAGAGGAGCCGCCATGCCGGCGCACAGCGGACGTCACTTCCTTCAGATCCCCGGCCCGACCAACGTCCCGGACCGCATCCTGCGGGCGATCGACCATCCGACCATCGACCACCGCGGGCCGGATTTCGGCCGGCTCGGCGCGAAGGTGCTCGACGGCATCAAGGGGATCTTCCGCACGGCGTCCCCGGTGGTGATATATCCCGCGTCCGGCACCGGCGCCTGGGAAGCGGCGCTGGTCAATACCCTCTCCCCCGGCGACCGCGTCCTGATGGCGGAGACGGGGCATTTCGCCAGCCTGTGGCGCGAGCTGGCCGCCCGCCTGGGGCTGGAGCCGGAATTCCTGCCCGGCGACTGGCGCCACGGCGCCGACCCGGCCGCGATCGAGGCGCGCCTGGCGGAGGACCGCGAGCATGCCATCAAGGCGGTCTGCGTCGTTCACAACGAGACATCGACCGGCGTCGCCAGCCGCATCCCGGAGATCCGGGCGGCCATCGACCGCGCCGGCCATCCCGCGCTGTTCCTGGTCGACACCATCTCCTCCCTGGGCTCGATCGACTACCGCCACGACGAGTGGGGGGTGGATGTCACGGTCGGCGGCTCGCAGAAGGGACTGATGCTGCCGCCCGGCCTCAGCTTCAACGCCGTCAGCGACAAGGCCCGCGCGGCGGCCAAGTCAGCCCGCCTGCCCCGCTCCTATTGGGACTGGGAGGCGATGATCACCGTCAACGGGACCGGCTACTTCCCGTACACCCCTGCGACCAACCTGCTGTTCGGCCTTGACGCCGCGATCGACATGCTGATGGAGGAAGGGCTGGACAACGTCTTCGCCCGCCACGACCGTCATGCCGAGGCGACCCGCCGGGCCGTCCGCGCCTGGGGTCTGGAGGTTCTCGCCGCCGACGCGCGGGAATACTCCAGCTCGCTGACGGCCGTCATGGTGCCCGACGGGGTCGATGCCGACGAGTTGCGCCGGACCATCCTGGAGCGGTTCGACATGTCGCTGGGCAACGGGCTGGGCCGGCTGAAGGGGAGGGTCTTCCGCATCGGCCACCTGGGGTCGTTCAACGACCTCATGCTGTGCGCGACCCTGTCCGGCGTCGAGATGGGCCTGGTGACCCACGGCGTGCCGGTCAACCGGGGCGGCGTCCAGGCGGCGATGGAGTACCTGACCGGCAACGCCTGACGCGGGCGCGGCGGAACGCGCCATGCAGGAACTGGAAAAGAAGCTGCCCGAACGCTAACGGATCGAGATCAACGAGCGCCTGGTCCCGTTCGGCAAGTTCGTCTGCACGGCGGCCCGCCCGAAATGCTCGACCCGCCCGCTGCCGTCCATGTGCCGCCAGGTCGGCGCGGTCAATCCGCGCTGACCGCCCCCGGCGGCCCGGCATCCAGCAACCCGGCGATGGCCTGCTTGAGGTCCGACCCCGCGAGCGGCTTGTGGAGCAGTCGGATGCCCTCCCGGTCGGCCCTCTTAAGCACCTCCGGCGCGGTATCCCCGGTCACGAGGATGGCCGGGATCGGCCATTTCTGCCGGACCGCGGCGATCGCCTCGAACCCGCTGCCGTCGCCGAGCCGGTAATCCGACACGATCAGGTCGAAGGCCGGCCCGCGCCCGGCGATGCAGGCGCGAAGCTCGCCGAGGCCCGAGACCCTGGTGACCTCCAGGCCCCAGTCCCGCATCTCCATCAGCAGGGCGGCGGCGATGATGGCGTCGTCCTCGGCCATCAGGACGGAGCATCGCCGCAGGTTTCCGGTTATCGGCGCCGGTGCCGCCGCGGGCCGGACCGACGCCGTGTCCGCCCGCGGCACCCAGACCGAGAAGGTCGAGCCGTGCGAGACCCTGGAGGTCACGGCGATGCGCAGTCCCAGAACGTCGGCGATCCGCCGGACCGTGGCGAGCCCGATGCCGAAGCCCCCCGAGGGATCGCCGCCCTGGTAATAGTCATCGAAGATCCGGGAGATCTGGTCCGCCGGGATGCCCCTGCCGGTATCACGCACATCGATCCTGACTATGCGCCCATCCTCCTCGACGGCTTCCACCAGGATGCCGCCCCGGGCAGTGTATTTCAGCGCGTTGCCGATCAGGTTGCGCAGGATCAGCTCCAGCATCACCCTGTCGGTCAGCACGGCGAACGGGGTTGCCGGTACCGCGAGCCGCAGCCCGGCCGCCTGCGCCTGCCCCGCGAACTCGCCGGAGAGCCGCTGGAGCAGGGGATACAGGGCGAAAGGCGTCATGTCGGGCCGAACGACGCCGGCCTCCAGCCGCGCAAGCTCCAGCAAGCCGCTGAGCAGGCCGCGCAGACCTTGCAGCGAAAGCTCCACCATGCCGGCCAGCGCCTTGGCGTCCGGATCGGTCAGCCGCCGGCTCAGCAGGTCCATGTAGAGGCACGCCGCCGTCACCGGCTGGCGCAGGTCGTGGCTTGCGGTCGCCAGGAAATGAGACTTGGCGCGGTTGGCCCTCTCCGCCTCGTCGCGCGCATGCCGCATGGCGGCCTCGACCTCCTTCAGGGCGCTCACGTCGGTGCTGGTGCCGCACCACTGCGCAACGCCGCCGTCGTCGCCGCGGACCGGCAGGGCCCGGGTCTGGAACCAGCGGTATTCGCCGTCGTTCCGCCGGAGCCGGTGGTCGATGTCCAGGAAGCCCTGCCGCGGCGCGGCCCTCCAGGCGGCGCGGGTCGCCGCGCGGTCGTCCGGATGGATCGGTTCGAGCCATCCCCAACGGAGCGCGTCGGCGCCGTTCTGCCCGGTGAAGGCGATCCACTGGCGGCTGGCCCAGGTCCAGTCTCCCTTGCCGACCGCCGTCCAGACGAGCTGGGGAATCGCCTCGCTCAGGGTGCGGAAGCGCGCCTCGCTGTTGCGCAGCGCGGCTTCGGCCTTCTCCCGCTCGGCCAAGCCCGCCAGCGCCTGCGCGTGGGACCGTTCGGCCTGGTCCTTCGCGGCGCTGAGCGACTGGAACAGCCCGATCCCGCGAAGCGCCGCCGCCGCCGCGCGGGCCAGGGTCTCCAGCGTGGCGACCTCCTCCGGGTCCGGGGTCCGGACCTCGGACCAGTAGACCCCGACCGCCGAGTCGGGATGGTCCCGCCCGATCGGGACGCTGATCAGGCTCCTGACGAAAGTCGGCCGGTAGGATTCGACGGGAACCCGGTCGTCCCGGTAGACGTCGGGGACCACGGCGGTCCGCCCGTTCAGCATGGCCCACCCGGAGATGCAGGACTCCAGCGGAAACCGCTTTCCGCGCCAGAGCGGGCCGATGGCGTGCTCGTCGACGTAATGGCACTGGTTGCCGGTCCGCAGGACGACCGTCACCCCGTCGGCTCCGCAGAGCTTGCCGGCGGCGTCGCGGACCGAGTCCATGACCGCATCGCGCGACCCGGCCGACTGGATCCGCTCCATCGCCTCCGAGAGACACCGCAGACGGTTATTGCTTTTCTCCAGGCGCTGCTCCGCCGCCCCGGTCATGGAATTTTCCTCGTTTCCGTCCCTGTTCGTACAGCAAACAAACGAAATCGCGAAAGGATCGGACAAGAACAGCGGATATCGCTCGAATGACGCTCAGTCGGCGCCGGCGAGCTTCTTTTGGCGCGCGAGGGGATGGTGATCGTTGACGACTCGCCTCAGGCGGTCGCCGACCACGTGGGTATAGATCTGGGTCGTCGCGATGTCCGCGTGGCCCAGCATCTTCTGGACGCTGCGCAGGTCGGCGCCATGGTCCAGCAGATGGGTCGCGAAGGCGTGGCGCAGCACGTGGGGGCTGACTTTGCGCGGCTCGATCCCGGCGTCGATCGCCAGCTCCTTGAGGAGCTGGGCGAAGCGCTGGCGGGTCAGGTGCCCGTCCTCCGACGTGCGGGACGGGAACAGGAACCCGGCCTGGCGCTGCTCCCGCCCCGGCACCATGAAGGCCTTGCGCAGCGGCATGTAGGCGGACAGCGCCTCGCGCGCCGGCTCGGACAGGGGCACCATGCGCTCCTTGCCGCCCTTGCCCTTGACGATCAGGCAGCGGGCGTCCCGCGCGATGCCGGTCAGCGGCAGCCCCACCAGTTCCGACACGCGCAGGCCGGTGGCGTAGAGCACCTCCAGCAGCGCCACCAGCCGGATGCCGTCCGGGCCGCCGCGCCGCTGGGCCGCCGTCAGCAGCGTCTCGACCTCGACCTCGGTCAGGATCTTGGGCAGCGGGCGGCCCTGCTTGGGGCTGTCGATCGTGGCCGCCGGATCGTCGGTGCGCAGCCCCTCCGAGCACAGGAACCGGTAGAACTGCCGAAGCGCCGACAGCCGCCGGGCGATCGTGCGGACCGCGGTCCCGCCTTCCAGCCCGCTGAGATGGTCGAGATATCCCCTCAGGTCGTCGGTGCCGGCCCCGTCGAGCCCGGTGCCGCGCGTCGACAGCCACGAGGCCGCGTCGATCAGGTCCCGTTCGTAGGCCTGGCGCGTGTTGTGCGCGGCGCCGCGCTCGGCCACCAGCATGTCGAGGAAGGACTCGACACGCGGCGACGCCAGCGTCTTGGGCTTTCGGGGGCGTCCGGGACGTGCCATGGGCATGCTTTCCGCTACGGTGAACAGGGGCGCGGCAAATCAGCGCATGGGTCGGCGGCTCGGCCGCTCAGCGGGGGAAACGGTCATCGGGAATGACGCGCTCCACCGTCCTGGACGGCGCCGGGATGTCCCAGGTGGCCAGGAATACCGATCCGCCGGCGGCGACTATCAGGACGAGAACGATCAGGACGCTGAGCAAGCGGGACATGATACCAGTCGAGGATGAGCCCGAGTACGGGCGGTTGCGGGAGCGAGCCACGGCACCGTCATTGATCTGGAGAAGACGAAATGCCTTGTGTTAAGGAACACCATGGCCTTTTTTAGGCACGGTCCGGACCTGCGGGCGGTCGGTTCGGGATCCGAAGCCCTGCACGTGCGGGTCGGCCGGCGGATCTTCCCCTGCCCAAAGGTTGAAGACACTATACTGTACCGATGGCATCGTCGCAGCGCAATATAACCAACTGTCAATCCTGTTCGCAGAAGGCCGCGTCCGTTCCATGAACGCCCATCAGTCTGTCGCCTCGCCGCGCTCGGCGGTTCCCCGCCTCGTGGTGCCCCGGACCGTGGTGCTGGTCGGCCTGATGGGGGCCGGAAAGACGAGCATCGGGCGCCGGCTGGCGGCGCGGCTGCACCTGCCCTTCCGCGACGCCGACAACGAGATCGAGACGGCCGCCGGCCGCACCATCGAGGAGATCTTCGAGCAGTTCGGCGAGGCCGAGTTCCGCGCCGGGGAGCGCCGGGTGATCGGGCGGCTGCTTCAGGACAACCCGCCGCACATCCTGGCCACGGGCGGCGGCGCCTACATGGACCCGGAGACCCGCGCCCTGATCCGCAGCCACGGCATCTCGGTCTGGCTGCGCGCCGAACTGGACGTGCTGCTGGCCCGGACCTCCCGGCGCAGCAACCGGCCGTTGCTCAAGCAGGGCAATCCGCGCGAGATACTGGGCCGGCTGATCGACCTGAGATATCCGGTCTACGCGGAGGCGGACATCACGGTGGACAGCATCGACGCCCCGCCCGAGGAGACGGTCGAGCGCGTGCTGAAGGCGCTCGACTCCTATCCCGGCGTCACCCTGGCGGGCGGCGGCTGAACTGGCTATCTGGGTCTCTGGGCTGGAATTCTGGGCTGGATTTATGGGAAAGACTGACACCATGCGGGACATCGTCCGGGTCGATCTGGCCGAGCGGGGCTACGACATCGTGATCGGCCCGGGCGTGATCGCCCGGGCCGGCGCGCGGATCTCCGACTTGGCCGGCCGGCGTCCGGTCGTCGTGGTGACCGACGACACCGTGGCGCCGCTCCACCTGCCGGCCCTCGAAGCCTCGCTCGACGAGGCCGGCGTCCGGCGCAACGGCCCGGCGATCGTCCTGCCGGCGGGGGAGAGGACCAAGAGCTTCGTCCACCTGGAGGCGCTGCTCGACGACCTGCTCGGGCGCGGGATCGAGCGATCCACCATGCTGGTGGCGCTGGGCGGCGGCGTGATCGGCGACCTCGCCGGGTTCGCGGCGGCCGTGGCGCTGCGCGGGCTCGACTTCGTCCAGGTCCCGACGACCCTGCTGGCCCAGGTCGACAGCTCGGTCGGCGGCAAGACCGGGATCAACACCCGCCAGGGCAAGAACCTGGTCGGCTCCTTCCATCAGCCCCGGCTCGTGCTGGCAGACACCGGGGCGCTCGTCACCCTGCCCCGCCGCCACATGCTGGCGGGATATGCCGAGGTGGTGAAGTACGGGCTGATCGACGACGCGGGCTTCTTCGCCTGGCTGGAGGAGCACGGCGCCGCGGTCTGCGCCGGCGAACCGGAGGCGCTGGTCCGGGCGGTGACCGCGAGCTGCGCCGCCAAGGCCGCCATCGTCGGCCAGGACGAGCGCGAATCGGGCCGCCGCGCGCTGCTGAACTTCGGCCACACCTTCGGCCACGCCCTGGAAGCGGCGGTCGGCTACGACGACCGGCTGCTCCACGGCGAGGGCGTGGCGCTGGGCATGGGACTGGCGTTCGACCTCTCCGCGCGCCTGGGATTCTGCGACGCCGACGTTCCCGCACGGGTGCGCCGCCATCTGGACCGCATCGGCTTGCCGACCCGGCTCGGCCAGGTAGCGGGCGTGACGTGGGACACGCGGGAACTGTTGGGGCACATGGCGAAGGACAAGAAGGTCCAGGACGGCCGGATCACCTTCGTGCTGGCGCGCGGCATCGGCCAGGCCTTCACCGCCCGCGACATCGACGGGCGCGAGGTCGCGGCGGTGCTGGACCAGGCCCGCTGACCGCCGGCCCGCACCCCCCTCCCCCATCCGTTACCGAGGCCTCGCAATCATGGACCTGACGCTCTGGATGACCATCGGAGCGATCCTCGCCCTGCTGGTGATGTCGGCCTTCTTCTCCGGGTCGGAGACGGCGCTGACCGCCGCGTCCAAGGCGCGGATGCACCAGCTCGAACACGAGGGCGACCGCCGCGCCGCCGTGGTCAACCGGCTGCGCGACGACAAGGAGAAGCTGATCGGCGGGCTGCTGCTCGGCAACAACACGGTCAACATCCTGGCCTCGTCGCTGGCGACCAGCGTCCTGATCCAGCTCGTCGGCGACGCCGGCGTGGCCTATGCCACGCTCGGCATGACGCTGATGGTGCTGATCTTCTCCGAGGTGCTGCCCAAGACCTATGCCCTGCGCCACGCCGAGACCATGGCGCTGTTCGTCGGCCGGCCGGTGCGGTTCATGGTGATGCTGTTCTCGCCGGTCACCGCGGCGGTCAACGTCCTGGTCAGCGCGGTGCTCCGGGCGTTCGGCTCGGGCATCGAGAATGTCGGGGTGCAGTCCAACATCGACGAGCTGCGCGGCGCCATCGAGCTGCACCGGGGCGAGGACCCCGGCGACGAGGAGGAGGTCAGGCACGAGCGCGCCATGCTGCGCTCGATCCTGGACCTCGCCGACGTCGAGGTGATGGAGATCATGACCCACCGGCGCAACCTGGTGACGATCGACGCCGGCCAGCCGCCGGCGCGGATCGTCCAGGAGGTCCTGGAAAGCCCCTTCACCCGCCTGCCGCTGTGGCGCGACGATCCGGACAACATCGTCGGCGTCCTGCACGCCAAGGCGCTGCTGCGCGAGGTCCAGGCGAACGCCGGCGACCTGGAGAAGCTGGACATCGGCGCCATCGCCGCCGATCCCTGGTTCATCCCCGACACCACGACCCTGTTCGACCAGCTCCAGGAGTTCCGCCGCCGGCGCGAGCATTTCGCGCTCGTGGTGGACGAATACGGCTCCCTCATGGGGATCGTGACCCTGGAGGACATCCTGGAGGAGATCGTCGGCGACATTTCCGACGAGCACGACATCACGGTGGCCGGCGTGCGCGCCCAGCCCAACGGGACCTACATCGTGGACGGCTGGGTGACCATCCGCGACCTGAACCGCGAGTTCGAGTGGCGGCTGCCCGACGAGGAGGCCTCGACCATCGCCGGGCTGGTCCTGTACGAGGCGCGCCGCATCCCGGAGGTCGGCCAGACCTTCACCTTCTACGGCTTCCGGTTCGAGGTGCTGCGCCGCCAGCGCAACCAGATCACGGCGCTCCGGATCACTCCGCCGGCCGAAGACGCCGACGGCGACGACTCCGGGGATCGCCGGGGAGACGCCGCCTCCGCTTCGGCTTGACCGTCCGCGCACGATCCTGCCAAGATCGCAAATACGCGGAAAATCTTTCATAAGATTGCGTATTGTCGATCGCAACTTTCCATCCGGAACTCTGGCGGAGAGGCCGGGTCCGGACGGGATCCGTCCGCAGGTGAAGAGGGATAGGGATAATGCCGAAGCGTAAATTGGTCCCGGACGTGATCCGGGAGCAGGACATCATTGCATTCAAGCCTGGTGACATGGTCGGCGCGGCGGTCAAGGCGATGGCCGAACGCAGGGTAGGCGCCGTGCTGGTGATCGAGGGCAGCCGCCTGATGGGGATCTTCACCGAACGCGATCTGGTAACCCGCGTCGTGGCCCGGGACCTCGACCCGAAGACCACTCCTTTGGACCAGGTGATGACCGCCGGCCCGGACACCCTGCCGCCCGACGCCATGGCGATCGAGGCGCTCGACCTGATGCGCAAGCACAATTACCGCCACCTGCCCGTCCTCCGCGACGACACCGTGGTCGGCATCGTCTCGATCCGCGACCTGTACGCGGCCGTCCATGCCCAGCTCGAGCAGGAGATCAAGGAGCGCGACTCCTTCATCTTCGGACAGGACTATTCGATCGGCGCCTGATCCCAGGGTGCTGCGGGATGCCGCATGCGACTTCCGGCCGCATGCGGCATCCGCTCGGATGTTTGACGCGACGGCGCCGCGCGCCACATAGAGCGGTGGTGGAGAGCATCCTGAAATAATCAGATTGGGTTGGAGCCTTGTCCCTCACATATCCGGCGCCCCGGCATGCGGCGCCCGCCGCGGCCTCGTCCGCTGGCACCCGGCACACCCGGGCCATCGCGGTATGGCTGCTGTTCTGCTGCGGCATGGTGTTCGCCATGGCGGTGATCGGCGCGATCACCCGGCTGACCGAGTCGGGCCTGTCCATGGTCGAGTGGAAACCGCTGATCGGCATGCTGCCGCCGCTGTCGGAGGGCGAGTGGAACCGGGTGTTCGACCTGTACCGGGCGACGCCGGAATACCGCTACGTCAACGCCGGCATGTCGCTGGACGAGTTCAAGCTGATCTTCTTCTGGGAATGGTTCCACCGCCTTTGGGGCCAGCTGATCGGCTTCGCCTTCCTGCTGCCGTTCCTGTGGTTCTGGGCGACGAAGCGCATTCCCAAGGGCCTGATGCCCAAGCTGGTCGGGCTTTTCCTGCTGGGCGGCCTGCAGGGCGGGATCGGCTGGTTCATGGTGGTCAGCGGCTTGGTCGACCGGCCCTCGGTCAGCCACTACCGCCTGGCGCTCCATCTCGGCATCGCCTTCCTGATCTTCGCCCTGATGCTGTGGATAGCCCTGGGGCTGCTCGACCCGAACCCGCGGTCGGGCCGCAGCGCCGCGGCACCGTCCCTGAGGCGCCACTCCGGGCTGGCCCTGGGCTTCGTCGCGGTGACGGTCGCCTGGGGCGCCTTCGTCGCCGGGCTGGACGCCGGGATGATCTACAACACCTTCCCGCTGATGGGCGGCCAGCTCGTTCCGTCCGACATGTGGTTCCTCGACCCGGCCCCGCTGAACCTGGTGGAGAACCACGCAGCGGTCCAGTTCACCCATCGCTGGCTCGCCATCGCCACCGGCATCGTGGTGCTGGCTCTGACGTGGCGCGCCGTCCGGGCCGACCTGAGCCCGCGCGGCCACAAGCTGGCCTATGCCGCCGGCGCGATGATGCTGCTCCAGATCGCCCTGGGCATCGCGACCCTGCTGACCGTCGTCTCCATCCCGGTCGCCGCCATCCACCAGGCCGGCGCCCTGGCCCTGATCGCGCTCCTCGTCTGTTTCCGCTATGAAGTCAGGGCGGCGGGGACTCCGGAAAGGCCAGCCTGACGCAGCTTCCGCCGCCGGACCGTCCGGCGATGGTGACGCCGCCGCCGTGGATCTCCATCGCCTTGGCCACGATCGCCAAGCCCAGGCCGGTGCTGCCGCGGGTCCGCCTGTCGCCTTGCGCGAAGCGGCCGAACAGGCCGCCGCGCAAGGCCGGCTCGATCCCCGGTCCCCGGTCGCGGACCTCGATCGCCGCCCCGGGGCCGGTGACCACGGTGACGGCGGTTCCGCGCGGCGTCGCCCGCAGGGCATTCTCCACCAGGTTCCGCAGAGCACCCGCGATGGCGTCGCGATACCCCGCGACGATGGCGGCGCCGTCGTCCTGGAACTCCAGCTCCCTGCCCTGGTCGACCGCCAGCGGGGCCAGCCGCCGGACCGTCTCGCGCCCGATCTCGGCCAGATCGACCCGAGCGGGCGGTTCGGTGCTCAGCCCTTCCAGCTGCGCCACGCGCAGGAGCTGATCGACCAGCCGGGACATCGCCTGCACGTCCCGCTTGGCCGCCGCCGCTGCCGGCCCTCCGATCCCGTCCAGTTCCAGGAGAAGGACGGCCAGCGGCGTGCGCAGTTCATGGGCCACGTTTGCGGTGAATTCACGTTGGAAGCGAAGGACTTCGTCGGCCCTTCCCAACGCCGCGTTGACCGCGCTGACCAGCGCATGGACTTCGCGCGGCAGATCCGTGCCGGCATCCAGGCGCAGGCCGCCGCGCCGCACGTCGAGCTTCCTCGCCTGCCCGGCGGCCCTTCCCAGCGGCAGCAGGGTGCGCCGGACCGCGAACACGTTGGCGGCCAGGAGCAGCAGCGCCAGCGGCACCATGGGGATCGCCACATGGTCCATCACCTCATGCGCCAGCACGCCCCAGGCGATATGGTCCGGATCGGCGGCGACCGCGATGCAGATCAGGAAACCGGGCTCGATCGCGTCGAAGCGCTGCACCAGGATGCGGACCTGCCCCGTGCCGCGGGGGATGGTGCGCCAGAACAGGTCGGGTGCGTCGGCGGGCTCCGGCAGCGGAACCGTGAACAGACCGTCATTCATCCCGGCGACGATGTTTCCCCGACCGTCGACGATGCGGAAGCCGTAGGCATCGGGATGGCGCAGGTAGCGTCCGGCATGCTCTTCCGGCAGGTCGAGCACCGGGCGGCCGCCGGTGCCGGCCGCGACATGGGCGGCCAGCCGCTCCGCCTCGCTCGCGGCGACCCGCACGCCGAGCCGGCTGCCGTCAAGCCCGTAATGGAAGGCGACCAGGACCACCTGGACGGCCATCAGGAGGGCCGCGACCACGGTCAGGCGTACGGTGATGAGCTGCGCCACCGATCGGCGCTGCCGCCGCGCCCCGATGCCGAGCCGGCGGGTCACGCCGCCCCCACGGCCCGCAGCAGGTAGCCGACGCCCCGCACGGTATGGATCGCGGCGTCCGCTCCGGCTTCGGCGAGCCGGCGCCGCAGCCGCGAGACGTGGGCTTCCAGAGCGTTCGGCGTCACCTCGTCGTTGAACCCGTAGAGGCTTTCCTCCAGGACCGGGCGTGTCACCACCTGCCCGGCGCGGCGCAGCAGGATCTCGATCAGGTCGAGTTCCCGGCGCGGCGCGTCGATCACCTGTCCGCCGACGCTGATCCGGCGGGAGACGGTGTCGAAGGCCACGTTGCCGGCCGTCAGGACCGTAGCGAGGCAGGAGCCGGGGCGGCGTAGCAGCGCCCGGCAGCGGGCGAGCAGCTCGTCCATCTCGAAAGGCTTGACCAGATAGTCGTCCGCCCCGGTGTCGAGTCCCGATACCCTGTCGCCAAGGCCGCCCCGGGCCGTCGCGACCAGGACCGGAGTTCCGCGGCGGCGGGCTCGGAAGCCCTTCAGCCAAGCCAGCCCGTCCCCGTCGGGCAGGCCCAGGTCGAGCACGATCAGGTCATAGTCCGCGGCGGCGGCGGCGGCGTCCGCCTCCTCCAGGGACCCGAAGGCGTCCACAGCGAATCCGGCGCGGCCGAGCCCGCCGGCCATCAGGCCGGCGAGCCTTTCGTTGTCCTCGACGAGCAGAAGCCTCATGCCGGTTCTCAGGCCCGTTTCCTGCCGGTAACCATCGCCCAGATCAGGTTCTCGCGATGCCGCACGCTCTCATGGATCGCCGCGGCGGCATGGATCAGCGCCAGCCAGAGTATCGCGTCCGCCGTGCCTTCGTGAAGCTCCTCGACCCATTCGACTCCCCAGAAGGCGTCGAGCGTCGTCATCCAGCCGGTGACGCTGACAGAGGCGAGCAGGAGCATCAGCGTGATCATCATGACCGCGGCGGCCGGGTTATGGCCGAGCTGCCGGGGTTCGCGCCCCCGCAGCAGGAGCGGGACGTACCGGATCAACCGGGCCGGCGTCGGCACGAAGTCGGCGAAGCGGGCGTGGCGCGTCCCGACGAAGCCCCATACGATCCGGACGGCCAGGGCCGCCGCGACCGCATAACCAATGACCTCGTGGGCGGGTTCGCCGTCCTCGACGATGAAGAGGTTGGCGGCGCATCCCGCCACGACCACCCAGTGGAAGAGGCGGACGACCGGGTCCCACACCATGACGGACCCGTATCGGGTGCCGCCATCCGTTCCCCGGCCATGCCGCCGTCGATGCCCGTTCCCGTCATCAGTCGTCTACCTCCGCCTTGACGATCCTGGCATCGACCGGGTCGAAATAGACTTCCGCCTTGCGGCCGTCCTTGTCGTAGCCATAGATCTCGTAGCAGTTGCCGCTGGTGGTCTTGAAGGTCCGGATGTCCCGGTAACCCATCTCGGCGATCTTCTGCTTCATGTCCGCTTCGGAAAGCCACTTGTCCCTGGGCTCCCCGGTGCAGTTCGGACCGGCCGATGCCGGGCCGGCGAGCAGGGCGAGGGCGAGCGGTGAGAGGGCAAACAAGGCAAGTCTTCTCATGGTGTCTTCTCCGTCCGATGCCGGTGGACCGGGATGGCCCGCGCTGGCGATCGACGGATCCGATCCTGACGCTCCGACCTGACGGCAGTCTGACGAAGCCGGGCTTTCAGACGGACGAGGCCGCCGCCGCTCCGGGCCGGAAGAACAGGCCGAGCTGCAGGCTCTCCGCGATGCGCCTCGCCCGTTCTAGGAAGCGTTCGGCCTGCGGCGGTTCAAACAGCTCGGCGGCGGTCTCCTCGAACAGGGACAACCACCGGGCGAAGAGTCCCGCTTCCATGCCGGGGATGCACATGTGGGCCTGCATCGGGCTGCCGTGATAGGTCCCGGTCTTCAGCATGACCGAGGACCAGAACCGGACCATGGTCCCCAGGTGGCGGTCCCAATGACCGTCCACCACCCGCTCGAATATCGGGCCGAGTTCCGAATCGTCGCGGATGCGCGCATAGAAACTGTCCACCAGGGTAACGATGGTCTCTTCGGTGATGCTGTCGAACCTCATGGCTTCCTCCGGTCTCGGGTCGCTCCCACCCTAGCCGGACGGCGATAACATGTACATGAAAAGCATCTTTGTGCGTCGCTAAGTCGCCCCCTGGTTTCCGCTCCCGATCTCGTGCAGTGTGCCCCCATCGCCTGGGAAACGACCGCCCGGTGAACACTCGAAGGGAGGCAAGCCGATGCCGGAGATCGATCTCGCCGCCTGCCGGGATCTGGACGCCGCCGATCCGCTGGCCCGGTTCCGCGACCGCTTCGCCCTGCCCGACGGCGTCATCTACCTGGACGGCAACTCGCTGGGAGCCCTGCCCCGGGCGACGGCGGCGCGGGTCGCCTCGGTGGTCGAGGCGGAATGGGGCCGCGACCTGATCGGGAGTTGGACCGCCCACCACTGGATCGACCTGCCCCGGCGCGTCGGCGACAAGATCGCGCGCCTGGTCGGCGCCGCCCCCGGCGAGGTCAGGGTCGCCGATTCCACCTCGGTCAACCTGTTCAAGCTGATGGCGGCGGCCCTGCGGCTACGCCCCGGCCGCCGGGTCATCCTGTCCGAACCGGGCAATTTCCCGACCGATCTCTATGTCGCGGAAGGCCTGATCGACCTTCTCGGCCAGGGGCACGAACTGCGGCTGGCCGGGCCGGACGAATTGGCGGACGCGATCGACGACGACGTGGCCTTGGTTTCCCTGACCCACGTGAACTATCGCAGCGGCCGGATCCACGACATGGCCGCCGTGACCCGGCGGGCCCGATCCGCCGGTGCCCTGACCCTGTGGGACCTCGCCCACAGCGCCGGCGCCGTGCCGGTCTACCTGAACGGCTGCCACGCCGATTTCGCGGTCGGCTGCGGCTACAAGTACCTGAACGGCGGCCCCGGCGCGCCGGCCTTCCTGTTCGCCGCCGGACGCCACCACGACCGCCTCGCCCCGCCGTTGTCGGGCTGGATGGGCCATGCCGCCCCGTTCGCCTTCGACACCCGTTACCGCCCCGCCATCGGGCTGGACCGGATGTTGGTCGGCACGCCGCCGGTGATCGGCCTGGCCGCGCTGGAAGTCGGGGTGGACCTGATGCTGGAGGCCGACATGGGCGCGCTCCGCGCCAAGTCCATGGCGCTCGGCACCCTGTTCGCCGACCTGGTCTCCGCCCGCTGCGGCGCCCACGGCTTCCGGCCGGCGTCCCCGGCCGACCCGGAGAGGCGCGGCAGCCAGGTCTGCTTCGCCCACGAGCAGGGCTACGCCATCGTGCGGGCGCTGATCCGCCGCGGCGTGATCGGCGATTTCCGGGCGCCCGACATCCTGCGTTTCGGCTTCGCGCCGCTCTATGTCGGCTATGCCGACGTCTGGCGGGCGGTCGAGCATCTGCGCGCCGTGATGGAAAGCGGCGAATGGGACCGCCCGGAGTTCCACCGCCGCGCCGCGGTCACCTGAACCGGCAAGGTAAGGAGAAACCCTCATGGAAGATTCCGACCACGAGGCAACGGGCGCCCACACCGACTTCAGCGGCGCCATGAGCTACGGCGACTATCTCAGGCTCGATCCCCTGCTGGCCTGCCAGAAGCCGGTGTCCGACCAGCATGACGAGATGCTGTTCATCGTGATCCACCAGGCGACCGAGCTGTGGCTCAAGCTGGCGATCCACGAGCTTCAGGCGACCATCGCGGGGCTGGAGCGCGACGATCTCCAGCCGGCCTTCAAGAACCTCGCGCGGGTCTCGCGGATCCAGAGCCAGCTGATCCAGTCCTGGGACATCCTGTCCACCCTGACGCCGGCCGACTACCTGCAGTTCCGCGACCGGCTCGGCCAGTCCTCGGGTTTCCAGTCGCACCAGTACCGCATGATGGAATTCCTGCTCGGCAACAAGCGCGCCGCGATGCTGGCCCCCCATCGCCACCGCGAGGACCTGCATGCCGGCCTCAAGGCGGCGCTCGAAGGCCCAAGCCTGTACGACGCCACGATCCGGCTGCTGGCCCGGCGCGGCTTCGCCATACCCCGGGAAGTCCTGGACCGCGATCTTTCGACCCCCCACCGCAGCGATCCCGGCGTGCTCGCGGCCTGGCTGGAGATCTACCGCAACACCCGGCGGCACTGGGACCTCTACCAGCTGGGCGAGGAACTGGTCGACCTGGAGGACTGGTTCCAGCAATGGCGGTTCCGCCACATGACCACGGTGAAGCGGATCATCGGCTTCAAGCGCGGCACCGGCGGCACCGCCGGGGTCGGCTATCTCCGCCGCGCGCTCGACATGACGTTCTTCCCGGAACTGTGGGAGGTGCGGACCGAACTGAATTAGCCGCAGATGGACGCAGATAAACACAGATCCATCTGTTGATTAAGCTCTCGCCGGCCGCAGAGGGTTCATCAACCGGAACCCATCTGCGTGCATCTGTGGCCAAACCGAACGTCAGTCGAGCTGAACGTTGATGCCGAACCCGATATATTCCAGCTTGCGGGAGTAGAACTGCCCGTTGGGGTTCGAGCCGTTGTAGTATTCCGCCAGCAGCCGGATGCGCCGGGGCGTCAGCAGGCTGCTTTCGAGCTGAAAGCCCGCCTGCAGGGACAGGTCCATGTCCCAGTCGGCTTCTTCCCGGAACTTCATGTCCGCCGCGGCGACCGGGCGGAGCAGCCCGCCGGCATAGGTGTCGCGGCTCTCGTACTCCAGGCCGGCCTGGGCGGCCCAGGGCTCCAGGTCCGACGGCTCCTGGTCGAACAGGTAGCTGACCCCGCCATAGACGCGGAACTCGTCGCCGATATCGTACGAGGCCAGCCCTTCGACCGCCTCGTAGCTCAGGTTGATGCGTCGGGACCGGTCGATCTCCTCGCGCAGCAGGTACTCGTCGCCCAGGTGGGAGCTCTGGTGGAAGATCCGGCCGAGGACCGAGAAATCGCCCCGCCGCCACGACACCGGGACGCCGACCCAGTAGTCGGCGTTGACCAAGTCCATGCTGTCGCTGTTCAGGTCGAACACCGAGAAGACGCTGGCCTGGAAGCCCACTTCCCAGCGCCCGCCGAACAGGCTGTTGCGGTACAGGGAGAAAGTCTCGCCGAAGCTGACCGCGCCGGCGTGCTCCACGTCCGGATCGTCCAGATAGTACCGGTAGCTGGCGGAGAATCGCGGCCAGCGGGGATCGGCTATCAGCGGTTCGAACAGGTTGTTGCGCGGCAGGATTTCCGCGCCCTGGGCCATGACCGCGGTGGCCGGCACGGCGGAACCGGCGGCCGGCGGCTGTGCCAGCACGGGTCCTGGTGCCGGCGCGGGGGGCACGCTCGCCTCGCGCACCCGCACCTCCGTGACGCCGGGGATCTCCGACAGGGCGGTGCGCAGGCGCGGCCCGGTGGAGGAGGCCAGGGCTTCGGCATCGACCTGGATCACGCCGCCGGACACCGTCACCTGGGATGCGGCGAGGCCGAATTCGCGCTGGACGATCGCGGCGGCGTAGCCGGCGATGAAGGCGTCGTCAGGCGCCTGGGCCGATGACGGGTTCGAACCGGCGATACCGGACAAGGCGGCCAAGCAGATGGCGGACGCCAAGCCATGGCGTCGGATATGGGACGGGATCACGGGATGCTTTTCTCCGGCTTCGACGAACCGCCTTCCATCACGATGGAAAGCCGGCTGCGGCGGAGAAACGCACAACCCCGCCCCTTGGCTCCCTCGTGTCCCGAAAAGTTACCGTCGAAACCGGAGAAAACGAAAAACGCCGCGATCCGGAGGATGCGGCGCTTTCGAACGTTCGTCGAAACCATCGGGCGTCGAAACGGTCGGGAAGGACGTCAGGCGGCCTTCTTGACCTGGGCGGCGTCCATGAACGACTTGACGAGTTGGTCGACGAAAGCCGGCAGGCTGTCGAGACCGTCGGCGGTCACCAGGGCCTTGTCGAGGGTGATCGGCTCTTCGCTCCACACGGCGCCAGCGGCTTCCAATGTCTCGCGGACCGTCGGGGAAGCGGTCAGGGTGCGGCCGTTGACCTTCTGGGCCACGGCCAGGAGGCTGACACCGTCGTCGATCGCGGCGACGGGCTTGCCGCCATCCATGAAGCTGCTGATAATCCGGCGAACATGCGGATTGCCGGCAAGCTTCGCAACGCTGCGTTCGCCGCCGGGCAGGATCAGCATGTCGAAATCGGCCGCCAGAACTTCGGCGATCTGTTGATCGACCGGGAAATAATGTCCCCAGGCCTTGCCATGCCAACCGTTCACCAGACCCTGCTCAGGCGAAATCACCTTGAGGCTGGCACCGGTCTTGAGCAGGGCACGCTGGGGCTCGGTCATTTCGGTCTCTTCGAAACCGTTAGCCACCAGGATGGCGATGGTCTTACCCGCAAGCGGCTGATCCATCAAAGCAATCCTCCATTGGTTGTGTCGTGTGACGTCGGACGCTTCGGCCCGCCGCGGCTGCGACAACCCGGCGAACCACGTCGGCAACTGTGGAAATCGCAGCGAGGTCCGCCGTGAAGCGGCTCGATCCACCGATCCCTGATCTGAACGGATCCCCTGATCTGAACGGATCCAATGCGGGTTCGGCCAACGCGCGAGATGCAGATGCCTGTGAGACGGTCTGTCCCGGAAGGGGCGCGACCGTAGCCGGGGCGCAAAGGCACCGTCAAGCTTTTCGAAGCATGAAGGTTAAGTGGCGGCTTTCGTGCGCCAAGTCAATGCTTAATTCCGCAGCGCAACCGACGGGTACCGGGCTGCCGGCCGGCCGGTAGCGACCCAATCCCGCCATGATCAACTTATCCGCTCCGAACCCGGTGATCGGTGGGACAAGCGATATGATTTTGGACATACGAGGTACGCGCCGGGCGCAAGCCTTGAATGAGGCGACGTCAGGGCGGTTGTGCGGACGAAGATACGAACGAACGGAAAAGGGCGGCGAGTCACCTCGCCGCCGCCAGTCTGCTCCAACACTGGGATGGATACGATGCTGCCGCGCCGTCAGCCTTCCTGCGCGATGGTGAAACGCATGTGGCAGTTGCTGCGGGTCGCCTCCGCCTGGGCCTGCCACTTGGACCGGGCCTTCTCGTAGCTGTCGAAAGGCCCGAACATCTTCTGGGTACCGTCCTTCATCTCGGAGAAACGGGTGTCATTGTACTCGCCGACGACCCAGAAACGATTGCTGCTTCCCATGACAATCTCCATCGCTTTCGAAAGGTTGAGGTCTTGATGGTGAAATGCGGTGATGCGCGCCTGGTGGAGCGTATCAGTGGAACTGGTCGCTCTCGGTGCTGTCCTTCATCGCGGTGGTGGAGGACTTGCCGCCCGACACCGCGACGCTGACCGCGTCGAAATAGCCGGTACCCACCTCGCGCTGGTGCTTGACCGCGGTGAAGCCCTCCTTCTCGGCCGCGAACTCCTTCTGCTGGAGCTCGGAATAGGCCGCCATGCCCCGCTCCTTGTAGCCGCGCGCCAGGTCGAAGGTGGCGTAGTTCAGGCTGTGGAAGCCCGCCAGCGTGACGAACTGGTACTTGTAGCCCATGGCGCCGATCTCCTGCTGGAAGCGGGCGATCGTGGCGTCGTCCAGGTTGGCCTTCCAGTTGAAGCTGGGCGAGCAGTTGTAGGCCAGCATCTTGCCCGGGAATTCCTTGTGGATCGCCTCGGCGAACCGGCGGGCGTCCTCCAGGTTGGGCTTGCTGGTCTCCCACCACAGCAGGTCGGCATAGGGCGCGTAGGCCAGGCCGCGGGCGATGCAGTAATCGACGCCGACGCCCTTCTTGATGCGGTAGAAGCCTTCCGGCGTGCGGTCCTCGCGGTCGATGAAGGGATGGTCGCGCTCGTCGATGTCGGACGTGATCAGCTGCGCGCTCTCCGCGTCGGTGCGGGCCATCAGCAGGGTCGAGGTGCCGCAGACGTCGGCGCCCATGCGGGCGGCGTTGAGCGTCCGGACGAATTGCTGGATCGGCAGCAGCACCTTGCCGCCGAGATGGCCGCACTTCTTCTCCGACGCGAGCTGGTCCTCGAAATGGACGCCGGCGGCACCGGCCTCGATCATGGCCTTCATCAGCTCGAAGGCGTTCAGCGGGCCGCCGAAGCCGGCCTCGGCGTCGGCGATGATCGGCGCGAACCAGTAGGTGCCCGACTTGCCTTCCATGTGGTGGATCTGGTCGGCGCGCTGGAGCGCGTTGTTGATCCGCTTGACCACCGACGGGACCGAGTTGGCCGGATAGAGGCTCTGGTCCGGGTACATGGATCCGGCCAGGTTGGCGTCGGCCGCGACCTGCCAGCCGGAGAGATAGATCGCCTCCAGCCCGGCCTTGACCATCTGCATGGCCTGGTTGCCGGTGAAGGCGCCCAGCGAATGGACATAGGGGCGGGTGTGCAGCAGCTCCCACAAGCGCCGCGCGCCCAGTTCGGCCAGGGTGTACTCGATCCTGACCGAACCGCTCAGCCGGGCCACGTCCTCCATGGTGTAGTCGCGCTTGATGCCGTTCCAGCGCTTGGCATGGATTTCTTCGACGGAATTGAAACCGATGCTGTTGTCGAGCGGTGCCATGGTCGGAATTCCCTTCTTGTGCCGTTCTCCGGGACCGGTGCCCCCGTTTCTGAACCGCTGTGCGAGGTGCGGTGCAGCGATGAACTACAGGTATCGCTATAATGCGGTTCAGGCAATAAGTGGCTGATTGTAAAAGGGTAATCCTGTAAAGGCCTGTCTGTGGCTTGCTGAAAATCCGTAAAGCTTGTAAAGTTTACGGCACTGCGGCAAAGACGGGGGCGGTCGGTGGGGGCGGACAAGAAGGCGATGCTGGGCCACAAGGTCCGCCGGCTGCGGCGGGACCACAACCTGACCCAGGCGCAGATGGCGGAGCAGCTCGGCATCTCGGCCAGCTACCTGAACCTGATCGAGCACAACCAGCGTCCGGTGACGGTCCAGCTCCTGCTGAAGCTGGGACAGGCTTTCGAGATCGACCTCCAGGCTTTCGCCGAGGACGAGGAGAGCCGGCTGATCGCCGGGCTGCGCGAGGTGTTCGCCGACCCGCTGTTCGCCGGCAGCGATGTCAAGAACTCCGATTTCCGCGAACTGGCCGCCGTCGCCCCGACGCTGGGCCAGGCTGTCGTCACCCTCTACCAGGCCTACCGCGAAGCGCGCGAGGACATCGAGGCGCTGGCCGGGCGGGTGGCCGACCGCGACAAGCTCCAGGTCGTCCAGGCCGCGGCCTTCCCGGTGGAGGAGGTCCGCGACTTCTTCCACGCCCAGGGCAATCATTTCCCCGAGCTGGAAAGCGCCGCGGAGGAGCTGTGGCGCGACCTGAAGGCGGAGAGCGGCGACCTGTACCGCGGCCTGACGGATTTCCTCAACCGCGCCCACGGCGTGCGCGTCAAGCTGATGCCCATGGACGTGATGGGCACCGGCCTGCGCCGTTTCGACCGGCACAGCCGGCGCATCCTGCTGTCCGAGATGCTGCCGCCCAGCGGCCGGAATTTCCAGCTCGCCTGCCAGATCGCCCTGCTCCACCACCGCGATCTGATGGACCGGCTGGCCGCCGGGACCTCCCTGTCGGGCGACGAGGCGCGGCGGCTGACCCGGATCGGGCTGTCCAACTACTTCGCCGGGGCCGTCCTGATGCCCTACGACCGCTTCATCGAGGCGGTGCGGTCGGTCCGCTACGACATCGAGATCCTGGGCCACCGGTTCGACGCCAGCTTCGAGCAGGTCTGCCACCGGCTGACCACGCTCCAGCGGCCGGGCGCCAAGGGCGTTCCGTTCTTCCTGATCCGGGTCGACAACGCGGGCAACGTCAGCAAGCGGTTCAGCGCCGGCAGCCTGAACTTCGCCCGGTTCGGCGGCGCCTGCCCGCGCTGGAACGTCCATGACGCGTTCCGGTCGCCGGGGCAGATCATGACCCAGGTGGCCCGCATGCCGGACGGCACGACCTATTTCAGCATCGCCCGCACGGTGGACAAGAGCGGCGGCGGCTGGCGCAGCCCGCCCCAGCAATTCGCTATCGGCCTGGGCTGCGACGTCGCCCATGCCGGGCAGCTGGTCTACGCGGAAGGCGTCGACCTGGACAATGTCGGTGCCGCGACGCCGATCGGCGTCAACTGCCGCCTGTGCCCGCGCCTGGACTGCAGCCAGCGCGCCTTCCCCCCGCTGAACCACCGCCTGATCATCGACGAGAACCAGCGCGGACTGTCGACGTACTTCTTCATGCCGGGCCAGCAATAGAAGAACTTTTCATGGAATACGGCAACTTGAAAGGATTTTAAGAAGCTTGTAAACTACAGTCCGGAGTTTCAGGATTAGGATAATTTTGTCCCAGATCACAAGTTTTTTCTCAAAAAGATATCCATAATCCTCGAAATTCTATGTTTTCTTTGAAGTGTCAATAACCACTTTGCATCTTCTCTTGAGGCAAGTCATATAAATCCTGGCCCCATGGCAGCCAATATGGTTTTCATCCGTTTATGATAGCTGATGAAACCATTGCAGGAATTTGGCTCCGATGACGGTCAACGACAGCCATGCCGCTCGGCCTCCCGGTGCCGACCGTTTCAACACGCCTTTCTTCCGCCTGCTGATGGCGCTGGGACTGTTCGAGCCGTCCCGTAAGGTGAACCGCTGGCTATACCGGGTCCGTACCCAACGGCGGGCCCTGGCCGGCGAGGGCCTCGTGCCCGAACAGAAGCTCACCGCCAGCTTCGTCGACGCCATCCGGCGCCTGCGCGAGTTGAACGGCGGCAAGCCGATCGGCGACTACCTGGAATTCGGCGTCTGCTACGGCTCGTCCATGGCCTGCATGCACGACGCGCTGGAGCGGACCGGCACTCCCGGCGTCCGCCAGTTCGGCTTCGACAGCTTCGAGGGCCTGCCGCCGGAAGCCGACCATCAGGACAACCAGCTCTGGAGCAGCGGCCAGCTCGCCTCGTCGATCGAGTTCGCCCGCAAGCTGCTGACCCGCCGCGGCGTGGACTGGAGCAGGACCTTCCTGATCAAGGGCTGGTTCAAGGACACGCTGACGCCCGAACTCGTCGAGCGGCACGGCATCCGCCATGTCGGCATCGCCATGATCGACTGCGACATCTACACCTCGGCGCGCGACTCGCTGGCCTTCGTCGAACCCCTGATCGGAGACCACGCGGTCTTCCTGTTCGACGACTGGCATGCCGGCGGCCTGGCGGAGCAGAACCTGGGCGAGAAGCGCGCCTTCGACGAGTTCCTGCGCCGCAACCCGGACATCGCGACGACCCAGCTGCCGGCCTACAACGAGAATTCGGCCGTGTTCCTGCTGGCCCGGACGAAGACCCCGCCCGACGCCTGACCGCGGCGCCGGACCGGGTTCCCGGGCGGGCGCCGGGCGGGGCCGTTTTTCCATGCCGGGCGGCGGCGATTTCGTGTAGATATCGCCGCCATGCGTGTCCCCGTCCTATTGGCCGTGCTGGCCGTCGCCGTCCTGGGCAACTTCGCCCTGTGGGCGCTTCCCAATCGTCCCCAACCGCTCGAGCCGCCCCCCGGCGGCAAGCTTCAAAGCGTGTCCTTCGCGCCGTTCCGCGACGGGCAGAGCCCGCTGACCATGGTCTACCCGACGCCGGCGCAGATCGAGGAGGATCTCCGCCTGCTGAAGGACGAGGTCGTGGCGGTCCGGACCTATACCAGCCGCGAAGGGCTGGAGAACGTCCCGCCGCTCGCCCGCGAATACGGCATCAAGGTGATGCAGGGCTCCTGGATCGGTCCCAAGACCGCCCTGAACGAGGAGGAGATCGCGGCCCAGATCCGCCTCGCCAACGAGTATCCCGACGTGATCGACCGGGTGATCGTCGGCAACGAGGTGCTTCTGCGCGGCGACCGCACGGTCGACCAGCTCGTCGAGTACATCCGCCGGGTCAAGGCCCGGGTGAAACAGCCCGTGACCTATGCCGACGTCTGGGAATGGTGGCTGAAATACCCCCAGGTGGCCGACGAGGTGGACTTCATCACCATCCACCTGCTGCCTTACTGGGAGGACGTCCCGGCCGGCGTCGAGGGCGCCGAGGAGCGCATCCTCGAAGCCTACCGTGAGATCCGCGAGCGTTTCCCCGGCAAGCCGATCCTGGTCGGCGAGGTCGGCTGGCCGACCGCCGGGCGGACCCGCGGCCCCGCCGAGACCGGCCTCGTCAACAAGGCGCGGTTCGTCAACCTGTTCGTCCGCATGGCCGAGCGCGAGGGCTTCCAGTACAACATCGTCGAGGCCTTCGACCAGGGCTGGAAATCGGCCAACGAGGGCACCGTCGGCGCCAACTGGGGCCTGTTCTCCACCGACCGGGAACGCAAGTTCTCGCTCGCAGGGCCGGTCGTCGAGAATCCGGACTGGATGCGCCACGTCGCGCTGTCGAGCGGCCTGGCGATCGCCGCCGTCCTGGCCGCCGCGGCGGCGGTGCCGGGCCTTGCCGCCTCCCTGCGGCCCGGCCGCGCGCTGCTCCTGGCGATCCTCGCCCAGGGCATGGCGAGCGCCCTGGTGCTGGCCGGGCATGTCACCTGGACGCAGACCTATTACCCGTTCGAAACGGTCCGTGCGGCGCTGCTCTTCGCGCTGGAGGTCGTCCTGGCAGCGGCGATCCTCGAATCGGCGGCCCGCCTCCTGGCGGATCCGCGGGGCGGGAAGGCCGGGATCCTGGCCGTCCCCGGCGCCGCGGCGGCCTGGGCCATGGCGGCCGTGGCGGTCGTCGCGACCGCGCTGCTGATCTTCGACGGGCGCTACCGCGACTTCCCCGTTCCCGACTATCTGGTGCCCGGCCTGGCCCTGCCCGCGCTGGGGCTGCTCCGCCTCGCCCTCCAGGGCGGCGGGCCGAACTCCCTGACGGTGCGGGGCGCCCTGGCCGGCGCATCGGCGGCGGCCTTGCCGTCGGTCCTGGCCGGGCGGGCGGCGCTCGCCCTGGCCGTACTCCTGCCGCTCGGCGCGGCGGGCATCGTGATTCGCGAGGGTACCGTCAACACCGAGGCGATGGCCTGGGCGGGGCTCCTGGTGCTCACCGCCATTCCGTACGCGGCTGCAATCGCGGCGGCCCGCAGCAGTGTTTCGTCAACTAAAAGCATTTTATCAGCATCTCGTTAACCATATGAAAACCCGGCCCGCCCACCCTGTGCTCCGAACTTTGGGAGTAGGGAGGGGGCCGGGATGCCTCATTGGGTTAATTCCAAATCGCCGACGCGGCTGCTGGCCGGCATCTTCGCCATCGCCCTGGGTTGTTCGGCATCGTCCCGGGCCGACCCCGTCATCAATCCGGCCGATCTGAACAACGCCGTGATCGCGGCCGGGCATCAGACCCGCGCCGTGATAAACCGGCTGAACGATCTCCACGCATCCCACGCCGGCGGCGCGCCCAACGGCGGCAACCGCGCCGAACGGCTCCGGCTGGAGCTGGACGAGAAGCAGGTGCCGCTGCGCGCCTTCTCGCGCTTCATGCCGCCGGCCCTGAAGGATTCCCGCACCGGTCCGGTCGGCACCTTCTTCAGCGGCAGCGCACGCCTCGCGAAGAAGGCCGGCCGGCAGGAGCGCGGCGGCACGATGCTGGAAACGCCGGGCCTGACGGCGGGAGCCGACATGCAGGTCGGCGACCACAGCTCGATCGGCGTCGCCGGCGGCTATGTCGCGACGGCAGAGAAACTGTCGGGCCGCAGCATCGCCGTCTACGGCGCCCACATGGTCAAGCCCGGCCTGACGCTCGACGGGGTCGCCGGGACCGGCGACCTGTCCTTCGCGACAGGAGGCGCCGACCTGATGTTCGGCGGCCTGGGCCTCCGCAACGAGCTCCGGCTGGACGGCGGCCTGATCCTGGCCGCCACGACGCGCTTCAACTACGCCGCGGCCGAGGGCGGCGACTCCGGCGTCGACAGCGAGCTCGCCACGGGAACCGTCGGGGTGCAGGCCAGCTACCGCATCGATTACCTGTGGGGCACGCTGATGCCGCGTGCCGGAATCGAGCACGTCCACGAACTGGCGGACGAGGCCGTGCACCGGACCGCGACCAGCATCCGCTTCGGCCTCACCGCCCAGCACCGCGACGGCGGCATCCTGACGATCGACCACTCCACCACCCAGCCCCGGATGCATACCCTGCGGGCGGCCCTGAAGGTCAAGTTCTGACGGGTTCGCGACCGCCCCTTCGCCTCTCAGGGCGAGGGAGACAGGCGCCGGGGCGTCCGCCCGAGCTTCTCGCGCAGCAGCTCCGCGGCCCCGGTCACCCCGACCAGGGCGACGATCCGCGGCATCAGGCTGCGGACTTCGGAGAACCGCCTCTTCCGAAAGGCGGCCATCGCTTCGTAGATCAGGCCCTTGGCCAGCGACACCCGGATCTGCCCGCCGATCCGCCCCCTGCATGCCCGCGCGAGCCGGCGGCATTCGTCGGTGCCGATCTCGCGCATCGCGGTGAAATGGGTCAGCGCGCCGATCAGGATGCGGCGCTCGGCGGCGGTCAGGTCACCGCCATTCGCGACGATCCAGGCCAGGTCCCGCCCGGCGCTGTCCGGAACGACGTGCCGATTCGCGATCGCGAAGCGCTGGATCCTGGCGGTCCGTTCGCTGTAGCTCCTGGACGCCGGGACGTAGCGGTCCAGCGGAAGCGTGTCGAGCAGTTCGGAAATGAAGATCCTGTTGTAGCGGCTCCACGCCACCGATGGCTCGGCGGCGCTGAATGCCTGCGCCAGGGTGCCGCGGGTTCCCGGATGCCGGCGCTGGATGAAGGTCGGCTCCTCGATCCGCGCCGGAGGATAGTGCCGAGCGAGCTTCAGCATGATGTCGTAGTCCTGGCACCGGACCAGCCGTTCGTCGAACAGGCCGACCCGCACCAGGCACTCCTTCCTGGCGACGACCGCCGGCTGGCCGTAGACGAAGCAGTGCTCCATCATCCGGATCAGGAACTCGTCCGGCTCCGCCGGCCAGAGCCTCGCCTCGTACCGCACGACGATCCCTCCGTCGGGACCGGAGTGCCCCACTTGGACCGCGCTGTAGGTGAAGCCGGCCTCGGGGTTCTCCTCCAGCGCGGCCAGGTGCCGGTGCAGCGCGTCGGGCAGCGCCACGTCGTCGTCGTCGAAGACCCAGATGCAGTCGCCCCGGGCCAGCGGCACCGCCCTGTTGATGGCCGTCGACTTGCCGCCGTTCGGCTTGGAGACGATTTCGATCCGGCCGGAATAGGCCTCCAGCACCGCCAGGGTGGCGTCGGTCGAGCCGTCGTCGACCACGATGACCTGATCCGGCGCCCTGGTCTGTCCAAGTATGCTGTCGATGGCATCCGCGATGTAGCCCGCCCGGTTGAAGGTGGGAATGATCACGGTGCAGGTCAGGCGCTTCATCTCCCGGTTCCCGTTCGGCCGATCCGTTTGAATGGAACTGCGGTGGCTGTTTTAGAGCAGATCCGGGTCCGGCGGAACTTGAAGATGCGGCGCCGGGCTCGAAAGCCCGGCGCTCCTCGGGATGGACGACGGTCCGTCACGCCAGCTTGGCGTCCAGGGTGATCTCCGTCGCCGCGAGCGCCTTGGAGACGGGGCAGTTGGCCTTGGCGTCGTCGGCCTGCTTCCTGAAGCCGGCTTCGTCGATGCCGGGTACCTCGGCCTCGCAGGTCAGGTCGATCCGGCTGATCGCGAACCCGCCGTCCGCCTTCTCCAGATGAACCTTGGCGGTGGTCGAGACGCGCTCCGCCGGATGGCCGGCGCCCGCGAGCCCATGGGCCAGCGCCATGGAGAAGCAGCCGGCATGGGCCGCCGCGATCAGCTCCTCTGGGTTGGTGCCGCTGCCCGATTCGAAGCGCGACGGAAAGGAGTAGGCGGCGTCCACGACGCCGCTACCGGTCCTGATGCGGCCAGTTCCGTCCTTCAGCGCGCCGCGCCATTCGGCTTCCGCCGTCCGTAATGCCATGATCGTCCTCCGACGGTGGTGTTCGTGCCTGGAAAACACGCCGGCGGGCAATAGGGTCCCGTCCTTTCGGGCCGGCCCGTTTCACGATGTCGCGCCCGCATATCCCGCTTGGCGGCGCGGGGCGCCTGGATCATCGTCGGACCGTGATCGTCCGGAGCATCATGCCTCACCAAGCGGCCTCCACCGTCGGTTCGATGGTCCCGCGGGCCGCCGCCGTCCTGGCTGCGGCGCTGACCGTCGCCGCCTGCCTGCTTGCCGCGGCAAGCGGTGCGGCCCGGGCGCAGAACGCCGCCCGGACGGTCATGCTGGTCAACGAGATGGAGGTCTACGCGCTCGGACGCGACATGGAGCTGTTCGAGGACCCGACCGGCCGCCTGACCATCGACCAGGTCACGACGCCCGAATTCTCCCCCCGCTTCCAGCCCGGCCAAGAGGACGAGCCGAATTTCGGCCTGACCCGGTCCGCCGTCTGGGCGCGCGTGACCCTGAACAGCATCCTGGCCGTGCACCGGGACTGGTTCCTGGTGTTCCGCCAAGCCCTGGTCGACCGGGTCACCGTCTATGTGCCCCGGCCGGACGGTGGCTGGACGGCGCTCGAAGGCGGCATGCTGGTGTCGCGAAGTTATTTCCGGCTGGCCCACCGCTATCTCGTCTTTCCCCTGTGGCTCCAACCGGCCGAGCAGCCGACCCTCTATGTCCGGGTCGAGAACCGCGGCACGCTGACGATCCCCCTGGTCATCCAGTCGGTGGCGTCGCTCTACACCTCCGACCGGTCCGAGCAGCTCCTGTTCGGAACCCTGTTCGGCATCCTGATGACGGTCTGCGTATACCTGTTCTTCATCTGGCGGGTCATGCGCGAGCGCTGCCAGCTCTACCTGATCCTGATGCAGCTCTCGGTCACCTTCCACATCGCCTCGGCGAACGGCTTCCTGGCCGAATACCTGTGGCGCGGCATGCCCTGGTGGACCGGCTATTCGGTGCCCCTGTCGATCCTGCTGGCCATGGTCACCGGCATTCTGTTCGCCGGCAGCTTCCTGGCGGTCCGGCAGCACATGCCGGCCTTCTACCGGGTGCTCCGCCTGCTGGTCGCGGCCCTCGCCGCCCTGGCCGTGCTGGCGGCCTTCGACCGCCTGCTCGTCAACATGCTGCTGCCCTGGTGCGTGATCGGCATGGTCGCGGTGTTCCTGCATGCCGGGGTCGGCGCCATCCGCCTGAAGGTGGACGGCGGACCGGTCTTCCTGGTCGCCTTCTCCGCCCTGCTGATGGGCGGGCTGGCGCGCAGCCTGGTCAGCCTGGACCTGCTGCCGGCCAACCTGCTGACCGCGAACATGTTCGATGCCGGAGCCGCGGTCTCCTCCGTGGTCTTCGCGGTCGGCATCGCCGGCCAGTTCAGGACCCGCCAGGAGGAGAAGGAACGGGCGCTCCGCCTCAGCAACGAGCGGTTCGCCCTGGCCGCCGACGGCGCCAGCGCCGGCCTGTACGACTGGGACTTGGTCACCGGCACGGTCTATTACTCGCCCCGCATGGCCGAGCTGTACGGCGGCCCGGCCGCCGACCTCGGCACCTCCGCCGAGGCCTGGACGCGGCAGATCCATCCCGCCGACGCGATGCGGGTGCGCCGCGCCTACCGGGCGTTCCTGAAGAGCCGGTCGAACACCGTGGCCCTGGAATACCGCCTGCTGTCCCGCGACGGCAGGATGCGCTGGGTCTCGACCACGGGGGCCGCGGTGCGCGATCCGCGCACCAACTGGGTGCTCCGGGTCGCCGGCTCGACCGCCGACATCACGGAGAACAAGCGGGCGGAGGAGAGCCTGCGGGCGTCGGAATCGCTGAAGGCCGCGGTCGTCGCCTCCTCGCTCGACTGCATCATCACCAGCGATGCCGAGGGCCGGATCATCGAGTTCAACCCGGCGGCCGAGCAGACCTTCGGCCATGACCGGGAATCCGTGCTGGGCAGGCCGCTGGGCGACATCATCATGCCGGTGCTCCAGCGCGCCCGCCACACCGCCGGCATGCGGCACTATTTCGACACCCGCGAGCGCCACCTGCTCGGCCGCCGGGTCGAGGTCGAGGCGATGCGCTCCGACGGCACCGTGTTCCCGGTGGAGCTGGCGGTCAACGAGGTCAAGGCCGGCGGGCAGGCGGTCTTCACCGCCTTCGTCCGCGACATCACCGAACGCCGGCGCGCCCAGGCCCAGATCGCCAGCCAGCACGAGGCCCTGCTCCAGTCGGAGAAGCTGGCCGCCCTCGGCTCGCTGCTGGCCGGCGTGGCGCACGAGCTGAACAACCCGCTGTCGGTGGTGGTCGGACAGTCCGTCCTGCTGGAGGAAACCGCGCCGGACGACGCGACGGCCCAGCGCGCCCGCAAGATCCACCGTGCCGCCGACCGCTGCGCCCGCATCGTCAAGACCTTCCTGTCCCTGGCCCGGCGCAGCCCGCCCGAGCGGCAGCAGGTCGATCTGAACGAGATCGTTCTGGCATCGATCGAGCTGGTGGGATACTCCCTGCGCACCGACGGGATCGAACTGACACTCTCCCTGGCGCCTGGGCCGGCCCGGCTGTGGGGCGATGCCGACCAGTTGAACCAGGTGGTCACCAACCTGGTGGTCAACGCCCGGCAGGCGCTCCAGGGATCTCCCGAACCGCGGCGGCTGGCGGTCTCGGTCGTCCGCGTCCCCGGACCGCCGGTGATCCGCCTGACCGTGGCCGACAACGGTCCCGGCGTGCCGGCCGGCATCCGGACCCGGATCTTCGACCCCTTCTTCACGACCAAACCGGCCGGGATCGGCACCGGAGTGGGGCTGTCCATGTGCCACAACATCATCGACAGCCATGGCGGCATCATCGCCCTGGGCGAAACGCCCGGCGGCGGCGCCACCTTCATGGTCGACCTGCCGGCGCTCGATGCGGCCCCGGCGCGCGCGGCGGAGCCGCCGCCGGTCCCCGCGGCCGTCCGGCCGCTGAACCTGCTGATCGTCGACGACGATCCCGAGATCGCCCTGACCCTCGCGGAAATGCTCCAGCCCGACGGCCACCGCATCGCCGTCGCCCAAAACGGCACGGAGGCGCTGGAGCGCCTGGCCTCGGACCCCTGCGACCTGGTGATCAGCGACATCCGCATGCCGGAACTGGACGGCCCCGGCCTGTACCGCGAGCTGGAAACCCGCCATCCCGGCCTGCTGAAGCGCATCGTCTTCGTCACCGGCGACACGCTTGGCGACGGCGTGCGCGACTTCCTGGGCGAGACCGGCGTGCCCGTGCTCGAGAAGCCCTACGAACCGGCCGACCTGAGGGCGATGGTCGCCCGGCTGGCCGGCGAATCCGGCCCTGGCGGAATCAATAAACGTTGAAGGGGAAATAGCGGGAGTTGACCCGCAGGAAGATCCCGTTGCGCAGCAGCTTGTCGATCGCCCCGTCGACCCGCTCGACCAGGACCCCGTCGCCGAGACGCATCGCGACGCCGATTCCCTCGTCCACATAGACGGGATTGCCGATCCAGGCGAAGCGGGCGCCCTGCGGCGTGTTGAGGAAATGCCAGAGCCCAAGCCCGTCGGCGAGCACGAGGTCCAGATGCCCCGCGACCAGGGCCTCCAGCATCTCCCCCGAGTCCCGAACAGGGTGGGCCGGATCGCGGGGCCGTAGTTCCGGACGAGATGGTCCGCATGGGTCGTGCCGGCGACTGCGCCGATCCGCCGGCCGGCAAGGCCGTCCGCCGTGATCGGCGCCGCTTCATTGCGGTCCGCCAGGAAGCGGATCGGCGTAGAATAGTATTTGGCGGAGAAGGCAACGATCCGCCGCCGCTCCTCGGTGATTGGGACGCCGGCCATCACGGCATCGATCCGGCCGTCGCGGAGCGCCGGGATCAGTTGATCGAAGGGCAGGTCGATCCACTGGCAGAGCGCGCCGAGGCTGTCGCAGATCTGGTTTCCCAAGTCTACCTCGAACCCGGTCAGCCGGCCTTCGGCGGTGAAGTAGGCGAAGGGCGGGTCGCGCGCGTCGGTCCCGATGCGGAGCGTTTCGCCCCGCACCGGCGCCGACAGCCCCGCGAGCGCCAGCAACGCCAATCCGAGGGACGCCAATCCCGGCAACACCTTGATCACGGCACCGCGCCCCTGTTCGGCTCCCGTTCAGATCATGGGTCGCAGTCTATTGATCGAAAGGGGTAGCGTCAACAGCCGCGGCCGGGACCGGACCGGCGGCCGCGCCACCTCAGCGGAGGCCGAGAAACGACAGAATCGCGATGATGACGACAATCACGCCGATGATGACGAAGATGTTAGGCATTCATAAGCTCCGGAATCAGGATAGGACCGACAGAAAACGTACAAATCGTGGCGAAGTTCCGCAATTTCCATAATCGGAACAAATTGCCGTTCCGCTTGTTCATGGGTAAGCGTCAACTACGACCGGAACGACTGATGACCTTCAAGAAAACCCTGGTAGCCACCGCATTGGCGATTACCCTCTGCCTGCCCTTCTCTTTTGATACCGCCCACTCGACTGGCAAGCCGGGCGCCGATTTCAGGCAGGTCGGGACCGCGTCCTGGTACGGCCCCGGCCTGCATGGCAAGAAGACCGCGAGCGGCGCGCGGTTCGACCAGAACAAGCTGACGGCGGCGCACCGCTCGCTGCCCCTGAACACCGTGGTCAAGGTGACCAACCTGGAGAACGGCAAGGCCGTCCGGGTCAAGGTCAACGACCGCGGTCCCTATGCCAAGAAGCGGGTCATCGACTTGTCGCGCGCCGCGGCCCGCAAGCTCGACATGACCGACGACGGCACCGCCCGCGTCCGGATCGAAGTCGCCGAATACCCCGACGCCGACCAGACCGCCTCCTCGAACTGAGGCCCCTCGAACTGAGGCCCCTTAAACTGATGCCTTGGGGAACCGGGGTCCCCGGACGGCGCCGGCCCCGGAGGCCGGCGCCGGGTTGCGGGATCAGGCCTGTCCTTCATCCTGGTGCTGGTGATCGCTGCTGACGCGCCAGACCCTGCTGGCTTGGGGTCCGGTCTCGCCGAGGACTTCCACGTAGTGGACGGGATCGCCTTCGGAAAAGCTTTCCAGCTCCTCGTTCATCACCGAATTGCGGTGGAACCAGAGCTGCGTCCCCTCGGCCGTCCGGAGGAAGCCGAAATCGTTGTTGGGATTGATCCGCATGATGTGGCCGTGCATCGGCGCATCGTGGGGCTTGGTGACATCGCTCGAGAGCTTGCCCTTGTAGTCCTTCAGCATGCGCTCGGCGGTGTCGAAGGCGTCCTTCAGCACGGTATAGACATCGGGGTCCGCAAAGCGCTCGGTCGCCCGGTTGGGTTCCTTGCTGACCACGAGGTCGTCGCCCGGCACCGACATCTCGATCCGGACACGATAGATGTTACCCTTCTGATGCTGCCGGTGAGGCGCTTCGACCACCACGCGGCAGGCCACCAGCCGCGGAAACAGCTTCTCCAATTTGGCAACACGTTCGCGCACGCGGGTTTCCACAGTTGCGGAAGGCTCGAGATTGTGGAAGGCGATTTCCAGCGGAACGTCCATGGTATTCAGTCCTCGATGCTTCGTATCCAATGCCATTCCCAACAGTCGAGGGCCGCCATCGGCACGCAGGCCACCGGGATCGCGCCCGCGCTGCGCCGAACCGGCCGTCGGCACGGGTTTTTCACACCATCTTTCTGCGAAAGTGAAACGATATTCCTGCGAGTTTGAAATATATCTTTCCCGCCTCCGGGTTCATCCAAAATATCGCTTGCTCATATCCCAGTATTTACTTCACACCTATGACCCGGAGTTAAGACTGCGGTAATAGACTTTTGCCGATAATCTGCCTGGAACAGGGTTATGGTTGTCGCATGGGGCGACACCAGGGAGACAGCAGAGTGCCGAACGACATGGATGTCCAGGATCAACATGGGTCGATCTTAAGTCGCGACGCGGTCGCCCGGCTCGGACGATCCCATGGCGGGTCCGCGGCCTCCTCCCGCGAGCCCTCTCCCCCCGATGCCCCCCTCACGCGGGCGCTGAACCGGATCCTGACGGCCGCCAACGGGCTCGACGAGGCCCCGACGCCGGAGCCGGCGCTCCGGCGCATCGCGGACCTGCTCGACGCCGTGCCCGGCATCTCGGGCGCGGAATTCCAACTCGGCAACACCGCCGACCAGCAGCGTCAGTATATGGAAACGCTTGCGGTGGAGCCTGCCGCCGGCGGAAACCTGCGCCTGGTCGCCCGCCGCGGCCCGCGGAGGACCGGACCCACCTGATCCCCCTGCGGGCCGGCCGATCCCACCATGGCTGGCTGCGCCTGCGCCATGACCCGGACGTTCCGCTGCCCCGCCTGACGAGCGAACTCGGCACGCTCTGCCGGCTGATCGCCCTCCACCTGGAGAAGCGCCGCTCGGCGGACCTGCTGGAACAGGCCAACCGTGACGTGGCGGACCTCCGCGCGAGGCTGGGCCGCGTCCCGGACCGGAAGGAACCCGACAGCCAAGACCCCGACCCCCGCGATACCGGCTTCCGGGACGCGGAACGGGCGCTCCTCCTCGCCATCGCGCGCGCCCAGGGCGCGGTGCTGCGGGGCGAGCCGTCGGAAGAGGCTCTGGCCCCGCTGTTCGCCGTCCTGAAGGACCTGACCGGCAGCCGCGCCGTCCGGGCGGGCGCCGACGGGTCGCTCGACTTCGAATCGCCCGCATCGCCCCTGCCGCCCGGCCTGCTGGCGGAAGCCCGGTCGGCGATCACAGGCGTCCTCGCGTCCGACGCCCGCCGCGTCGAGCTGTGCGAAGCCAGGCAGCGGGCCGACCGCGCCGAATTCGCCGACCTCGCCAAGACCGAGTTCCTGGCGACCATGAGCCATGAACTGCGCACGCCGCTGAACGCGATCCTCGGATTCTCCGAGCTGCTGAAGAACCAGACCTTCGGCCCGCTCGGCTCCGCCCGTTATGTCGGCTACGCCTCCGACATCTTCGACAGCGGCAAGCTGCTGCTCCAGATCATCTCCGACATCATGGACGTCGCCAAGGTGGAGACCGGGCGGATCCACCTCGCGCAGGACTGGGTGGACGCGGACCATCTGGTGTCGTCCGTGGTCCGCCTGATCGAACCGCGCGCCGCGGCAGCCGGGATCGCGTTCGAGACCCGGGTCGCGCAAGAGCCGCTGCCCCGCCTGTGGGCGGACGAAAGGCTGATCAAGCAGGCGCTGCTCAACATCCTGTCCAACGCGGTCAAGTTCACCCCGCCGGGCGGCAGCATCCGGCTGACGGTCGACACGATCCGGCTCGATTCGGGCGACACCGGCCTCGGGATCGAGATCGCGGACACCGGGCTGGGGATCGCGGCGTCGGAGCTGGGCCGGGTGTTCGAACCGTTCCATCGCGGCGATTGCGCGACCAACCGCCGGTTCGAGGGTACCGGCCTGGGCCTGCCGCTGGCCCGCTCCTTCATCGATCTGCACGGCGGATCGCTCACCCTCGACAGCGTCCAGGGCGCCGGGACCACGGTCCGGATCAGCCTGCCGCCCACCGCCGGGAATAAGCCCGGCCCGGCGGGAGAGCCCGCATCAGCGCTCCGCGAAGAACCGGGCGATCGTCTCCGCCGCCGTCCCGATATGCCGCTTCAGGACCGCCGTGGCCCGGGCCGCGTCGCGCTCCCTGGCGGCCTCCAGCATGGCGCGATGGTCCTCCTGGGACATGTGCTCCGGCCCCTTGGCGGCGAGGTGGAAACGCAGGTAGCGGTCGAACGAGGCGAGCTGCGCCTCGACCAGCGCCAGCAGCTTGGGATGTCCGGCGCGGACATAGAGCGACATGTGGAAGCGCCGGTTGAGCTCACCCATGCGGGACGGGTCGGGCTCGCTGTCCATGTCCCCGATCAGGTCGCCGGCCCGGCCGAAATCCTCCTCCTCCAGCTTCGGAATCGACAGTTCCAGCGCCGCCGGCTCCAGCGCCAGACGGATCGCGTAGGTATCCGCCGCGTCCGCGGCGGAGATCTCCGTCACCACGGCGCCCCGGTGCGGCACGAAATCGACCAGCGCCTGGGCTTCGAGCTGGCGCAGGGCCTCACGGACCGGCATTCGGCTGACCTGGAAGGCATCCGCCAGGTCCTCCTGCCGCAGGGGCGTGCCTCCCGCCAGCCTGCCGGTCAGGATGGCCGTGCGCAGCGTCGCCTCGACGAACCCGGTCGCGGTGCGGTGTCGCGGCGGCGCATCGGCGATCAGTTCGGCCAGACCGGCCGAAGCGGGAGGACGGTTCAGGGTCATCCGATATCCACCTGTTGATTGGATCCAATTTTCATGTAGGCTCGCCCGCACCGTACCGCAACCCGGATCGACCCGGATCAATCCGACGAGGACAGCCATCATGCGGAAGGATACCGCACCCCGGACCCTGCTTCAGCCCGTGACCGCCGGCTTCCTCGCCGCCCTGGTCGGGTTCGGAAGCGCCTTCCCGATCGTCCTCCAGGGCCTCGCAGGGGTTGGCGCCTCTCCCGCCCAGGCCGCTTCCGGTCTGCTGGCGCTGTGCCTCGTGACCGGGTTGCTGGGTGCGGCCCACAGCATCGCCACCCGTCAGCCGATCAGCATCGCGTGGTCGACGCCGGGCGCCGCCCTGCTGATCGCGACCGGCGTGCCGGAGGGCGGCTTCTCCGCGGCGGTCGGCGCCTTCATCGTCGCGGCGGCCCTGGTGGTGGCCGCCGGCCTGTGGCGGCCCTTCGGCCGCGCCGTCGTCGCCATTCCCATGGGCCTGGCGAGCGCGATGCTGGCCGGCGTGCTGCTCGACCTCTGCCTGGCGCCGGTCAGGGCGGTCGGCACCCTGCCGGAGCTGGCACTCCCGATCGTCGTCACCTGGGCGCTGGGCTGGCGCTTCGCCCGGCTCTATGCCGTGCCGCTGGCCGTGCTGGTGACGGTGCTGATCATCCTGTTCGCCACCCAGATACCCGAAGGAGCGCTGGCCGACATCTGGCCGAACCCGGTCTTCGTGATGCCGGAATTCACCCTGCCCGCGGTGGTGAGCATCGCGGTGCCCCTGTTCATCGTCACCATGGCATCGCAGAACGTGCCGGGCCTCGCGGTGCTGCGCGGCAACGGCTACCGGCCGGAAGTCGCCCCGGTCTTCGTCTCGACCGGGCTGTTCAGCGCCGCCTCGGCCCTGTTCGGCGGCCACGCGGTCAACCTGGCCGCGATCACCGCGGCGCTCTGTGCCGGACCGGAAGCCCACCCCGACCCGGCGCGCCGCTATCTGGCCCCCGTCGCGGCCGGGGTCGCCTATGTCCTGCTGGGCCTGTTCGCCGGCTTCGCCGCCTCCTTCATCGCGGCCTCCCCGCCCCTGCTGATCCAGGCCGTCGCCGGTCTCGCCCTGCTCTCCAGCCTCGCGGGCGCCCTGGCCGGCGCGCTCGACCGCGAAGACGAGCGCCTGCCCGCGATCGTGACCTTCGTCACGACGGCGTCAGGCGTCGGCTTCTTCGGGATCGGCTCCGCCTTCTGGGGACTGGTCGCCGGCGGCCTGCTGCTCGCGCTGGGTCGGAAAGGGGCCGCGCGGTAGGGGGCGGATGCCGGAGCGCCGCATCATCCTTCCGCGATAGGCCCGGTGGCGCTTGCCGGTGGAAATGACGTCATCGAGCGATGCGGCACCCATGGCCTTGCGGAACAGCGCGTCCATCGCCTCCGGAGCGGTCCGGCGCACCCGGGCCTCCAGATCGGGAGGGATCGTCCCGAACTGCGACTGCAGATAGAACAATATGGCATCCGCTTTGCCTTTCGCGACGCCTTGCAGCAAACCCTCCTCGCGGCCTTTCGCCAGCCCTTCCGCCAGCCCTTCGGTCCTGCCCTGGCTGAGCCATTCCTTTGCAGCGAGCGATATCAAGTTCCCCTCCCGATCCGGCCTGACCCTGCGCGCCACCCTGGTCATCGGCCTCAAGGCGCCGGTCGTGTCTTCCCGAAGCTGGAAGCCGCCAAGTATCCGACTGGCGCAAATGGCTGCCTTAATCCTAATAAACTTGCAATTGGCAGTTCTTAAGTCCAGAAAATTTGCAATACGCATTAAAGTGGGGAGCTTAAGTGACGGAATTCTCCCTGGGTGACGGGCCGGAAGCGTTTGTCTCGACGACCGCGACGAGCGTGGCCGTTTCGCGTGCCGTCAAGGCCGGCAAACTGCGGAAGCTTGCCTCACGCCTTTATACCCGCAACCTGACCGATGCGCCCGAGGTTATCGTCCGCCGAAATCTTTGGCAGATCGTCGGTGGCTATTTTCCGGGCGGTCTTGTAGCCGACCGTACCGCGCTGGAGAACGCTCCGGCCGAGGATGGTTCGATCTGCCTGGTAACCGACCGCGGCGGCGATGTCATGCTGCCTGGCCTGATCCTCCGGCCACGTCGCGGCATTCCCCCGCTTGAAAGCGACCGGCCCTTTGTCGGCGGACTGCATCTCAGCTCGATTGCCCGAGCCTACCTGGAGAACATGCGTTCCTCGCGGGCGCGCCGCGGCCTGTGCGCCCGCACGCTTGCCCGCCGCGAGATCGAAGAACGTCTCGATACCCTGCTGCGCCGTGGCGGCGAGGAAGCCTTGAACCGCCTGCGGGACGACTCGAAGATCATTGCCCCAGCCCTGGAACTCGCGGAGGGATCGCGGGAACTGGATACGCTGATCGGAGCGTTGCTCGGCACCCGCGAGGCAAACCTGAGCGCTCCCGCGGCCAGGGCGAGGCGTGCCGGCCGTCCCTACGATCCTGCACGGATCGAGCATTTCCATTCGCTCCACCGCGCCTTGCGCGACTACCCGCCGGTGAACCGGCCGGCAGAGGCGCGTCTTCCACCGGCCCAGGCCACTTTGACCTTCTTCGAAGCCTATTTTTCGAACTTCATCGAGGGAACCGAATTCGGGGTTGCCGAAGCCGCGGACATCGTATTCCGCGGCGTCATCCCGAGGGAGCGGCCGCAGGACGCGCATGACGTGCTCGGAACCTGGCGCATCGTCGGCGACCATTCCGGAATGCGGCTCACCCCCGGCAGCTACGGCGATCTGGTCCGGCTTCTCCAGGCTCGGCATGCCGGCATCATGGAGCAGCGCCCGGAAAAAGGACCCGGCCGATTCAAGACCTCCGGCAACAGGGCGGGTTCAACCACTTTCGTCGCTCCAGACCTGCTCGAAGGCACTCTTGAACAGGGATTCGACATACTCCGCAGCTTGGAGATGCCGTTCCAGCGCGCGGTCTTCATGATGTTCCTGATTTCCGAGGTCCATCCCTTCATCGACGGTAACGGCCGAACGGCACGTATCATGATGAATGCGGAACTGGTCGCGGGCGGCGAGGAACGAGTCGTCATCCCGACCGTGTACCGGGCGAACTATCTGTCCGCCTTGAAGGCGCTTTCCCGCACCGGCGCTCCCGAACCGCTGATCCGCACGCTGGATTTTGCCCAGAAATGGACAGCCGCGATCGGCTGGGGCGAGTTCGAGCAATCTCGCCGTGAATTGGAAGCCTGCAATGCCTTCCTTGATCCGTTGGAAGCCGAGGAGCGGGGATTGCGGCTGCCCCTTGTCGGCAAGTTGGCGCCCTGAATCCGGCTCATACCAACGGCTTTTGAGTTTGGCCGGTCAAAACGGCATCCTGCACCGCAGGTCGAACGCCGTTGTCACGCAGGTCATTCTCAAAAGCCGTTGGTATCAGACGGTACGGGCGGGCATCGCTGCCCACCCGTTGTCCAAGGATGCCTCGCGCTTACCGCACCTTGCCCTGCTTCCAGGCCTCCAGAAGCTGCTCGTAGGCGACCGTCTCGCCCTTGGGCTTCTCGTCGGCCAGCTTCGGCTTCGGCGCGCCGGGCTGGTCGAACCAGTACTGGGCGTCCTGGACCTTGTTCAGCTTGGGTCCGCAGTCGCCTTGGACGTTGGCCCGCTCAAGCCGCGCCAGCACGGCGTCCTGGGCCTCGGCCAGGCTGTCCATGGCCTGCTGCGGGGTCTTCTCGCCCGTCACCGCCTCGGCGACGTTCTGCCACCACAGCTGCGCCAGCTTCGGATAGTCCGGAACGTTGGTGCCGGTCGGCGTCCAGGACACGCGCGCCGGGCTGCGGTAGAACTCGACCAGGCCGCCCAGCTTGGGCGCCATCTCGGTCATCGCCTGGGTCTGAAGGTCCGACTCGCGGATCGGGGTCAGGCCGACCATGGTCTTCTTCAGCGAGGTGGTCTTCGCCACGGTGAACTGGGCGTATAGCCAGGCCGCCTTTCGGCGGTCGACCGGGGTGCTCTTCATCAGCGTCCAGGAACCGGCGTCCTGGTAGCCCAGCTTCATCCCCTCTTCCCAATAGGATCCGTGGGGCGACGGCGCCATGCGCCACTTGGGCGTGCCGTCGGCATTGACCACCGGCAGGCCCGGCTTGGTCATGTCGGCGGTGAAGGCGGTGTACCAGAAGATCTGCTGGGCGATGTTGCCCTGCGCCGGGACCGGCCCGGCCTCGGAGAAGGTCATGCCGCCGGCCTCGGGCGGGGCGTATTTCTTCAGCCAGTCGATGTACTTGGTCAGGGCGTAGACCGAGGCCGGCCCGTTGGTGTCGCCGCCGCGGGTCACGCTGGAGCCCGCCGGGTTGCAGCCCTCGACCCGGATGCCCCACTCGTCCACCGGGACGCCGTTCGGGATGCCCTTGTCGCCGGCCCCCGCCATGCTCAGCCACGCGTCGGTGAAGCGCCAGCCCAGCGACGGGTCCTTCTTGCCGTAGTCCATATGGCCGTAGACCCGGACGCCGTCGATGTTCTTCACGTCGTTGGTGAAGAAGTCGGCGATGTCCTCGTAGGCCGACCAGTTGACCGGCACGCCCAGCTCGTAGCCGTACTTGGCCTTGAACTTCTCCTTCAGGTCCGGCCGCGCGAACCAGTCCGCGCGGAACCAGTAGAGGTTGGCGAACTGCTGGTCGGGCAGCTGGTACAGCTTGCCGTCGGGAGCGGTGGTGAAGCTCTTGCCGATGAAGTCGTCGATGTCCAGGGTCGGCAGGGTGACGTCCTTGCCCTCGCCCGCCATCCAGTCGCTCAGCGCCACCGCCTGGCCGTAGCGGAAATGGGTCCCGATCAGGTCGCTGTCGTTGACATAGGCGTCATAGACGTTGCGCCCCGACTGCATCTGGGTCTGCAGCTTCTCGATGACGTCGCCTTCCTGGATCAGGTCGTGCTTCAGCTTGATCCCGGTGATCTCGCTGAAGGCGCGGGCCAGCGTCTTCGCCTCGTACTCGTGGGTGGTGATGGTCTCGGACACGACCGAGATCTCCATCCCGCGGAACGGTTCGGCCGCCTTGATGAACCATTCCATCTCCTTCAGCTGCTCCTCCCTGGAGATGCTGGAAGGCTGGAATTCCTGGTCGATCCAGCGCTGCGCCGCGTTCATCTGGTCGGCGGTCTGCGCCGGCGCCGGCAGCGCCGTCAGGGTCAGGACCGCGAAACTCAGGGTGGATGCCAGCACCGTGCCGGCCATCAGGGTTCTTCGCACCGTCTTCGACATCGTTTCCTCCGAACCGTTCTTGGTTGTTGTCGTTACGTCAAGGCCCTGCTCCCGGGGACCGTGCCGGGACGGGGATTCACCCGAACCTCATGACCGCCGCCATCCACAGGACCGCCAGGCCGAACGCGATCCACAGATTAAGGTCGGTGAAGCCGATGACCGCGAGATGGATGTAGGCGCTGCCCAGCAGGCCGATGAACAGCCGGTCGCCGCGCGTCGTCGGCATCGGCAGGAAACCCCGCCGCTCGATCGAGGGGGAGACCGCCTGCCATGCCGTCATGCCCGCCAGGATCAGCGCGATGCCGGCGAAGAAGGCCGCCGTGGGGCCGGTCCAGGCCATCCATTCCAGTTCCATGGCGAAGTCCATGGCCGCCTCCTCAGACCCGGCCCAGGGCGAAGCCCTTGGCGATGTAGTTGCGGACGAACCAGATCACCAGCGCGCCGGGCACGATGGTCAGCACCCCGGCCGCCGCCAGCAGGCCCCAGTCCATGCCGGCGGCGCTGACCGTGCGGGTCATGGTGGCGGCGATCGGCTTGGCGTTCACGCTGGTCAGGGTGCGGGCGAGCAGAAGCTCGACCCACGAGAACATGAAGCAGAAGAAGGCGGTCACGCCGATCCCGGCCCGGATCAGCGGCAGGAAGATCGTCAGGAAGAACCGCGGGAAGCCGTAGCCGTCGATATAGGCTGTCTCGTCGATCTCGCGCGGGACGCCCGACATGAAGCCTTCCAGGATCCAGACCGCCAGCGGCACGTTGAACAGGCAGTGGGCCAGCGCCACGGCGATGTGGGTGTCGATCAGCCCGAAGGTCGAGTAGAGCTGGAAGAACGGCAGCAGGAACACCGCCGGCGGCGCCATGCGGTTGGTCAGCAGCCAGAAGAACATGTGCTTGTCGCCCAGGAACCGGTAGCGCGAGAAGGCGTAGGCCGCCGGCAGCGCCACGCTGAGCGAGATCACCGTGTTCAGCGCCACGTACTGGATCGAGTTGAGATAGCCCGTGTACCAGGACGGATCGGTGAAGATCGTCACGTAGTTGGCGAAGGTGACCGTCTGCGGGAACAGGCTGAACCCGCTCAGGATCTCCTGGTTCGGCTTCACCGACATGGCGAGCAGCCAATAGATCGGCAGCAGCAGGAAGACGAAATAGACGATCAGCCCGACATGGCGCTTCCTGAAGCCGGAGCCGGGATCCTTGCCCCGGGCGCTCATCGCGCGTCCTCCCGGTCGGTGTGGGTGATGTAGGTGTAGAAGACCCAGGACAGCAGCAGGATCACCAGGAAATAGATCAGCGAGAAGGCCGCCGCCGGCCCCAGGTCGAACTGCCCGACCGCGATCTGCGCCAGGAACTGGCTCAGGAAGGTCGTGGCGTTGCCGGGGCCGCCCCCGGTCAGCACGAACGGCTCGGTGTAGATCATGAAGCTGTCCATGAAGCGCAGCAGGATCGCGATGGTCAGCACCCGCCGCATCTTGGGCAGCTGGATGTACCGGAACACCGCCCAGGCCGAGGCGCCGTCGATCCTGGCGGCCTGGTAGAACGCCTCCGGGATCGACCGCAGGCCGGCATAGCACAGCAGGATCACCAGCGGGGTCCAGTGCCAGACGTCCATGATCAGGACGGTCAGCCAGGCGTGGAAGGCGTCGGCGGTATAGTTGTAGGGAATGCCGATGCCGTTGACCGCCACGCCCGCCAGCCCGATGTCCGGCCGGGCGTAGAGCTGCCAGATCGTGCCGACCACGTTCCAGGGGATCAGCAGCGGCAGCGCCACCAGCACCAGGCACAGGGACGACTGCCAGCCCCTGACCGGCAGGGTCAGGGCCACCGCGATGCCCAGCGGGATCTGGATCAGCAGCACGCAGGCGGAAAAGACGAGCTGGCGCAGGAAGGCGCCGTGCAGGCGCTCGTCGTTCAACACCTGCTCGAACCACTCGGTCCCGACGAAGACCCGCTGGAACGGCCCCAGGATGTCCTGGACCGAATAGTTCACGACCGTCATCAGCGGGATGATCGCGCTGATGGCGACGATCAGGAAGACCGGCAGCACCAGCAGCCAGGCCTTGTTGTCATAGGGGCGGTTGTCCATGCGGCCTCTCTCCCTTCAGGCGACCAGCCGGCCGTCGGCATAGAGCCGGGTGCGGTCGGGCGGGAAGGTCAGCCAGCCGCGCTCGACCGGGACCGGGGCATCCTCGTGCAGCTTGGCTTTCACCTGGTGGCGGCCCAGCTTCGCCGTGACGATCTTGAAGTTGCCGAGGTCCTCGACCAGCGCGATCTCGGCCGGCAACGCGCCGTTCACCGGGGACGCCCCGACTCCCAGGTGCTCCGGCCTGATGCCGATCTCCAGCGGCACGCCGCGGTGCGGCGCATGGTCGATCACCGACCGGGCGAGCGGGATGCGGACATCGTCCACGACCGCCGCGCCGCCCTCGAACCGGCAGGGCAGGAAGTTCATGCCCGGACTGCCGATGAAATACCCGACGAAGGTATGGGCCGGCACCTCGAACAGCTGCTGCGGCGTGCCCAGCTGCATGACCCGGCCATCATACATCACCGCCACCTGCTCGGCGAAGGTCAGCGCCTCGTTCTGATCGTGGGTGACATAGATCAGGCTCAGCCGGAACCGGTCGTGGATCTGCTTCAGCTTCCGCCGCAGGAGCCATTTGAGCTGCGGGTCGATCACGGTCAGCGGCTCGTCGAACAGGATCGCCGCCACGTCGCTGCGGACCAGCCCGCGGCCCAGCGAGATCTTCTGCTTCTGGTCGGCGGTCAGGCCGCGTGCCCTGCGCCCCAGGTCGGCCGACAGCTCCAGCATGTCGGCGACTTCCTCGACCCGGGCGCGCACCTCGGGCTCGGCGATCTTCCGGTTGCGCAGGGGGAAGGCCAGGTTGTCGAACACCGACATGGTGTCGTAGATCACCGGGAACTGGAACACCTGGGCGATGTTGCGCTCCTGCGGCGGCAATCCCGTCACGTCGCGGCCGTCGAACAGCACCTGCCCCTCGCTCGGGACCAGCAGGCCGGAGATGATGTTCAGCAGGGTGGTCTTGCCGCAGCCGCTGGGTCCCAGCAGCGCATAGGCGCCGCCGTCCTCCCAGACATGCTGCATCGGCTTCAGCGCATAGTCCGCGTCGCCCTTGGGGTCGGGCCGGTAGGAGTGGGCGAGGCCGCGCAATTCGATCCGTGCCATGGGTGTTCTCCCCTCCGCCCTATTCCGCCGCGAGGCCTAGGCGCGGGCGCGGCGGTGCGGCGACCAGCCGCCCGTCGGCCCCGAAGGCGAACAGCCGGCGGGCATTGACCCAGGCGGTGACCTGCTCGCCCAGCCCCAGGCTGTGGACACCCTCCTGCTGCACCACCCAGGCGAAGCCCCGGCCGTGGACATGGATGAAGGTCTCCGACCCGCTGATCTCGGCCAGCTCGACCGTGCCGGGAACCGGGATGTCGTCCTCGTGCTCCCGGAACACCGAGAGGTGGTTTGCCCGCACGCCGAACCGGTAGCGGCCATGGGGCAGGTCGGCCAGATGGCCCGCCGCCGGCACCCGGATGCCGTCGGCCAGCAGCACGCCCGCCCCGTCCACCACGCCGTCCACCTGGTTCAGCGGCGGATCGCTGAACACCTGCCCGACCCGGAGCGACGACGGGCCGTGGTAGACCTCGACCGTCGGCCCGGCCTGGATCAGCCGGCCCTCGTGCAGCACGGCGATGGTGCCGCCGAGCATCAGCGCCTCCAGCGGCTCCGTGGTGGCGTAGACGACGATCGAGCGGCGGCGCTTGAAGATCTCGCGCATCTCGGTGCGCAGCTCCTCCCGCAGCTTGTAGTCCAGGTTGACCAGCGGCTCGTCCAGCAGCAGCAGCCCCGCCTCCTTGACCAGCGCGCGGGCGATCGCGGTGCGCTGCTGCTGGCCGCCGCTCAGTTCGGCCGGCAGGCGGCCCAGAAGCCCGTCGATATGCATGATCGCCGCGGCCTCCCGCACCTTGCGGTCGACCTCGGCCTTCGGCAGGCCCGCCAGCTTCAGCGGGGAGGCGATGTTGTCGTAGACTGTGAAGGAGGGATAGTTGACGAACTGCTGGTAGACCATCGCCACGTCGCGGGTCCGCACGGACCGGCCGGTCACGTCCCTGCCCTGCCAGATGATGCGCCCGCCGCTCGGCCGGTCCAGCCCGGCCATCAGGCGCATCAGAGACGTCTTGCCGGCGAGGGTCGGCCCGAACAGCACGTTGAGGGACCCCGGCGCAAGCGTGAGCGACAGGTCGTGAAGGTGGGTCTCACCGCCGAAGACACGGGAAATCCGGTCGAGCACAAGCGTCATCGGCGCCCGATCCGGTCGTTGCAGGCACGGGAAACCGGAACGCACCCGTCACGGCACATGGTCAGCCATCCTCCCCGATCCTCTCCCTTCAGAGCCCGGCGCGGCGCCGGTGCGGAGAGTTCTTATAATTTGATATACGGAGGTTATGCGGACTGCCCGTGTTTTTGCAAACGAAAATTTCGGGTTCAGATTGTTCCTAAACGAACATATTTTCGCTCAGGATGATCGAAAAGGAACATGCCGGGCATAGATGTCGCCGGAGCCGTCGGCCGGACGGCGAGACTTCAGCCAGTCCACGATGGCGCCCTGGTCGAGCCAGTCCCCGGACAGCAGGCGCCGCTCCTCGCCGAGCGCCACGTTGTAGCGGTGCGGCCCCAGGTCCGCCAACCGCTCCAGGCAGGCCAGCGCCCGTTCGGGCGTTTCGGGAATGAACTCGAACGACAGGCACTCGATCGGCCGGGACAGCCCGTCGAGCACCGCCCGCTCGAAGCCCTCCACGTCGATCTTGCAGAACCGCGGCACGCCGTGCGCGGCGATCAGCGCATCCAGGGTCGTCACCTCCACCGTGACACGCTCCTCCCAGCGCTCGCCGGGAAAGCGCGGCGACGCCGCCACCTCGGCGGCCCATTCCGCCGACAGGGTGGACAGCGTGGGATTGCGCCGGTTGATCAGCAGCTCGGCGCTGCCCGGCGCCGCCCCCAGGGCCGCGGGAACCAGCGTTACCGAAGGGTCGTGTCCGTGGAAGCGGTCGAGCACGGCGGCCAGATGGGGCTGCGGCTCGACCGCGACGACCCGGGCGCCCAGGTCGCGCCAAGCCCGGACCCGGTCCCCCAGATGCGCCCCGATGTCGAAGGCGAGATCGCCGGGACCGAGAAAACGGCCGTAGAACTCCCTGGACCGCCGCCGCCGCAGGGGATTGGCCCGGTAGATCAACGCGGACCGGAGGACGCCGTAGGCCTTCAGGAGTGAATTCGCCCGGAGTGTCAAAGGGAGGGTCCTGTTTCCGGATGGTGCCAGCGCCTGCGTCACAAGATAGGGACGCGGCGCCGGGTTGCCAGGACAGGGCCGCTTCATCCGGAGTGCCCGGAGACCGGCCCGCAGGACTCGGGCAGATCATGCCGCCGGGCCGACGTGGCCGCCCGCGCGGTCCGGACGGCCGCCCTGCGCAGCCATGTCGACGACTTCATCCGGGACATGCGCGCCGCCTGACGGCGTCCAGCCACGGCACGCATCTTTCGCGGCTTCGAGGAACCCGGCGGCGGTTTCGTGGTTGACTCTTCAGGGGCCGCGGAGGGACCCCGGGAGCAGGCCGAAGCCTAATGCTTGGTTAATTTCTCGTAAACGAAACTGGTCCAAAAAAGCGGCAACTGTTCAGAGTCGCAAAAACGGCATAGGGCTTCATTTTACCCCTACCAACCGCACCGGTGTTGCACCAATCTAATTGGCAACGAAGGAGAGGATACATGGAAATCGCACTGATAGCTTTGATCACCTCTGTCGCCGTTGCCGGCTGCTACGTTGCCGCCAGCGCGCCGCGTCCGGTCCCCGTGCGGGTCCGTGCCAACCGGCGTAACCAGCGCCGCTGATTCCATCCCCGGATCCATGTTTGCGGATCCGTGTGGAGGCACCCGACCCGGACTGCGTGTCCGGGCCGAAGCCTCGTTCGAACCGGCGGCCGGTCACCGATCGAGATCGTTGATCGCCCTGTCCAGTTCGAACTCCTTCGATGAGACATAAGTCTCCATGCCGCCCAGACGCCGTTCCATCTCGCGGAACTTGTGCTTCAGGCCGGCGATGGTGACATCCGGCTTGGTCGCGACCGTGCGCCAGAAGTCCTCTTCCTCCCGGCTGGCATAGACCCGCGCGGGTTTGTGCTTGAGCACCAGCGCCGCCAGCAGGTATGCGCCGACGATCGGCATGGTGAAGAAAACTCCGCCCAGGGCCACCCCGAGGCGGACGAGGAAGACGTCCACCCCGAAGTAATCGGCCAAGCCGGCGCAGACGCCGAACAACTTGCCCTTGTCCCTGTCCCGGTAGAGCCGGTGAGGGTTGGGCGAGGCGAAGGGTGATTCCGGCCAGCTCATTGGCGGTTCCTCCATCCCGGCGCCTCGGCGTCCAGTATCTTCTCCAGGCTGACGATCCGGTTCTCCATCCTGCCCGCGCTGTCCCACAGCTCGGCCAGCGTCCGTTCATCCTCGGCGGACAGCCCGCGGGCCGACCGCCACTTGGTGACATAGTGGAAAATGATCCAGAGCGGTGCCACGATGGTCAGGAACAGCACCGCCAGGACGAAAACGCCCCCGCCACCCATGGCTTAGCCCGCCACCGGCTTGGAGTTGTGCAGGCGGGCCTTCAGGTCGGCCAGCTCCTGCTCAACCTTGGACGAGGCCTCCAGGTCGGAGAACTCCTCGGCCAGCGTCCGCTTCCGGCCGAGATCGAAGGCCTCGACCCGCCCTTCCATCTCGTCCAGGTTCCGCTCGACCTGTTCGAACCGGGCGAACGCCTCGTTGATCCGGTCGTCGTGGATCTGGGTGTTGACCTTCAGCCGGCTGGCCGCCGACTTCTGGCGCAGCACGATGGCCTTCTCGCGCTTCTTGGCGTCGGTCAGCTTCTCCTGCAGCCGGCTGATGTCCTCGCTGCTCTTGGCCAGCGCCTCCTCGATATGGACGAGTTGGTGCTGAAGCGTGTCGATCTGCTCGGCGATCTTGGACTTGGCGACCAGCGCGCCCTTGGCGAGATCCTCCCGGTCGCGCGACAGCGCCAGTTCGGCCTTGCGCTGCCAGTCCTCCAATTCGCGGTTGAGGGAAACCAGGCGGCGCTCGATCTCCTTGCGCTCGGCGATGGTCTTGACGGTGCTGGAGCGGACCTCGACCAGCGTGTCCTCCATCTCCTGGATCACCAGGCGGATCAGCTTCTCGGGATCCTCGGCGCGGTCGAGGATCGCGTTGAGGTTGGAATTGATGATGTCGCTCAGGCGCGAAAAAATGCCCATGATGGCTTGTCCCGTATGTGGTCTGTGGGAAGAAGGGTCGGTTCGGCGTCCGGTCAGCCGACGAAGGCGCCCAGGATCACGCCGGCGGCGAAGAACACCCAGGTCTCGGTCGAGCGGGTGCGCAGATAGGCAAGGAAGCGCTCGCCGGTGCTCCGGCTGGACCGGGCCGTGTTCTGATAGCTGCTCCGGTAACGCGCATAGTCCTGCATGGCAGTCTCCAAGGGGAACGGTCATGATGTACGCGTCTCGTATTGCAGGCGCCGTGCCAACCCAACGCTTCACGCGCAAACCCTTGATATCGCTGAAAAACTGGAAAGATGCCCCGGCTTCTTCCCTGGCACTCCGGAGAAATCGCGCCATATGATGGCGTAAAAGCTCATTCATTGGCGAAATCCACCACATGACAAGACCTTCCCCCGATCTGCCCGCCCTGATGGGCGAGTCCCCGGCCTTCCAGGCGATGCTGGAGCATGTCTCCAAGGCGGCTCCGCTGGACAAGCCGACGCTGGTGATCGGCGAGCGCGGCACCGGCAAGGAGCTGGTGGCGGCCCGCCTGCACTATCTGTCCAGGCGATGGGACCGCGCGTTCGTCAAGCTCAACTGCGGCGCGCTGGCCGAGTCGCTGCTGGAAAGCGAGCTGTTCGGCCACGAGGCCGGCGCCTTCACCGGTGCCGTGCGGCGCCATGTCGGCCGGTTCGAACTGGCCGACGACGGCACCCTGTTCCTGGACGAGATCGCCAACGCCCCGCCGGCGGTCCAGGAGAAGATGCTGCGCGTGATCGAGTACGGCGAGTTCGAGCGGGTCGGCGGCAGCCAGACACTGGCGACCGACGTCCGCCTGATCGGCGCCACCAACGCCGACCTCCCGGCGCTCGCGGCGGAGGGGAAGTTCCGCGCCGACCTGCTGGACCGGCTGAGCTTCGACGTCATCACGATCCCGCCGCTGCGCGCCCGGCCGGAGGACATCCCCCTGCTGGCCGAGAATTTCGCCGTCGCCATGGCGCGGGAACTGGGGCGGCCCTATTTTCCCGGCTTTACCGACCGCGCCCTCGGGCATCTGCTGGCCCACGACTGGCCGGGCAATGTCCGCGAGCTGAAGAACACGGTGGAACGCACCGTCTACCGGTCCGAGCGGCCCGACCGGCCGGTCGACACGGTGGTGCTCGATCCCTTCGCCTCGCCCTGGCGGCCCGTACCGCCCGCCTCCCCGCCGCCGCCGGTCCCGGCCTCCCGCCCGGCTCCGCCGGAGCCGGATTCCTTCCCGGACGCGGTGCGCGCTTTCGAGATCGGGCTGCTGACGGCGGCCCTGGAGCGCAACCAGTTCAACCGGAAGCGGGCGGCCGCGGACCTCGGTCTCCGTTACCACCAGTTCCGCGGCTACCTGCGGAAATACGGGCTGTCGGAAGACCGGTCGCCCTGAACGCCGCCGCGGCAGGAACGCCCCCGGTGCGACATCGCGGCCGGCGGCGCGGCAACCTGTCCGACAGAAGACTTGATCGATATCAAACCCCGGCCGCCGCGGACCTGTTACGAATTCGTATTATGACGATCCGCCTATGCCTTTTCATCATGATCGCCGCCCTGACCGTCGCCCTGACCGCCGCCACGGAAAGCGCACTGGCCCGGCCGACGCTGCTGATTTCGACCGAGAACGGTCCCGGCCATGTACAGACCGTGATCGTCCGCCGTTTCGTCGAACGGGTGCGCGAATGCTGCGCCGACCGGATCGATGTCGACCACCGGTTCGGCGGCGAGCTCTACCGCGACCGCGATGTCCTGGCCGCCCTGGTCCAGGGCAAGATCGGCATGGCGGTCGCCGGGACGTGGCAGCTCGACCAGGTGGCTCCCGACACCGGCGCCTTCATGCTGCCGGTCTTCTACGGGCGCACCCCTGAGGAGGCGGCGCTGGTCCAGGACGGCCCGGCGATCGAAGCGATGAACGGCCAGATCGAGGAAGGCCTGGGCGCCATCGTCCTCGGACGCTGGATCGGGCTCGGCTTCGCCCATGTCTTCACCACCCGGACGGCGATCGACGACGTGGACGACCTCGCCGGGCTGCGCATCCGGTCCCCGGGCGGGATGGCGAACGCCTGGCGGCTCGCGGCGCTGGGCGCGGAGCCCGTGACGATCGCCTGGACCGACCTGCCCCGCGCGCTGACGGAAAACAGGGTGGACGGCCTGATCTCCACCTTCGCGACGCTCGACAGCATTCCGCTGTGGTCCCGGGGCGTGCGCTTCGCGCTGGAGGACCGCCAGTATTTCTCCCACTACGTCCCGCTGGTGTCCGACTACTTCTGGCGTCAACTCGACGAGGGAAGCCGCCGCGACCTGCGCACCGCCTGGGACCTCGGCGTCGAGGAAGGGCGCGCCCTGGCCGCCCGGGCGCAGGCGGACGCCCGCGACCGCGCCCTCGGGGCCGGCGTCCGGATCGCCGTCCCGACGCCGGAACGAACCTCGGCCGTCCGGGCCCGGCTGGTCACCGATCAGGCGGCGGTGGCGCTGCGGTCCGGGATCGATGGACGCGCCATCGACCGCATCACCGCGGGACTGAAGGAATGACCGTGACCGACGAACCGCCGAAACACCGGCAGCGCCGGACCGGTCCATCCTACCATACCCTGTCGACCCTGGCCGGCGCGACGGTCTTCGCCGCCGCGACCATCGGGCTGGTGATCGTTCTTCTGGTCGTCGGCCTGTGGAAGGACCGCATGGACCGGCTGGCCGAGGTGCGGTTGGAAGCGGAGACCCGGGCGATCCTGCTGGCGCAGCACGCCGACGGGGTCCTGCGCCAAGTCGGCGTGGCCCTCGCCGCCGCCGCGTTCAACCTGGAGGAACGCGACTCGGAAGGAACCGGACCGGCGACCCGCGATCCGATCCAGCGCTTCATGGCCCGCCACCTGCCGACCGGCGGCTGCCTTGTGATCTTCGGCCCCGACGGCGCCGTGCGGTCCTCCGCCTGCCCGAGATCGGCGGACCTCGGGCTGGACGAAACCACGCTTCGGGACCATGCCGGCGGCCGGATCACCGGCAGCATGGGCCATGATCACGTGCTGGGACTGGTCGCCCTCCGGCGCTCGATCCTGGATCGGCGGGGGCGTTTCCTGGGCATCGCCCAGGCGAGCTTCCAGGCGGTGGCGCTGCTGGGATACGGTCACACCGCCGGGGTCGAGCAGGTGGAGGCGCTGACGCTGCCCGACGGCGACATCGTGGTCGGGCCGGCCGACATGTTCGCCGGGCAGCGCCAGGGAATCGCGGTCGACGCGGTCCGGCTGATCGCAGGCGGCACGCCGGACGCCGGCGCCATCCAGGTCGCCGAACGGGACGGCCTGATCGCCGCTGCGGCCCAGACCCGCGTCCTGCCGCTCCTCGCCGTCGCGGCGAACCGGACGGAGGAGACGCTGGCCGCCTGGTGGCGCACAGTGACGATCGCGGCCCTGATCGTCGGCATCCTGACCGCCGGCGGCCTGCTGCTGCTGGCCCGGCTGTTCCAGATCGAGCGGTCGCGGTCGGAAGCCTTCTCCGAACTGCGGCTGAAGGACCACGCCCTGGCCCAGTCGAGCAACGGCATCCTGATCTGCCGGGCCGGCATCGACACCCCGATCACCTGGGTCAACCACGCCTTCGAGCGCAACACCGGCTACACGTCCGCCGAGGTGGTCGGCAGGAACCCCCGCTTCATGCACGGGACGGAGATCGCCCAGCCGGCGCTGGAGGAGATCCGCCGGGCGCTGCGCGACAGCAGCCCCGTGGTGGCGACGGTGCGCAATTTCCGCAAGGACGGGTCGCTGTTCTACAACCAGGTCAGCATCGCGCCGGTCTGCGACGACGACGGCCGGCTGACCCATTTCATCGGTATCCAGCACGACGTGACCGACCGCATCCTGGCCGAACGGGCGCTGGAGGACCAGGCCCGGTTCGAGCATACCCTGCTCGACACCATTCCCCTGCCGGTCTTCTTCAAGGACATGAACGGCGTCTATCTCGGCGCCAACCGGGCGTTCGAGCAGGCCCTCGGCCTGGAACGGGGCGGCGTCAAGGGGCTGCGGGTCACCGACATCGCCGATCCCGAGATCGCCGAGGTCTATGCCAAGGTGGACCGCGACCTGCGCATGCACGGCGGCTCCCGGACCTTCGAGACCGAGGTCCGCTACGCCGACGGCAGCCTCCGCGCCGCCGTGATCAGCAAGGCGGTGTTCCTCAACGCGGCCTCCCAGCGGGCCGGGATCATCGGCGTGTTCAGCGACATCGACGAGATCAGGCGGCGCGAGGCCGAACTGGCGAGCCTGGTCGACCAGCGCGACCGGGAACGGGCCCGCGCCGAGGAGGCGAACCGGGCGAAGTCCAACTTCCTGGCCTGCATGAGCCACGAACTGCGGACGCCGCTCAACGCGATCCTGGGATTCTCCGAGATCATCCGGGAGCGCAGCTTCGGCGACGACCTCGACCGCTATGCCGAGTATGCCGGCGACATCCACACCAGCGGCGAGCACCTCCTGTCGCTGATCAACGACATCCTGGACCTGTCGAAGATCGAGGCCGGCAAGCTCGACCTGATCCCGAACGCCCTGGCGATCGGGCCGGTGGTGAACTCGGTGATCAAGCTGGTGCGCCAGCGTGCGGAGGATCACGGCCATTCCCTCCACGTCGATCTGGGCGACGCCGAGGACGAACCGCTCCACGCCGACGAGCGGGCGGTCAAGCAGATCCTGTTCAACCTGCTGTCGAACGCCATCAAGTTCACCCCGGACCACGGCCGGATCGACTTGGCCTGCCGGCGGAGCACGGGGGGCTACGTGGAACTCTCCGTCTCCGACACCGGAATCGGCATCCCCGCCGACCGGTTGCTGACGGTGCTGCAGCCGTTCGAGCGGATCGACAGCGCCTATACCCGCGGGCAGGAGGGGACGGGGCTGGGACTTTCGCTGGTCGATTCGCTGGTCAGGGGGCATGGCGGCACCGTGACCATCGACAGCACGATCGACGTGGGAACCCGCGTCCGCATAACGCTGCCGACCGTCAAGCGGGCCTCCGGCATGGCCGCGTGACGAACGGGACGCAACAGCTACCCTCAACGGATAGTCGCACCCCGATCGCGTTTGTGATAAATAGTGGATGTCCGACGCGATGCCGGGCATGGAACCAAGCGAATAGGGTCAGCAGATCATGTCCATGGGACTGTCGGACATCGGCAAGGCGATGAGCCCGGTCAGGGCCAGTTACCAGGCGCGCGTCCAGTCGCAGAACGCGGTGACCGAAGAGGTCGTCCAGAAGAACGAGAGCCGGCAGAACCAGACGCCGCAGCTGATGAGTTCCTCGTTCGAGATCTCGAACCAGGGATTGCGCAGCCGCGGTGGCCGGATTGACATCCAGGTCTGACCCGCCCCCGTCGCGGCGGGTGCCCGTCACCTCATTTGGCGTTCCTCAGGTGCACCCCGCGCATCAGGTGCGCCGAACCGTCGCTCCTTCCGGCACCTTGAGGCTTCTTCCGGGCGCGTTTCGGCCAGGAGAACAGCCAGTGCAGTCCCAGCCGGTTGATCACCTCGATGGCCGTCAGCGTCCCTATGAAGCCGATGGTCCCGAGCACGGTGAACAGCAGCATCCCCTGGTCCTGCGGGACGATCCTCTTCAGCACCACCACGGCCGCCGCCAGGATGATCCAGTGCAGGATATAGGCCGGCAGCGAGTTCCGGCCGATATGGCGGAACAGCGCCGCGAACGGCTTGTCGCCGATTCGTCCGGCCAGCAGGATCATGACGCCGATGCCGCCCACGGCCAGCGGGATGCTGGGTATCCGGTACCGCAGATCGGTTTCCAGCAGCAGGACGGTGGCCGGCATGCCGAGGGTCAGCACGGTCATGACCGCCACGATCGCGCGGTTGGCCAGCAGCCTGGAGATCAGATCCTCCCGCTGGACGGCATAGTCGCCCAGCGCGAAGAATCCCAGCAGGAAGAAGAACCGGTCGAGATACCAGAAATCGAACAGCCCCGACGCCGCCAGGGCCACCGCCGCGACGACCAGGCGCGAGACCCGCTGGAATGCCAGCATGATCAGGTAGAACAGGAACAGGTTGTGGAGAAACCACATATGTCCCTGCGGCGCATAGGGGATCATCAGCAGCTCGCTCCAGGAATGGGGCGTGCCGGAGAACGGGGCCGCGATCACCCAGAGGGAGACGTAGACCGTCGACCACAGGACATAGGGATAGAGGATGTTCCGCGTCTTCCCCGTCAGATAGTCTGGGGCGCCCTTGCGCAGCGACGGGCTGAGCAGCATGCCCGACAGGAACACCATCAGCGGCATGCGAAGCGGGTTGAAGATCAGCGATAGGGTCGCGATCCATTGGGGAACGCTGTCGGAACTGAGCGTGGCGTGATAGAGCGCATGGTCGAGTATGACGAGGACGATCGCCATTCCGCGCAGCGTATCCATCCAGCCGATCCGGGCTTTGCTCCCGGACGGCCCGCCCGTACCGTGCCTTGATGAATCGGAAGTTGCCAACAACACCATAAATCGATCTCACGAGAACCGGGACTTGGCGCGTGTCGCAAGGACAGCGCAGAACCACGGACTCCCGGGACGGGAGTCCGTTTCAGCGAAAGCCGGGTATCGTGAGGATCAGGGCGGTGACGACTTGACGCAGCGCTGGCCCCGGACGGCCATGATCGTGCCGCCGTCGCGGCGCGCCGTCGGGATGAAGCCAAGGAGGACCGCCGCGATCCGGACCAGGACGACGGTCGTGGCAACGCCGCCGCGGGCGTCCTGTCTGGCACTCCAGGGTGCGGCCGTTGTCTGAAGGATGGTAGTCCACATGCCGTCCTCGCATTCCGGCATCGGTGCCGTAGATGCTCAGTAATACTGAACGCCTTGCGCGGCCCCATGTTGCCGGCGGAGCAGGAGTTTGTTCATCCCATTCAGAACCGTGTACAGATCGTTGAATTGTGCAAGAAACGCCGGAATGGTCAACCCCGGTTCAACTTTTCCAAGTGCTTCATAGAGCTTACCCACGCTGGTGCGGCCGTCGATCCGGGCCAGCAACGGACCGGCCAGCCGGGGCATCGGCAGGTTCACCGGCATCCCGCCGAGGTCGGCGCGCAAGCCGGCGCCGGGCTTGAGGCCGCGGGCGATGGCGGCGCCGTCGAGATCCCGCAACACCGGCACCATGTCCAGGTCGTCGGGTGTCGCCACGGCATCGGCGGCGTCCTCCGGCCGCACCAGGTAGCACACATGTTTCGCCATGCTGCCCGAAAGCTGCTCGGCCAGGGCGGCCCGCGCCACCGCGCCGAGACCGTCCAGGCGCCGCCGGACGCGGGGATCGGCGATGTAGCGCGCGGGATCGTAGCGCGCCGGCTCGATAAAGGCGGTGATGGCGAGGCCGCAGCCCGATGCCAGGTCCGCCAGCTCCGGCACCGTATAGGCGCGGTCGCGGCTGTGCAGCAGCAGGTCGTAGAGTCCGGCGTCGGACTCCTGGTGGTCGCCGATGAAAGGGTTGCGCTTCAGCCAATTGGTCGGCGGCAAGGTCTTGAGCAGGCGTTTGGCCAGGTCTACCCGCTCGGCGTCGGGCAGCCCGTCCGCCAGGGTGCGCAGGGCGTCCTGCAGCGGATAGACCCCCGTCCGCCCGAACGTGCCGTAGACCATCAGCCCGATGCCGCCGCCGGGCGCCAGGGCGGACAGCAGCGACCGGAGCCCCGCCGCGGGGTCCTCCAGATGGTGCAGCACGCCGCAGCAGTCGATGTAGTCGAAGCTCCCCAGCCCCGCCCAGTCGAGCAGCGACCCGCTGCGGAAGCGGATGTTGGTCAGCCCCCGCGCCTCGGCCCGCCGCTCCGCGATCGACCGCGAGGCATCCGACAGGTCCAGATAGGTGATCTCGGCCGCCAGCCCGGCGTCGGCCGCCTGCTGGGCCAGCATGATCGTGCCGTCGCCGGTCCCGCCGCCGGCGAACAGCACGCGGAACGGCGCCGTCCCGCCGGGACTCCCGCCGAGACGGCCGCCGAAGACATAGTGGTTCACCTCGTCCAGATGACCCGGCGACCCGGTCAGCAGGCGCTTGGCCTCGTCACGGGGATCGCGCGCGGGATAGGGATAGGCCTCGTACTGGGCGCGCAGGCGGTCGGGCATCGAATTCGGTTCCAAGCAGATCCGGATCAGTCTCGCCCGGGGATCGAGAGGACCACCTTGCCGGTCGAGCGCCGGCTGATCAGCAGCCGCAGCGCCTCCCCGTTGTCCTCGATCGGCAGCCGGTGCGAGATGTGCGGCCGGATCCGCCCCTCCTCGAACCATCGGAACAGGGTGCGGAAGCTCTCGTCGACGGTGGCCGGCGCATGCTGGCGATAGGCACCCCAGTGGACGCCTACCGCGGCACAGTTCTTGACCAGCAGGATGTTGGCCGGGATCTGCGGGATGCGCCCTTCGGCGAACCCGATCACCAGCAGCCGCCCGCCCCAGGCGACGCAGCGCAGGCTGGTGTCGAACACGTCCCCCCCGACCGGATCGAAGATCACGTCGGCACCGGCCCCGCCGGTCAGTTCCTTGACCCTGGCGCGGATATCCTCGGCGCGATAGTCGATCAGGTGGTCGGCGCCGCGGCCGGACGCGACCGCCAGCTTCTCGGCCGATCCGGCGGAGGCGATCACGGTGGCGCCCATGGCCTTGCCGATCTCGACGGCGGTCAGTCCGACGCCCCCGGCGGCACCGTGGACCACCAGCGTCTCCCCGGGCTTCAGCCCGGCTCGTTCCCACAGCGCCACGTGCGAGGTGCCGTAGGCGATCGGGAAGCCCGCCGCCGTCTCGAAATCCATCGAGTCCGGGATGGGGAACACGTCGGCCGCCCGCGCCACCGCCCGCTCGGCGTAGCCGCCATGGTCGAGCAGCGCCATCACCCGGTCGCCCGGCCGGACCGAGGTCACGCCGGACCCCACCTCCTCGACGATCCCGGCGACCTCCAGCCCCGGCGAGAACGGGAACTCCGGCTTGACCTGGTACTTGCCGCGGATCATCAGCGTGTCGGCGAAGTTGATGCCCGCCGCCCTGACGGCGACCCGGACCTGGTCCGCCCCCGGCGCCCCGGGCTCCGCGACCTCTTCCAGGACCAGACTCTCCGGCCCGCCCCATTCCCGGCACACCACGGCACGCATCGGCTCCCCTCCTCGATTCCTCTTCGGCGGCCGGACTATATAGTCCCCGTCCGGCCTGGCCAACCTCAGTCCGGGGCCAACCTTACTCGGGCCACCCGGCAGCCGGACGGATCTCCCCGACCGGGAGGCCGACACGGTTGGTGATCACGGGATGGGTCACCTCCGCCAGTTCCTGCCAGCGGGCCTCGGTCAGCACCTTGCACTGGCGCAGCAGGGCGGCCATGGCGATTCCGGCGGCGCGGGTGGCGCCATCCTCGATCTTCACGGCGATGCCCAGGCCCAGCTTGGGCAGGACGGCGCACATCACGCCCTCGGCACCGATCTTGACCAGCGCCTCGCCGGCGGCCGCCTCCATCATGCGGGTGTCGAAGGTGCCGCGCCCGCCGACCAGATAGGGATGGGCCCCCCAGGCGTGCCGGATGCGGGCGACCGCCTCGGCCCTTCGGTCCGGCAGTTCGCGCGGGTCGGCCATCCGGGCCATCGCCAGCGCGAGCGACCCCAGCGGGATCGCGATGGTCGGGATGCCGCAGCCGTCAACGCCCCGGGGCGCCGCGGACAGGTCGCGCGCCGTCATCTGCTCCAGCACGCCCAGGATGCGCTGCTGCACCGGGTGGTCGAAGCGGATATAGCCCTTGGTAGCCTCGCCCTTGTGCCGGGCGGTGGAGAGCATGCCGGCATGCTTGCCGGAGCAGTTGTTATGGACGGTCCCGGGCCCCTCGCCCGCCCGGATCAGGCCGTGGGCGGTCTGCTCGTCATACGGCAGGTGGGTGCCGCATTCCAGGTCCGCGGGCCCGCAGCCGATCCGCTCCAGCCAGGCGGCGACCAGCCTGGTGTGGCGCTCCTCGCCGTTGTGGGAGGCGCAGGCCAGCGCCAGTTCCTCGTCGGAGATGCCGAACGCCTCGACGGCGCCGCTCTCGACCAGCGGGATCGCCTGCAGCGACTTGATCGCCGAGCGGGCATAGACCGGCTTCTCGAAATCGCCCCAGTGGGCGACCACGTGGCCATCGGCGTCGACGACGGCGGCGATGCCGCGATGGCGGGATTCGACGACGCCGCCGCGCGTCACCTCGACCAGGACCGGCGTCTCGGCGGCGCCCAGCTCGGCATGACCTTCCAGTGACCCGGCCAGTGGCCCGGCCAGGGAGCCGGAAGCGTCGTGTCCATGGGTATGGCCATGTCCGCAACAGGCGTGGCCGTGGTGATCGCTCATGGGAATTCCATCCGACGGTGCTTCAGAACGCGTGATACTTGCCCCGGCGGAAGCGCCGGTGCAAGGTGCGCTCATGCGTGGATATTTTGCAATCGGGGTAGAGGGCGTCAGCAAGGCCTTCAACGTGGGCAACCTTGTCAGGTCTGCCCATGCCTTCGGCGCCAGTTTCGCCTTCACCATCGACGCCCGGCTGGACAAGCGCCAGCTCCGCGTCTCCGACACCTCCGATGCCGGCAGCCACCTGCCGCTCTACCACTATCCCGACCTGGCATCGCTGGACCTGCCGCAGGGCTGCGCCCTGGTCGGAGTCGAGCTGCTGGACTGCTCTATCGACCTGCCCAGCTTCCGCCACCCGCTCCGCGCCGCCTACGTGTTCGGCCCGGAACGCGGGAACCTGTCGCCCGAACTGGTCGAGCGCTGCGAGTTCGTGGTCAGGATCCCGACCCGCTTCTGCATCAATGTCGGCGTCGCGGGCGCCCTCGTGATGTACGACCGCATGATCAGCCTGGGCCGCTTCGCCGAGCGCCCGGTCCGCGTCGGCGGCCCGACCGAGGCGGTCCCCGGACACGTCCACGGCAAGCAGATCTATCGGACCCGCAAGGAATAGGGCCGCAGATGCACGCAGATGAACTCAGATGGGTTCCGGCCTCGGGCATGCTCGCGACCCGCCGGCGCTGATCCGAGATTCTTATCTGAGTTCAATCGCGGTAGGGACGCCCGTTACCGGGCGCCCCCCGCACAGAACCGGACGTGCCCGATTAAGGCATCCGGCTCCCACCTTGGGTGTTTGACGCGGAAGCGGTTTCCGGGCCAGGGATGAATGATGCGCGGCCGTGGCAGCCAGTGATCGGCAAGGCGCGTGAGTTTGTCCCACGGTGTCTTGTCCTTCTGGCTGCGCCGACGCAGCGCCCTCATCCACAGGACGCCGACATGGTAGCGCAGGTTGGCAAGGGCCCGGTAGTTGGTCGGGACGGCGAAGTAGGCGTAGAAGCCGCTCATCACCTGTCCCAGCCACCGGCCTTGCTCCGGGATGCCCTGGTGCCAGCGCCGCCGGAGTTCCTCCTTGATTTCCTTGAGCTTGGCCTGCTTGCGCTGGCGCCGGGTCTGGCGTCGCAGCAGGAAGCCGCCACGCCGGGACCGCCCACAGATGTGGGTGAAGCCCAGGAAGTCGAAGGTCTCCGGTTTTCCCGCGCCGCGCTTGGCCCGGTCGGCCTGTGCCTGCCGGCCGAACTCGATCAGGCGGGTCTTGTCGGCGTTCAGTTCCAGGGCGAACCGCGCCAGGCGCTCCCGCAAGTCCGCGAGGAACCGCTCGGCGTCCGACCGGTGCTCGAACCCGACGACGGTGTCGTCGGCGTAGCGCACCACGACCATGGTCCCGGTCGCGTGGCGCTGGCGCCACTGCCGGACCCACAGGTCGTAGACGTAGTGGAGATAGACGTTGGCCAGCAGTGGCGATGCCACCGCCCCTTGCGGGCTGCCGGCCGTCGCCGGCTGCCGTTTCCCCGTCTCGTCCACCACGCCGACCGTCAGCCACTTGCGGATCAGCCGCAGGACGCGGGCATCGCCGATCCGGTGTTCCAGGAACCGCATCATCCAGGTGTGGTCGATGCTGTCGAAGAACGCCCGGATATCGGCATCCAGGATCCAGTTCACCCGGCACTCGCCGATCGCCACCGCCAACGCGTCGAGCGCGTCGTGCTGCCCCCGTCCCGGCCGGAAGCCGTAGGAGAAGCCGAGGAAGTCTTCCTCGTAGATGGCGTTCAGCACCTCCACCAGCGCCCGCTGGACGATCTTGTCCTCCAGCGCCGCGATCCCGAGCGGCCGCATCCGGCCGTCCGGCTTGGGGATGACATGCCGGCGTGACGGGTGCGCCCGGTAGCGGCCGGAATGCACGCGGTCCTTCAGGTCCGCCAGCCGTTCCTCCAGCCCCTCCGCGTACTCCCGCCACGTCATTCCGTCCACACCCGGTGCCGCGTCCCGCTTCAATGCCCGATAGGCAAAGCGCAGCAGGTCGGTATCCACGTGCGTCAGAAGGGTGGTGAACCGCTCCTCCTTTCGCTCCCGTGCCGCTTGACGTATGCGCTCCAGCCCCGAGAGCACGGGGGCCCGGTCCTGAGCCCGGCCCGTGTGCGGCGGAGACGCATTCCCCTCGGCCCCACCCCTTCCCTCCACCGGCTCCGCGTCCGCGTTCGCCGGCTTCACAGGTACTATGGATGGGTCTGACCTCTTCGGCGCGTGCGTCACCGGCTACGGCTCCTCGCCTTCCCGGTGCGGACCAGACGGCCATCGGCCCCTGGTCACGCCGAAGATCTCCCGGTTCCCGCGCAAGGAGCGTCCGCACATGCCAGGGTCTCTGACCACGCCGGACCGCCGGGGTGCTCGCATGACGCGCCCCGCCGTATCGCCTTCCAGGCACAGAACCCTGTCGGCATCCGGGATCGAGATTCTTACGCGGCTCAATGGCTGGCCTATGCGCTCCCCTGTCAACGCTTCGCCGGCGGCCTCGCGACCGCCGCCGCATGACTCGGGGCCGGTGTGGGTCGCTACTCCTTCACCGTACAGGACTTTCACCCGCTACTCCTTGCCGGTCTCCCGGCGCTCTCTGCGTCCATCTGTGGCCTATATATCAAGCCCGCGCCGCGTCACCGCACCGCATGGACCGGCGACCGGGTCGCCAGCTTCCTGTCGGCCGAGTTCTCCTCCGTGCGCCAGCGCCGCCCGGACATGGTCCGGCGCATGCTGGAATACTACGCCCTGAACTTCCACTACGAGAAGCGCTCCTCCGTCTGATCGAGCGCCGCCATGTCGCGGTGTCCGAGGAGACCGGGCGCCGTATCCGCACGGCGGAGATCGCCGGCCTCGACCGCTGGCTCGACGCCGTCATCGACGCGCCGACCCTCACCGCCGCCGATCTCGATGCCATCCTGGCCCGGCCGCACCACTGAGCTTCGATCCCCGCGGCGCCGGGTCAGAACCTCACGAACGGGTTCAGCAGGCGCATCAGCGGGCCGGTCAGCCGGAGCGGGGCGTCGGTCAGGGTGACGCAGACGCAGTCCGCGCCCTCGTCGGCGACCGGCCGGTGGTCCACCTCGGCGTCGGAACACGCGAGGTCGCCGCGCCGGTAGTGCCCCGAGGCGTCGCTGAAGCCTCCCGCCAGCACCAGGGTCAGCTCGATCCCCTCATGGGTGTGCTGAGGCACCGCGACGCCGCCCTTGATCCGCATCAGCCGGGCCTTGATCCGTCCCCCGCCGGTGGAGCCGACCGGTATGTCGTACAGATCGACTCCGCGGATCAGCCGCTTCCACCGCACCGCGTCCAGGTCGCCCCCGACATAGTCGCGCAGCGGCCGGGGCAGCGCCGGCACCGACTCCGGCGCGCCGTCAGGCCGGGCATCCGCGGCAGGCAACCTCCCGCCGGCGTCCTCCCGGTCGAGCCGCGCCATCACGGCCGGCAGCGCGTCCGGCGCCATCGGAGCCGGCTCGACGTCGTCGAGCAGGGCCCCTCCGACCGCCTCGAACAGGGCCACGGCGTTCCGGCACGCGGGACAGAGCGCCAGGTGGGTAGCCACCACGAGGCCGGTCACCTCGTCCAGGGTTCCGGCCGCGTAGCCGGCCAGCAGCGCGTCGTCGGGGTGATGGGCCGGGATCATCGCCCCTCCTCCAGTTCCCGGCGCAGGCGGCCCATGGCGAGGCGCAGCCGCGACTTGACGGTCCCGAGCGGCAGGCCGCGCGTCGCGGCGATCGCGGCGTGGGGCTGGTCCTCGAAATAGGCCAGCCGCAGCAGGTCCGCCTGCTCGGCCGGCAGTCTCAGGATGGCCGCGCGCAGGCGCGCGGTGTCCTCGACCGATTCGATGGTCCGGTCGGCGCTCGGCGGCGCGTCCGGGACTATGGCGGGAACCAGGGCCGGATCGTCGGGATCGATCTCGGGCCGGCGCTCCCGCCGGAGGGTGTCGATTCGCTTGTTGCGGGCGATGGTGAAAATCCAGGTGGCGGCACCCGACCGGACCGGATCGAAGGCCTCGGCGCGGCGCCAGACCAGCAGCATGACCTCCTGCGCGAGCTCGTCGGCCTGGGACGGCCCGGCGCCGAGCCGCTGCAGGTAGCCCTTCAGCTTGGGCGCGATCCGGTGGAACAGCTCGGAAAACGCTCCGCGGTCCCGGTCGCGCGCGACGGCGACCAGAAGATCGTCAAGCGACCGCTCCTGGGCGGCGGCAAGGGGCGGAATATCCGGCATCTCCCTATTGAAGGTGAATACCCGCCCCAGGACAAGCCCGCAGATGGCCCAAGGCGTCCCGCCCGCCGGTGTCGCCCGCAACGAAAATGCGCATTCCATGGGAACTTCTACGCGGAACCTCCCGGGCCGGATCACCCGGTTAACGGAAATTTTTCCAACACCGGCGCACAAGAGTGGTTACCACGGTTAATTTGGGCGCTACGGGCGCTGGAAATCCTCCCTCAACCTGTATAGTGTGGCGCCATGCCGATACCATTTCGCACCTGCACAATGATCAGCCTTCTCCCTTCCTTCCGGTCAGCCGCCCTCCTCCCGGCACTCTGCCTCGCCCTGGCGACGCTCGCCTCCGGAACCGCAGCCACCGCCGCGGAACCGCAGCTGATCGGCTCGTTCAACGACTGGAACGCGTTCTCGTACGACGAGAGCGGCCAGAAGGTCTGCTACATGTCGAGCCGGCCCAAGAAGGACGAGGGCAATTACAAGCAGCGCGGCGACATCTACGTGCTGATCACGCACCGTCCGGCGGAAAAGAGCCTGGACGTGGTCAGCGTGACCACCGGCTACACCTACAAGGAAAAGAGCGAGACCATCGTCTCGATCGGCAACCAGAACTTCAAGCTGTTCACCGACGGCGACACCGCCTGGGCGCGCGACGAGAAGACGGACCGGGCGCTGGTCGACGCGATCCGCAGCGGGTCCGCCATGATCGTCAAGGGCACGTCGAACCGCGGCACGGCGACCACCGACACCTACAGCCTGTCCGGCACCTCGGCCGCTTACGAGGCGATCAGCAAGGCGTGCAACGTCAAGCGCTGAACAGAGGGGCGCCGATTCGGTGGACCTGCCTGCCCACACAGCATTTGACACCGCCGGGCCGAAGCCCCATTTAGCGCCGCATGGGCGTTTCAAGTCATGCAAGCATGTTCGCGCCGCCGGCCCCCAGGGCCGACGGGCGCCGTAATCTGATCGGGCTCGACCGCGTCGAGCTGGCCGCCGAGCTGGACACGCTCGGCCTCCCGGCATTCCGCGCGCGCCAGATCTGGCATTGGATCTATCATCGCGGCGCCACGTCGTTCGACGTGATGACGACGCTGGCAAAGCCGGTGCGCGAACAGCTGGCGGAACACTTCCTCATCGACCGGCCCGAGGTCACCCGCGACCTCAAATCGTCGGACGGCACGGCCAAGTGGCTGCTGCGCATGGCCGATGGTCAGCAGTTCGAGACCGTCCACATCCCCGAGGAGGACCGCGGCACCCTGTGCGTGTCGTCGCAGGTCGGCTGCACGCTGACCTGCCGCTTCTGCCACACGGGGACCCAGCGGCTGGTCCGCAACCTGGAACCGTCGGAGATCGTCGGACAGGTCATGCACGCCCGCGACCGGCTGGGCGAGTGGCCGGCGCCCAAGGACGGGCGCATGCTGTCCAACATCGTGATGATGGGCATGGGCGAGCCTCTTTATAACTACGACAATGTCGCCAAGGCGCTGAAGATCGTCATGGACGGCGAAGGCATCGCGATCTCAAAGCGCAGGATCACGCTCTCGACCTCCGGCGTCGTGCCGATGATGCGGCGCTGCGGCGAGGAGCTGAACGTCAACCTCGCCGTCAGCCTCCACGCCGTCACCGACGAGCTGCGCGACCGCATCGTCCCGCTGAACCGGAAATACCCGATCGCCGAGCTGCTGGAAGCCTGCCGGACTTATCCCGGCATCAACAACGCCCGCCGGATCACGTTCGAATACGTGATGCTGAAGGGCGTAAACGACAGCCTGGCGGACGCGAAGGAGCTGGTGCGGCTGCTCGACGGCATCCCGTCCAAGATCAACCTGATCCCGTTCAACCCGTGGCCCGGCGCCCCGTTCGAACGCTCGACCGACGCGGCGATCCGCAAGTTCGGCGACTACGTCAACAATGCCGGCTATGCCAGCCCCGTGCGAACCCGCGCGGCGAGGACATCATGGCGGCCTGCGGCCAGTTGAAGTCGGACAGCGTCAAGCAGCGCGCGTCGGACCGGCTGGCGGAAGAGGCGGCGGCCCGCGCAGCCGTCGCCCTGGCGGTGGCCGAGAAGGAAGCGGCCCTTTCCCTGTAGGGTGATTTGCCCTAGTTCTTCTTGCCCTGGCCCGTCGCCGGGCAGGTCACCGCTGGAATCATCGCCGTGCAGTATTTTCTCGATCCGTTCTGGTTCAACCTGACGCTCAGCGCGGCGGTGCTGTGGCCGCTGTGGCGTGTCTTCCGCCGGGCCGGGCTCAATCCCGTCTGGTCGCTGCTGATCTTCGTGTCGGTCGCGATCCCGCTGCTGGGGCAGTTGCTGGTGCTGCTGGTCCTGTTCCACTCGAAATGGCCGACCCTGCCGCCCAAGCCGCCGCCCCAGCCGCGCAAGAAGCCCCGCGCGGTCCAGCGGGCGAAGGCATGAAGCGCATGAAGGAGATGACGGCATGGGCAATCTGAGCGAGACCGTGACCTTCTTCCGCGACGTCGATCCCAACGTGTCGCTGATCGTCATCGGCATCATGCTGACCTGGACCCTGGCGGCCGGATCGTTCCTGCTGGCCCGGCTCGGCATCAAGCCGCTATGGGTCCTGCTGCTGGTGGTCCCCGGCCTCAACGTGCTGGCGATCTGGCTGTTCGCCTATGTCCGCTGGCCCCGCTACGAGGAAGCCAGGCGCAAGGGTGTTCAGCCCGGCGGGTCGCCCTGATCGGTCCTGTCATAGCTGGTCCATGACCCGTGCGGCGTCCGGGTGCTCCGGGCGCCGTCGCCCCGGCGCTCGGCGCGGTCGTCCACCGCGTCGTCATAGCCGCGCCGGTTGCTGTAGAACACCAGGAACATCAGCCCTCCCCCCAGCGCAAGGGTCCCCAGCCCGCCCAGCAGCAATGCCAGCAGCCCGTGGCCGCTGATCGCCACGTCGACGCCGTCCATGTTCCAACCCGCGAAGCCGAAGACGAGCGCCGCCGCAAGCAGCGCCAGGAGCACGGCGATGACGAGGAAGCTTTTCATTCCCGTTCAACCGGCCCGGGGAGGGATTGTTCCGGTTGTCCCGTTCCGGATCCCGTGACCGCGGGCGGTCTTGCGGGCCGCCGCGGTTGGCCCTAATGTCGCGCCGGCTTTCTACCCTCGGACTGTACGGGCACCCTCATGAGCGGCGACATCAAGAAAATCGTGCTGGCCTATTCCGGCGGCCTCGATACCTCCGTCATCCTGCGCTGGCTGCAGGAGACCTACCGCTGCGAGGTGGTGACCTTCACCGCCGACATCGGCCAGGGGGAGGAGCTGGAGCCCGCCCGCAAGAAGGCCGAGATGATGGGCGTCCAGCGGATCTACATCGACGACCTGCGCGAGGAGTTCGTGCGCGACTTCGTCTTCCCGATGTTCCGCGCCAACACCCTGTACGAGGGGACTTACCTGCTCGGCACCTCGATCGCCCGGCCGCTGATCGCCAAGCGCCAGATCGAGATCGCCAACGAGGTCGGCGCCGACGCGGTCGCCCACGGCGCCACCGGCAAGGGCAACGACCAAGTCCGGTTCGAGCTGGGCTACTACGCCCTCAAGCCCGACATCAAGGTGATCGCCCCCTGGCGCCAGTGGGACCTGAACAGCCGCACCAAGCTGCTGGACTACGCCGAGCAGCACCAGATCCCCATCGCCAAGGACAAGCGCGGCGAGGCGCCCTACTCCACCGACGCCAACCTGCTGCACATCTCCTACGAGGGCAAGGCGCTCGAGGACCCCTGGGTCGAGCCGGACGAGGACATGTTCACCCGCTCGGTCGCCCCGGAGAAGGCCCCGGACACCCCGACCTATGTCGAGATCGAGTTCAAGGCCGGCGACGCCGTCGCGGTCGACGGCACCGCCATGTCCCCGGCGCAGGTGCTGACCCGGCTGAACGAGCTGGGCGGGCAGAACGGCATCGGCCGCCTGGACCTGGTCGAGAACCGCTTCGTCGGCATGAAGAGCCGCGGCGTCTACGAGACCCCCGGCGGCACCATCCTGCTGGCGGCCCACCGCGGCATCGAGAGCATCACGCTCGACCGCGGCGCCATGCACCTCAAGGACGACATGATGCCCCGCTACGCGGAGCTGATCTACAACGGCTTCTGGTTCAGCCCGGAGCGCCTGGCGATCCAGGCCCTGATCGACAAGACCCAGGAGCAGGTGAACGGCACGGTCCGCCTCAAGCTGTTCAAGGGCCAGGCCAGCGTGGTCGGCCGCAAGTCCCCCAACTCGCTCTACCGCCTGGACTACGTCACCTTCGAGGCCGACTCCGTCTACAACCAGAAGGACGCGGAAGGCTTCATCAAGCTGAACGCGCTCCGCCTGCGGCTCGGCGCCATGGCGAAGGGCGTCTGACGGGACGGTCGCAGGAAGGGTTGCCCCGCTCCGGTCGGTCCATACAGCCTCCCGTTCCACTCGCCGCGATGCGTTGGGCCGGCGATCCCGGACGGATCGACCTGATCGGGCACTGCTCCAGCGGCTTGCCGACGGCCGGGCATTTCCGATGATGGGCACCCGCCGATCGGCTCCCGGCAGGATCCTGCACTCCCTCGGAACGACGGCGGCCAGCCCTCAGATCGGCGGCAGCGGCGACACGCCGAACAGCCAGGCATGGCCGTGCAGGAATCCCGCATACAGCGCCAGCGCCACCACCAGCCGGATCCAGCCGATCTCGCGGACGGCGGCGGCCAGGTTCTGGCGGCCCTGCACGATCGCGGCGAAGGGAACGTTGGAGCTCAGCTCGGTCCAGCGTTCCCACGTCAGCCCCCGGCGCATCGCGTTCTTGCTGTCGATCAGGACGGAGCCCAGCAGCGCCAGCACCGCCAGGGTCCCGAAGAACAGCAGCGAGGCCCAGTCGCCGTTCGGCACCATGTGGGACACCGCCCACAGCCCGATCCCCCACATCACCGGATTGCGGGTGATGCGCAGCGCGCCGCGCGGCCCCAGCTCCTTCTCCAGCAAGGCGCCCTGCCCGACCGCCGTCGGGTTCGGCGTGCTGACCCCGCCGACCAGCAGCAGGAACGCCACCGGCATCAGGACCAGCGGGAAGAACCACATCCAGGCCGACGGAAACCACACCGGCTCATAGGGAGCGGCGGCGTAGGCCCGGACCAGCCAGACCATGGCCCCCAGCGCCACGATAGAATAGACGGCGGTATAGGCCCGCTCGCCGATCCGCCGGACAAGGGCCGTGCGCAGGCCGGTGCTGGACACGCCGAAATGGCTCGCCAGCAGGAAGGCGGCGGCGAGCGCCAGCCAGCCGAAACCGCCGGTCATGGATCAACCCTCATGAAGCATCTCCGGATCTGGTGATGACGACCTGCACGTCGGCCGGCCCGGCGAAATAGGGTGCCGAGGTCACCAGCACGGCGCAGCCGGTCGCGGCATAGGCCGCGGCGTTGGCCTCGGTGATGCCGCCCGCCGCCGCGACCAGCGGAACCGGATTCAGCCCGGCCACCCGGCGCACCGCCTCGGCGACCGCGTCGGGCGCCAGCTTCTCCAATTGAAGCACGTCGGCCCCGGCCTCCGCCACGGCGACGGCATCCGCGACCGAGGCGACCTCGACCACCAGCTTCCGCTCCGGATGCCGGCGCTTCAGGTCGTGGAAATCCGCCGCGCCGTCCAGGAAGACCCTGTGCTCGGGGAACACCAGCAGCGTCTCCGACAACCCCAGCCGGTGCATCTGGGCGCCGCCGGCCAGCACCGCCTTGACGCTGATCTCCTTGGTGCCGGGAAAGTTCTTGCGGGTGCAGGCGACCGCCACGCCGGGCGCCGCGGCCCGTGCCGCCTCGACGATCCGGCGCGTCCGCGTCGCGATGCCCGACGCATGTTCCACCAGCGTCTGGGCCACCTTCCAGGCCAGGTGGATGCCGCCGGCCGGCCCCTCCCCTTCCAGGAAGACCGTGCCGGCCGCGATCCGCTCGCCGCTGCCGTGGCGCAGGGAAGCCCGAACGCCGGCGCGCTCCAGCAGGCGGGCGGCCTCCTCGGCGCAGCACAGCACCATGTCGGAGCGGGCGGCGAAGCCGATCCGGCCGGGGCGCGACCCGATGCCCAGGGCATGGGTGGTCAGGTCGCCGGCCGGCGCATCCTGGGCCAGCAGCGCATCCAGCACGCCGTCGCCGATCGGCAGCATCATGACGTCCCGCATCCTTCCGAAACCGTGCCCTTCCGAAAACCCATAGGGCCCGAAAACCCATAGGGCCCGAAAACCCATAGGGCCCGAAAACCCATAGGGCCCGAAAACCCATAGGGCCGAATCGGGCGGGATGGTAGCTTCGGCGATGCGACAATGCACCTGCCAGTCTGGCCGCCGGCGGCGAATCAGGCGACCTGATCCATTTTTGCACTTACCCCGGGGTTGATTGGAACGGGATAGACGCCAAGTCTATTGCCAGCGGCGTCATGCAGCAGCGTGACCCAACCCCCTTAAATCGCCTCGCCGATGCCCAGTAATTTTCCGGGGCGACGAAGATCTTGTACTTATTCTGGAGGAATGAAATGCCGAAGTCCATTGAAGGCCGCATGGTCGCTATTCTGGCCACCCATGGCTTCGAGCAGGCTGAACTGGTCGAGCCGCAAAAAGCATTGAAGGAAGCGGGTGCCACCGTTCATGTGGTCTCCCCGGAACAGGGCACGATCCGCGGCTATCGCCACCTGGACAAGGGCGACGAGGTCGGCGTGGACCGGCTTCTGGACGACGCGCGGCCCGACGATTACGACGCGCTCGTGATCCCCGGCGGCCTGTTCAATCCCGACGAGCTGCGCACCAACGAGGCGGCGCTCCGGTTCGTCCGCGCCTTCTTCACCGCCGGCAAGCCGGTCGGCGCCATCTGCCACGGCCCGCAGGTCCTGATCAGCGCCGACCTGGTCAAGGGCCGCACGCTGACCGCCGTCGCCCCGATCCGCAAGGACCTGGCCAATGCCGGCGCGCATGTCCTGGACGAGGAGGTGGTGACCGACAAGGGCCTGGTGACCAGCCGCACGCCGAAGGACCTGCCGGCCTTCTGCGCCAAGCTGATCGAAGAGATCGCCGAGGGCCGCCACCGCGGCCAAGCCAGGGCCGCCGCCGCCGAATAAGGCGGCCCTACCGGACGAAGTGCAGCAGCAGTCCGGCGGCGGCGCACCCGCCGATCACCGTCAGCACTCCGGCCTTGAAGCGGAACACCGCGACCAGGGCGGCGGCGCTCAGCAACAGCGCCGCCGCGTCGACCGAGGCCGGAACCGGCCAGTCCACGCTCATCCCGGCGACCCGCACCTCCCGCACCTCCCGGAACAGGGCGTGCAGGGCGAACCAGATCGCCAGGTTCAGGATCACCCCGACCACCGCCGCGGTGATCGCGCCAAGCGCGGAGCTCAGGGCCCGGTTGCCGCGCAGCTTCTCGACGAAGGGCGCTCCCAGGAAGATCCACAGGAAGCAGGGCACGAAGGTGATCCAGGTGGCCAGCAGCCCGGCCAGCACGCCGGCCAGCATCGGCGGCAGGCTTCCCGGATCGCGGAACGCGCCCATGAATCCCACGAACTGGAGCACCATGATCAGCGGCCCCGGCGTGGTCTCCGCCATGCCCAGCCCGTCCAGCATCTCCCCCGGCCGGAGCCAGCCATAGGTCTCCACCGCCTGCTGGGCGACATAGGCCAGCACCGCGTAAGCGCCGCCGAAGGTGACCACCGCCATCTTGGAGAAGAACAGCGCGATCCGGGTGAATACGTCGTCCCAGCCAAGCGACAGCCCCAGCGCCAGGACCGGGCCGAGCCACAGGGCCAGGCAGACCGCGGCGACCTTCAGCGACCATCCCAGGGTCGGCCGGGCGTGGGCCGGGATCTCCTCGCCCAGCAGTGATTCGGCATCGGCGACCGCCCGCCCCCCGGCCGAGGCATGGCCGCCGCCCCCGGCGAAGGCTTTCCACCCGAAATGACCGCCCGCCAGGCCGATCAGCGCCGCCCCCAGCACGATCAGCGGGAACGGCACGTCGAACAGGAAGATCGCCGCGAACGCAGCCGCCGCGATGCCCAGCGCCGCCCCGTTCTTCAGCGTTCTGCCGCCCAGCCGGACCACCGCCTGGAGCACGATCGCCAGCACCGCCGCCTTCAGGCCGAAAAACACCGCCGCGACCAGCGGCACCGTTCCGAAGCCGGCATAGATCACGCTCAGCGCCATGATCGAGACGACGCCGGGCAGCACGAACAGGATGCCGGCGATCAGCCCGCCCGCCGTCCTGTGCATCAGCCAGCCGATATAGACGGTGAGCTGCTGGGCCTCTGGGCCGGGCAGCAGCATGCAATAGTTGAGCGCGTGCAGGAACCGGGTCTCGCCGATCCAGCGCAGTTCCTCGACCAGGATCCTGTGCATCAATGCTATCTGCCCGGCCGGGCCGCCGAAGCTCAGCAGGCCGATCCGCAGCCAGACGCGGAACGCCGCTCCCAGGCTGACGCCATGGCCCGAACTCGGAGAGCCGGGACGCGGGGAACCGGCGCGGCCGGCGGGAATGTCGGTCATGTCGGGAAATCCTTGCCCCGGTTGTCGCCCGCCGCGACCCTAGGCCGGTCTCGGCTGCCGGGCAACAGCCCTGGTGCGGGTCCGGTACCGGCACTCCCCCGGTTTCAGCCGCCGCGCTTCATCTCGTCCTGCCGCATGGGCATCGAATCGATGGTGGAGAACAGTTCCTCGGCCAGGATCGGCTCGCTCCGGCGCAGCTTCTCGGTGCCGTCCTTGCCGATCAGGATCACCGTGAACCCGTCGGCCGGCACGCCGTGGCGCTCGCGGAACCCCGCGGACTCGGGGTCGCCCGCCGGCAGGGCCCGCACGATCAGGTCGCGGTCGGCGAGATCGTCCCTGTTGTCGGCGGCGCTGGTGAGCTGGTGCTGGACCCGGGGATCCTCGGGCGAGGGGCCGAACACCAGCAGGACGCGGTTCTTCCCGCGATAGACTTCCAGGGAAACCATGGGGCTGCTCCTCTTCGGGCGGTTCAACATGTCGGACCCATGTCAACACTCCATCCCCCGGTCTCGTCCCGTGACTTTCCGCCGCAGATTTTCCGTTGATTGCGGCCGTCGCATTTGAGGCATATGATCGGCATCACGGCAGGGGCATCCGCACCCGCCGCATCATCCGGGGGAGCAGACAGTCCATGAAAGCCTTCGTTCTCGGCGTCTTCACCGCCGTCGTGCTGGCCGTCGGGGCGGCGGCCGTCCTGCAGAGCTACGTCCAGCAGCCGGCGGTGCAGGCCTTCAGCACCTCTTCGGTCCGCGTCTGACCGGGGGGCCGGCACCCTCGATTACGCTTATCCAATAAGCAATGGACCTGCGGGTCAGCCCGCGGCCAGCATCGGCTGGCCCGCGGGCTTGCGCAGGGCCTGGGCGGCGTTCAACACCGCCTTCTGAAGTTTCTCGAACGCCCGCGCCTCGATCTGCCGGATCCGCTCGCGCGATACGGCATAACGCTCGCCAAGCACCTCCAGCGTGGCCGGCTCGTCCGCCAGGCGGCGCTCCAGCAGGATCTGCCGCTCGCGGTCGTTCAGCTTCTCCAGCGCTTGGCCCAGCAGGCGCCGCCGCAGGGCAAGCTCGTCAGCCTCCGCGACCACCGATTCCTGGGTCGGCCGTTCGTCCGACAGCAGGTCCAGCCAGTCGGTGTCGCCTTCCGTCCCCACGGCCGCGTTGAGCGAGCTGTCGCCCATGGTCAGCCGGCGGTTCATCTCGACCACCTCCGTCTCCGGCACGTCCAGCTCGGTCGCGATGGTGGTGACCGCGGCCGGCGACAGGTCGCCCTGCTCCAGCTCCTCCATCCGGCCTTTCAGGCGGCGCAGGTTGAAGAAAAGCTTCTTCTGGGCGGCCGTGGTGCCCATCTTGACCATGGACCAGTTGTGCAGGATGTATTCCTGGATCGCCGCGCGGATCCACCAGATCGCGTAGGTCGCGAACCGGAAGCCGCGGTCCGGGTCGAACTTCTGGGCCGCCTGCATCAGGCCCACGTTGCCCTCGGCGATCAGCTCGGACGCGGGCAGGCCGTAACCGGCGAAACCGCGCGCGATCTTGATCACCAGACGCAGATGGCTACCCGTCAGCAGGCGCAGGGCCTCCTCGTCGCCGCGCTCGCGCCAGGCGACCGCCAGATCCCGCTCCTGCCCCGGGTTCAGCATGGGAAAGCGTTTCGCTTCGTCCAGGTAGCGGCCCATGCCGCCGCCGGCCTGCGCGATATTCAACAATGTCATTCGTCGAGCCTCCTCTTCGTCGACATGTCCCACCCTGACGTAACCCGCCCGACACGACAAAATCGCCCCGCCCCGGTGGTGATTCTGAAGATCACCCCGTGCTGGGTCGATGCGCGCCAAACCGGTATAGGTCGGGATTTCCGGGAAAGTTCGCCGATCCAATTCGGCTCCTCACGAGCCTCGACGAACAGACTAGAGATAAGATTTCCTGACCGGATTTCAAGTGCTTAAGCCCGTTGACGCGGACCGGTATCGCATATAGACCAAGGACCATCGACCATGTTGATAACAGATTTATAACACGGAAGACAGCGATTCGGCCCAATTCATGGCTGGATTGAAAAAACCGGGCCCTCGGCAGCAAATCCACATCAGCCCTGCCGAAAACCACACGGCGCGCGGGCTCTCCGACCTCTTTGCGGACGCCGCCCCGCGCAGTCCCGACCCTGCTTACTTGAAGATTTCGAAAGCATTTCGCGATCCGATAACTTGGCGTGCCGGCCTCATGGTTCCGATCGCCGCGGCCGTTGCGAATTTTTATTTCGGAAGCTTTATTTCATAAGCAAGGAAATGGTCGGAACAAGCCCATCGTTCGGAGCGGTGGATCTGACGAACTGCGATCGCGAGCCGATCGGGATTCCGGGATCGATCCAGCCCCACGGATTTCTGGTCGTCCTCCACCCCGAAGCCCTGCGCATCCTCCAGGCCCCCGGCCCAATCGGAACCCTGCCCGAAGTCGTGCTCCAGCGGGTCGACCAGATGGCGAAAGGGCGCGAGATGTCCCGGCGGCGCCAGGAGCTGCAGCTCGCGGAACCGGACCACCGGGTCGAGAACACGCTCGCCAACATCCAGGCGCTGGTCCAGGACTCCGCCTCCGGGCATCGGGGAAGCTCCACCGCGCCGGAGGGTTTCACCGCCTCCTTCGGCCAGCGACTCCGCGCGATGGCCTATGCCCACAGCCTGCTGACCCGCAGCCGCTGGGAAGGCGCCGACTTGCGCAGCCTGCTGGAGGAGGAGGCCCGCGTCCTCAAGCTCGACTGGATCGAGCGCGGCGGCCCCGCCGTGACTTGGTCCAACTTGCCTGATCGAGGCGGGCCTGCAAAGCGCCAGTAATAATATTTCGTCGAGAAGGAGCATATTTCCCATTGTTCCTGTTATACTGGAACTATCCATCATGTTGATTTAAGAATGACGAATATATGGCAGATCACCCGCAGTCGCCGCATTCCGATGAGAATTCAAGCATGCCCGGCACGGCTCCGGAGAACATCCAGCGCCTGCTCCGAAGTGGCGGTGTTTTTGTTTCGGCAGTGCAGATGACGCGAACCCCGATGCTGGTTACGGATGCAACAATTGCGAGAAATCCGATCGTCTTTGCCAATAATAAATTCCTATCATTCTTTGGCTATTCGCTGGAGGAGATCGTAGAACAGGACGAATATTTCCTAAGTATAGGTAAAGAGTCGGAAGAAACCGTCAGGATGTTTCGCGCGGCGTTGGCGAAAAATCATGAACAGGTTTTTGATATCGCGCTTCGTCATAAAGACGGCACCGAATCAATCTCATCAATGCTCGTGATGCCTATCTTCGACAAAAAAGGTGATGTCATTCACCATCTTTTGTCATTCTTGGATCAGTCAGAACTGATCGCCTCCAATCAAACCATCGAGATGTTGTTAACGGAGAATGCCAGGCTAGTAAAACTACTTGCCGAGCGGGATCTGTACATTATCGAATCAAATCACAGAATTAAAAATAACTTGTTTCAAGCGGCGATGATTTTAAAGCTTGAAGAGAGTCGGCTGAAACATCCGGATCTGCTGGAAGCCCTCTCGGCCACAAGAGTCCGCCTGGACGCCATGGCAGGGATTCATGCGATGCTGACCAACACCGGGGGCATAGATGAAGTCGATCTGGCCGTATATCTGGATACGCTTACATCTCAGATAATACCGGCAACATCGCGGGTGGACATGTTCACCGAAATGGAGGCGGGGATACTGGTCAGTACCGCAGTCGCTCAATCTCTGGCATTGCTCATGATTGAACTGATAACCAATGCGGTGAAGCACGCATTTCCCTGTCACCGCGCCGGATCAGTTCGTGTCAAACTTGCTCGAACTTCGGATGATATCAATCTGACGGTAAGTGACGATGGTGTCGGTATGGCGACTGGGGCGTAATTGCTCACGGGGTTGGCGAAAGGGGTTGCCAGGGGGCTCAGAATATGAGTCAACGTATGGATGGAGAAGCCGCCATCGTATCGCCTGACCGAAGCCGCGAAGGACGCCCTGATCGCTGATCAGGCGGCGTTGATCCAGCGCTTGGTGGCGCGGGTGACGGAACTGGAATCGCTGGTTGGCAAGCCGAAGAAGACGTCGTCGAATTCGCACCAGCCGCCATCCTCGGACGGTCCCGGGCGCAAGAACCGGGAGGAGGCCTCGGCACGGCGCCGGAAAGCGCGTCCGTCCCGGCCCGGAACGTCGCGCCCGCTGGCCGAGGAGCCGGATCGCACTGAACGGCGGCTGGCGGACGCCTGCCCCCATTGCGGCGAGGCCGTTGGTGAAGCGGAACAGGGGTGCCGTCACCGTTACGACCATATCGACCTGCCGGTCATCCGGCCGGTGGTCACGCGGGTCGAGCTGTTCGGCGGGCGCTGCCGGTGCTGCGGCAAGCGGTATCGGGCCGCCCCTCCGGCGACCATGCCGCCGGGCACACCGTTCGGGCCTGGCATCCGGTCGCTTCTGGCCTACCTGCACCACAGCCATCATGTCGGTTTCGAGCGGTTGTCGCGGATGCTGAAGGAGGTGTTCGGACTGACGATCTCCGAAGGCGCCGTCGCCAACAGCTTCCGGCGGATGGGCGACGCCCTGGAGACGGCGTGCACGGCGATCAAGGCCAAGCTCCTGACTGCGCCGGTCATCGCCTCGGACGAAACGACGACCAGGGTCGACGGCGTGACCTGTTGGCAGTGGGTGTTCCATTCCGACACGGCGGTGCTGCACGAGATCGTCCCCAGCCGGGGGCGGGCGGTGGCGGAGCGGGTGCTGGGCGAGGTCCGGCCCGAGGTCTGGGTCTCCGACCGTTATGCCGGGCAACAGGAATTGGGCCAGGTCCACCAGGTCTGCCTCGCCCATGTGCTGCGCGACGTCCAGTATGCCATCGACTGCGGCGACACCGTCGTCGCCCCGAAAATCCGCGACCTCCTGCGCTGGGCGATCCGCGTCGGCAAGCGGCGTTCCAGCCTGAAGGACAGCACGCTGGCCGCTTACGCCGCCAAGGCCGACAACCGCCTCGATGCGCTCGTCGGCGTGCCGGCCGCCCATCCCGCCGGCCGGGAACTCCAGCGCCAGATCAAGGCATGGCGCTCCAAGTTCTTCGTCTTCCTCAAGGACCGGCGGGTTCCGCCGACCAACAACCGCTCCGAACAGGAAATCCGACCCTCCGTCGTGTTCCGCAAGGTCACAAACGGCTTCCGATCTCAATGGGGGCCGAAAATCCACGCCGGATACCGATCCGTGACCGGAACCGCAAGGCTGCAGGGGACGTCAGCCTGGAGCGCTGTCCGCAACCTCATCGACGGCGACTTCGCTATCGCTTGAACGACGGACGCCCACAACCCCGTGAGCAATTACACTGGGGCCGTCGAGTCCATAGGTTACCAAGTAATACGGGCTTTGACAGCTCAGCAAAATGGGACGCTCACGCTATCCAGCGATGCTCATGGCACAGCCGTCGAAGTGATTGTGCCCAACCGGGAACGGAACAAAGACACCTGTTCGCCGGCGTGAATCATATTACGAAACGGACTCTCCGTCGGGCGGCACTGGTGACATAGAGGGAAGGGTGGATGGAACTCCTGGCCCCCTGCCCCGCCCGGCGCTGACCCGGATCTGGTCGAGCAGAAGTATCATCATATCCTTGGTCATCATGCCTCCCTCAGGTTCCGGTCTCGTGTCGCAACTCGACCTTACCTGAAGAGCGTGATGATCACCTCCGCGTCGTTGCGACCCCGGGGCGGAGGGTCGACGCCGCGATCCTGGACGCCGATCTCCACGGAACCCCGTGGTGGGATATCGCCGACGCCCTGGCCGCCCGCGGCGTCCCGTTCCTGCTCGCTACCGGCTTCAGCTCCGACGAGGCCTTGCGCGAGCGTTTCCGCCAGGTACGCCGGCTGCTCAAGCCCTATTCGTCCGGCGACTTCGCTGAAGCGCTCGGAACACTGCTCGGCGCGGGTCCCTGCCCACCGTAAGCGGCGTCGAAGAACGCCTCCTCCAGGACCATCATCCGCCGGAAGCTGTCGCGCATGGCGGCCCCGGTCCCCTCGTCCGCCGCCGCCCCGACCCGGTCCGTCTCCTCGCGCAGCCAGGTGACGAAGGCCTCGAATTCCGGGATCGCGTGCAGGTCGATCCACTCGGCCAACCAGAAGCGCTCCGGCCGCCGGGCCGGGCAGGCCCGAGCCCAGGTCAGGTAGCTCCACTCCGCCGCGACCAGCACGGCGAGGATATGGGGATAGCTGCCGCTGCGCCCCGCCCCCTCCAGCACGGCGATGAAGTCCCGCGTCACCGGCCCCAGCTCGGGCGTCCGCCATGTCCGCTCGGGTATCCCCAGCGCTTCGAACGACCGTAGGAAGAAGTCGTTCTCGTCGGCCGTGACCGCCGCCGCGAACCCGGCGAACCGCCGCTTCGACGGCATCTCCGGAGCCGCCGCGATGGCGCTTCCCAGCAGCGAGACGAAGCTGTTCACGAAGGCGTAGTCCTGCACCAGGTACCGCCCGGCGACGGCATCGTCCAGCGTGTCGTCGCCCAGTTCGCGGGCGAACCGGTGCGTCGTCATCCGCGTCCAGTGCGGCTCGGCCCCGCTCCTCAGCCAGTCGGTGAAACGCGCTTCGGCATCATTCTTCCTGTACTCGGCGAAACTCATGCTCAGCATGCCTTCCCTTGTCTCCCGTTTCCTCGCCGCCCAGGATAGCCCGCCGGCCTCCGTCATGACACCCGTATCGCTGGGGGGCGCTGCGTCGGAGGCCGTGCCGGAAAGGGATCCGGGCACAAAAGGATCGGTGTCGATTCTGATCCGGCCGGTATCGCCCTAATGAACGGCGCCCGAGCCGCCGACCGCGACGATGGTATAGGGCCTGCCTTCCACCTTGATCGTACGCTCCTCCTCCAGGGTTTCGGTGGAGACAAGCCGCACGAGGCCTTTCAAGGGATCAGTCACCGCGACGTGCTCGCCGGCGACGGCCAGCCGCGGACGCGGATCGCGCCAGTGCCCGTCCATGGAATAGGGCTCGGTGATCCGGACGCTTTTCTCGATCTTGCCGGACAGGATGTCGAGAAGGTGCAGCGTGCCGTCTTCGGTGAGGATATAGGAATTGCGCGCCTTGGCCGGATCCAGGGCGAAGTCCACGCGGCGCGTCGGGAGGTCGATCTTGCGGAAAGCCTCTCCGGTGCCCGGCTCGATGATGACCATGGAACTCGGACCGTAGTTGCCGAGGAAGAATTGCATCGCCGTCCCGCCTTTGAGGGTCGAGACATAGCCCTCACCGAGACCCGTGGTGGAGATATGCTCCAGCGTCGGCGGTTCGGATCCCTTGCCGGAAGTGGCGACGACGATGCCGTCCCTGCAGCCGAAGGCGAACATCCGGGCCGATTGGGCTTGGCCATGGACGCCTGGGCAGTTCACCAGGTCGCCGACCTGGTTCCCGTCCGCGTCGACGACCTTGAGGCCGACGCGCGGCTCTTCGGGGTTGTCGTGGGGAACGGAGACGACGATGTGGCTCCCCATGGGCGCGGCAAGCCCGTGGTGGGCCGCGCCGGGCTTCAGCTTGCGAGGCTCGAAAGCATTGGCGAGAAGCTGTCCCTCCGGGAACAGGGCAAGGTCGCCGGTCCCATCGTCGAACAGCACGATCGTGCCGGAGCCTTCCACGATGTGCGCGGGCTTGGTGCCGGTGATCACGGTCGGAAGGAGCTTGGCGGCCTCGACCTTCAAGTCACCATGGTCGCCGTGATCATCGAGCGAGATGCCGGTATCGATCACGGCGACTTTTCCGGCTTCTCCCTGCACGGCCAGGACCGTCCGCCCGCTGAGGCTGCGCGTGAGAGCCGGCGTCCGGTCGATCCTGAACGTTCCCGCGCTCGACCCGTCCTCGACATCGATGGCCCGGACGACGCCTTCGGCATGGTCGCCGATGAACAGCCTGTAGTGCGTATCGCTCCCCCCGTTCCGCTCCTCATGCGCATGTGACTGTTCCAGGGCCGTGCCGACAGCGAGCCCTCCCGCCGCTACGCCGATGCACAGCAGCTTGGACAAGGATGACAAGCCGTTCATGTTGACCTCCGCGATCATTGTCGATGTTATATTATAACCTGTTCTCTGCGGTTTCCCGGGCGCGCTCCACCGCATGGCGGCGGCACGGGACGTGGCCGCCGGGTCACGAGGCTTCAGACCGGGTAGTTCGGAACGGGGATTTGCGGGCATGTCACAGCCCGCCGCGCCCAGGCGCGGTCCACGACCACCGCTTTCAGCTCCCGAGGGACCCGGTTGCGGTCGGGCCAGCGGATCGACAGGCCCAGGGCGCGGCATTCCGCGGCGATCTCGCGCCCATTCTCGTAGCGGATCTGGTCCAGCGACTCCAATCCGTCGAGTATCCGGTAATCGAATGGCATGCCCGTCTGAAAGTCCTGGTATCCCCGATAGAACATCGGATGCAGCACGACCGGTCTCGCCTCACGCCACGACCATGCTCCCGGCAGCCGGCTATTGACGGCCCAGGCCCCGGAATTGCCGCCGTGTTCCATGCCGTGGATGGATTCCCGTCGCACCTTGGCCACTCCTTTCTTCCGTTATGATATAACGTAACATACAGAAAGCAGATCGAAAGGGAAGAGACGTGAGCTGCGCGACTGGACGATTGCTCGAAGCCGCTCCGGTTCCGAACCCGCGCCCCATACCCCACCCGGAATGGGATGAGATGCTTCGCGCGGTCGATTGCGTGAGGGACGCGCTGGGCAAGGGTGTCGATCCGGGCATACGGGAGACCGTCGCCGTCCTCAACCTCCTGGGGTTCCGGACGCGCCAGTCCTGCGAAGGCCATGTGAACGAGCAGGGATTCGGTCTGCCCTCCCCCTGGGTGGACATCGACCTGTCAATTCAGGAAAACATGGTGCCGGAGTCGATGATCAAGCTGCTTCTGGCCGATTTCCAACGATCCCGGAAAAGTCCGGGCGATGCCCGCCTACGGTGGGAGGACGGGCGGATCCAGTCGGGCGACTGTCATGACGGGTTGGAAAGGGTCAGGCGGCGGATCGAGACCGGAACCCTCGCTGGCGACGACCTGCGGCGGCTCCGCGCCACCCTTGCGTCCCGACAGCGGGAAATGCGGGATTTCACCGAGTTCCTGAAGAATCGGCTTCGGGAGCGGCGGCGACGCAGCGGGGGATGACGCGAGTCGGCGAAGCTCGATCACCCGCCGCCGATGCCCTCAATGTGTCTTTCCCCGATCTTCGGATCGATGTTCTCTCCAGTCCCGGGGTGCCCAAGGGTGCTTCGTCCCGCGGTCCCATGTCCGGCTGTTTCCCGTTGGTGTCCTTGTCGCCCGGCTTCGCTTGCCGCTTGTCGTCACCCATGACGGTCCTCCTGCCTGAGAGCAGAATCGCGGGTCATCGACGATGCCGTGAACTGATCCTGTGGACCGTCCGGGACGTTACCGGCGTTCCCGGATCCTGCCGCGCCGAACACCGCACCCGGCCTCATGCATAAGATTGAAATCCTCAACAATAAAGGATAACATACCTATATCATCTGCTCGGAGAGCCCCCGCCATGCCCGCCACCGCCAGCACTCCCACCCCTGCCCTGCAGCGCCGACACGAAGCCTTCGCCCGCCACGTCGCCGCCGGCCGCTGCCTCGCCGAGGCCGCCCGGCTCTCCGGCTATGCCTGGGCCAGCGCCCGCCAGACCGGGTCTCGCCTGATGCAGGACGGCTGCATCGCCGCCCGCGTGGTCCAGCTCGCCGCCGAGGAGGACAGCCGCCGCCGGGAGGAGGCCGACGAGTTGGTCGCCGTGCTCAAGCGCGTCATGTTCGAGGCCGTGGAAAAGCAGAACTACTCCGCCGCCCTGCGCGCCGCCGACCAGATCGCCCGCTTCCGGGGCCTCCTCCCGCCGGCGCCCAAGGCCGGCAGGCACGCCGCCGCCGGCATCACCGGGACCGTCGCCGCGGCCATGGCGGAGGCGGAGGAAGAGGACGACGGCACCCTCCCCGCCGATCCCGACGCGCCGGGACTGGTCGGCTTCGACCCGCCCATGCCGCCGGCCGCCGTCGCCCCGGTCGAACCCATGCGCAACCTCAAGGAGGAGGCCCGCAAGCGCCACGCCGCCGCGGTCGAGCGGAACTCCCGCTGCCTCAAGCTGATCCTCGGCCGCCACAAGGACGACAAGGACCTCAAGGCCCGGATCGAGTCGTCCGACGACGCCCACCTCTTCTTCGACGCGGACTACCGCCTGCTCCCCCAGGACCAGTGGCCCGGCGCCCCCGGCGCGGCACCCCAGCCGCTCGCGTGACCCCGCGATCATGACGAATCATGACATCCGCGCACCCTGGGGAAACCCGCCTCCGCAGCGCCGGCACTCGAAGGCGACGCCGCTCCAGCCTGCTTTCCCGGCTAGTGGCTCGGCACAGTGGTTTTGATTGATTTATCGTAGGTCGGCCTCGGCCGAAGGCCGACGCCGACAGCGTGGCCGGAGCCTTGACGCAGGGTGTCGGCGTTCGCCCTGACGGGCGAAGGCCGACCTACGGCACTACGGCACTCCGCTCGGCCGAACGTCATCAAAAACACTGTGCAGGACCACTAGTCCTCGTGGCGGTTGCTGCGCAGCCGCTTCACGGCGGACCGCTGCCCCTTGGCTTCCAGGCGCCGCTGCTTGGACCCGAACGTGGGTTTCGTGGGGCGTCGCGGAGTCGGCGGGATCGACGCTTCGCGGATCAGCTCGGTCAGTCGCTCCAGCGCTGCGTCGCGGTTGCGCCGCTGGCTCCGGTACTGGTCGGCGACCAGGATCAGGACGCCGTCCTGGGTCAGGCGGTTCCCGGCCAGCCGCTCCAGCCGCATGCGCACGTCGTCGGACAGGTTGGGCGACCGGCGCACGTCGAAACGGAGCTGGACGGCGGTCTCCGTCTTGTTGACATGCTGGCCGCCGGGACCCGAGGCCCGGACGAAGCTCTCCTCGATCTCATCGTCGTCGAGGGAAATGCGGTGCGTGATCCGGATCATGGGCCGAATATCGCCTTTCCCACCGCGCCATGCAACGGCTCCCCGAACCGGAACGCCATCCGTGCCCATCCGTGGATATCCGTGCCCATCCGTGATCCCGGAACCCCGCCGGGCCGGCGCGCCGGCCGTCAGACGGAACCGGAGCCCTCGGAAGCGGCGCCCGTACCATGACGAATGCTGACATCCGCCCCCGCCCCCGGCGCACCGGACGCCCGCGCGACGTGAATCAGCCAGAGCAGCAGCAGGAGCCCCGGCAGCGCCGCCGAGGTCGAGAGGGCGTAATAGGTCACCCAATCCATCCGGTCGGCCAGCCAGCCGCTTGACGCCGCCAGCAGGTCTCGGCCCAGGGCGGAGAAGGACGACAGCAGCGCGTACTGCGTTGCCGTGTAGGCGACGTTGCACAGGCTCGACAGGTAGGCCACGAAGGCCGCCGTCCCCATGCCGCCGGTCACGTTCTCGACCGCGATCACCACGGTCAGCATGCCGATGTCGTGGCCACTGCGGGCCAGCAGGACGAACATCAGGTTCGACACCATCTGGAGCAGCCCGCACACCAGCAGGCTGCGCATCACGCCGAACCGGCTGACCACGACGCCGCCCAGCAGCCCGCCGACGATCGAGGCGCCCAGGCCGAAGGCCTTGGTGACGTTGGCGATCTCGATCTTGCTGAAGCCCAGCTCCAGGTAGAACGGCGTCGCCATGGCGCCGGCATAGACGTCGCCAAGCTTGTAGATCGCGATGAACAGCAGGATCGCGGCCCAGGCCCGGCGCGTCATGAAATCGGCGAACGGCGCCACGACGGCTCCGAACAGCCAGGCCAGCAGCTCGGCGCGCCAGCCCTTCAGCCCCGGCCGCCGCTCCAGGAAATCGGCGACCGACCGCTCCCGCTGCTCGGATTCGGGCGAGGCCCGGATGTCCGGCTCGCGGTTCAGCAGCATGGTGACGAGGCCGACGCCGACCAGCGCCGCCATGACGGCGTAGACCAGCGACCAGGGCAGGACGCTCGCCAGATAGAGCGCCCCCGCCCCGGACGTCAGCATGCCGACGCGATAGCCCAGCACGACCGCCGCGGCGCCCGCGCCGTACTGGTTCTCGTCCAGGATCTCGACCCGCCAGGCGTCGAGCACGATGTCCTGGCTGGCCGAGCAGAACGACACGCAGACCGCGAACAGCGCCATCCACCACAGTTCGGCGACCGGATCGGTCGACCCCAGCCCGAGCAGCGACAGCATCAGGGCGACCTGCGTCAGCACCGCCCAGCCGCGCCGCCGCCCCAGCAGCCGGGTCAGCACCGGCAGCCTCAGGCGGTCGATCAGGGGAGCCCAGGCGAACTTGAGCGTGTAGGGCAATCCGACCAGCGCGAACAGGCCGATCGCGGTCTTGGCGATCCCCCTTCGACCAGCCAGACGCTCAGCGTGGCGCCGGTCAGCGCCAGCGGCAGCCCGCTGGAGAACCCCAGGAACATGATCGCGATGACGCGGCGGTCGAGATAGACCGAGGCCGCGCTGGTCCAGGACGACAGTGCCACGTGGATCGAAACTCCGCCGGGAGAACGGGAAAATGGAAAAGCCGGAAAACGGATGCGACCGGTTTATCCCGGCCATGGTTAATAAGCCATGATCAATCAGGCCATGTTCAACACGGCACGATCACCGCGGACGAAGCACCGGGCACCGAGCCCCGATCACTCCTGGTTCCCGCCGCCCTGCTCCCCGCCGTCCTGCTCCCCGCCCCTCTGGCGCGCCCGAAGATATTCGGCGAAGGCGAGCATGGCGAGCGGCCCCGGCTCCATCCCCTCCTGCAGGGCCATCCAGTCGCGGAACTCCTGCGGGTCGGCGGTCGTCCGGATCACCGGCAGCCCCCGGATGCGGGCCTCCTCGACCAGCTCGTCCATGGTGGCGCGGTGGTACTGGAAATCGTCCTCGGTCATTTCGTCGCCCAGGACCCGGCGGAAGTCCTCGAAATTGGCGAAGTCCATCACGTCCAGCTCGCTGATCTCGCCGTTGTTGACCCGCTCGATGAAGGACTCGACCGGATCGGCCTCGTCGTCGTCGTCCATCTCGCGTTCCATCAGTTCGACCTCGGCGGCCAGTTCGCCCAGCATCTCGTCGGTCATGTCGAGCTGGTACTCCACCGCCTCGGCGGCGGCCTCGATCAGGCTGAACAGTACGCGGCCTTTGGCCCGCTTGGGCGTCAGCCAGACCAGGTCGGTCAGGAAGCTGCCGTCGCTCAGGGCGATCATGGACTCGCGCGGGTCGCCGGGCGGCGCCACGGCCATTGTGAAGGGGGGATCGCCCAGATGAACGACGGACATCTCCTCCTCGACCCGGATGTCCTCGGACGTGAGCCCGAGGCTGACACCGACGACATAGGTGCGGCGCTTCACCGACATGAATCCTGTCTCCCTGCAGCTTTGAGTCCGCTGTTTAACATGCCGCCGAGGGACCGCACCATGGCCGAGGTGCCTCCGGACTTGCCCCTGGCCTTGATCCTGGGACCCTCCCCCTCCATCATGCGCCGCGCAACCATTCCCCGCGCAACAATTCCCCGCGCGACCAGGCCAGCGGAGACTTGCCGATGAAATCCTCACCCTTGCTGATCGCCGCGGCGCTGCTGGCGGCGGGCGCCCTGCTGCCGGCCGGAGCCGCGGCGCAGAACCGCGACCGCCTGGTCATCGGCATGCAGCTGGAGCCGCCGCACCTGGACCCGACGGCCGGTGCCGCCGCCGCGATCGACGAGGTCACATATTCCAACCTGTTCGAGAGCCTGACCCGGATCGACGCGCGGGGCGAGGTGGTCCCCGGATTGGCGGAAAGCTGGGAGGTCTCGCCCGACGGCCTGACCTACACCTTCAAGCTGCGGCCGGGGGTCAAGTACCATGACGGCACCGGGTTCGATTCCGCCGACGTCAAGTTCGCGCTGGACCGGGCGCGCGGGGCCGACTCGGTCAATGCCCAGAAAGGCTATTTCTCGGCGATCGGGTCGGTCGAAACGCCCGGCCCGCTGACCGTCGCCGTCACCCTGACCCGTCCCGACGGGCAGTTCCTGTTCAACATGGGCTCCAACGACGCCGCCATCGTGGCGCCCGAAACCGCCGCGACCAACCGGCAGCGGCCGGTCGGCACCGGCCCCTTCAGGTTCGACCGCTGGGTTTCCGGCGACCGGGTGGTGCTGGCGCGCAATCCCGACTTCCGAGACCCGGCGGTGCCGAAGCTGGGCGAGGTGGTGTTCCGCTTCATCAGCGATCCGGCGGCCCAGCTGAACGCCGTCCGCTCCGGCGACGTGGACGCCTTCCCGAACATCGGCGCCACCGAATCCCTGCCGGTCCTGGAGGCCGACAGGAGCTTCACCGTCACCGTCGGCACCACCGAGGGGGAGACGGTGCTGGCGCTCAACAACGCCCGCAAGCCGTTCGACGACGTCCGGGTGCGCCGCGCCCTGGCCCACGCGGTCAACCGGCAGGACGTGATCGACGGCGCCATGTTCGGCTACGGCACGCCGATCGGCAGCCACTTCGCCCCGCACCGCGCCGGCTACGTCGACCTGACCGGCCTGTATCCCCACGATCCCGCCAAGGCGCGGGCGCTGCTGGCGGAAGCGGGATATCCCGACGGGATCGACGCCGTGATCAGGCTGCCGCCGCCGGTCTATGCCCGGCGCGGCGGCGAGATCATCGCGGCCCAGCTCGCCGGAGCCGGCATCCGCCTGCGGATCGAGCCGATGGAATGGGCGCCCTGGCTGGAGCAGGTGTTCCGCGGCCGGGACTTCGACATGACCATCGTGTCCCACGTCGAGCCGCTGGACATCGACATCTACGACCGGCCCGACTACTACTTCGGCTACCGCAGCGACCGCTTCGGCGCCGTCATGGACGAGCTGAGCCGCACCGTCGAGCCGGACCGCCGCGCCGCCCTGTATGGCGACGCCCAGCGCATCCTGGCCGAGGACAGCGTCAACGTCTTCCTGTTCCAGCTGCCCAAGGCGGGGGTCCACAAGGCCGGGCTGACCGGCCTGTGGGAGAACAGCCCGGTTCCGGCCAACGACGTGACCGCCGTTTCGTGGAAGTGAGCCGTCTCGTGGAAGTGACATGACCGGCTTCCTCGCCCGGCGCCTGGTCGGCCTGGGACTGACGCTGTTTCTCGCTTCCCTGGTGGTCTTCGCCGTGCTGGAGGTGCTGCCCGGCGACCCGGCCCTGCTGATGCTGGGCGTCGATGCGAGGCCCGACACGCTGGCGGCGCTGCGCGCCCAGATGGGTTTGGACAGGCCGGTTCCGGTCCGCTACCTGGCCTGGATCGGGGGGCTGCTGGGCGGCGACATGGGCGTCAGCCACACCTACGGGGTGCCGGTCGGGGACCTGGTGCGCGACCGGCTGGCGGTCACCGTGCCGCTGGCCGCGCTGGCGATCCTGCTGTCCACGGCGGTGGCCCTGCCGCTCGGCATGGCGGCGGCGTCCCGGCGCGGCCGTCCGGCGGATTACGCCGTCATGGCCTTCAGCCAGCTCGGCGTGGCGATCCCCAATTTCTGGTTCGGCATCCTGCTGGTGCTGTGGCTGTCGGTCGGGCTGGGCTGGTTCGACGCCGGAGGCTTTCCCGGCTGGTCGACCGGCATCGGTCCGGCGCTCAAGGCCCTGGCCCTGCCGGCATTCACCCTGGGCCTGACCGAGGCCGCGATCCTGGCGCGGATCACCCGGGCGGCCATCCTCGACAGCCTGGGGGAGGATTACGTCCGCACCGCCCGCGCCAAGGGCCTGGGGCCCGGCGCCGTGATGCGGCGGCACGTCCTGCGCAACGCCCTGATCCCGATCACGACCATCGTCGGGCTCCAGTTCGCCTTCCTGCTGGGCGGCGCCATCGTGGTCGAGAACGTCTTCTTCCTGCCGGGGTTGGGCCGGCTGCTGTTCCAGGCGATCAGCCAGCGCGACCTGATCGTCGTCAAGGACGTGGTGATGGTGATGGCGGCGCTGGTGGTCGCGGTCAACCTGATCGTCGACGTCCTCTATGCCGTGATCGACCCGCGGCCCAAGGCCCTCCCGTGAACCCCCGGGGCATGAGGCGCTTCAACCATTCGGGCCTGCTGATCGGCGGCGCGCTGACCCTGCTGATGGCGGCGCTGGCGCTGCTCTCGCTGGCCTGGACCCCCTATCCGCCGGAAGCGATGCGGATCGCGGCCAGGCTCCAGCCACCGAGCGGCGCGCACTGGCTCGGCACCGACCATTTCGGCCGCGACATCCTGTCCATGATCATGGTCGGGGCGCGCAACTCGATCGCGGTCGGCGCGGTCGCGGTCGGGCTGGGCATGGCCGCGGGCGTGCCGCTGGGGTTGGCCGCCGCCGTTCTGGACGGCTGGACCGACGAGGCCGTGGGCAGGCTGACCGACCTGACCTTCGCGTTCCCGGCGATCCTGTCGGCGATCCTGGTCACCGCCCTGCTGGGGCCGGGTGCGGTCAACGCCATCCTCGCGATCGGGATCTTCAATGTCGCCGTGTTCGCCCGGGTGACCCGGGGCGCCGCCCTCCAGGTGATGGGCCGCCCGTTCGTCCGGGCGGCGGCCGCCCTGGGACGCGGGCCGCTGTCGATCACCCTGGTCCATGTGCTGCCCAACATCGCCGGTGCCCTGGTGGTCCAGGCCACCATCTCCTTCGCCGTGGCGATCCTGGCGGAAGCCGGGCTCAGCTATCTCGGCCTGGGCATCCAGCCGCCGGCGCCGAGCTGGGGCAAGATGCTGAACGAGGCGCAGACCTTCATGGCGCTTCGCCCGACGCTCGCGGTCTTTCCCGGCGCCGCCATCGCGCTGGCCGTGCTCGGTCTCAACCTGCTGGGCGACGGCCTGCGCGACCTGCTTGACCCCCGCGCGCGGGGGCCTATGACGAATCTCAGATGACTTATGCAGTATACGGACAGGGAACATAGCACAAATGCTTTTGCGAGTATTTTATAGTTGTTAATGGAATGTGATCGACCCTACCGGTGACTTGATGTCCGCAGAGTTCGGCAGGAAACCCTGTGACGAACCCTTCAAAAATCCGCCCCGGCAAGGCGGAAATAAACCCGGAGGACAGGCCGATGAGACGGCTCCAATCACTGAAGATCTCCACCAAGATCTATTTCCTGGTGGGTTTCCTGGGGCTGATCGCGGCCCTGATCGGCGCCGTCGGCGTCGTGACGCTGAGGACATACGAGGCCCAGGTGGATACCATCACCGCGGCTTCGACCCGCGCCTTGCTGGGCGAGCGGGTCAACGGCCTGGTCAATGCGGTCGTGATGGATTCGCGCGGCGTCTACATGGCGGAGACCCCGGAACGTGTCGAGAAATTCGGCAAGCCGCTGCTGGACAGCCTCAAGGCGATCGAGGAGCTGATGCGGGAATGGCGGCCCCTGGTTCCGGCCGACCATCTCGACCAGTTCCGCAAGGTGGAGGAGAACGCCGCCGAGTTCGTCCGGTTCCGCGCCAAGCTGGTCGAGCTGGGCCGCCAGGGCGGCGCCGCTCCCGCGCGGGAATGGGGCGACAACGAGGCCAACCGGGCGAACCGGCAGGCGTTCAACAAGGAATTGCAGGCGATCTCCGCGCTGAACGCCGACATGGTCGGCGCCGGTTCCGCCGAGCTGGACGCCTTCTACGACCGCATGCTTCTGACCCTGGTGCTGCTGTCCGTGCTCGGCGTCGGCTCCGCGGCGGGGCTCGCCATCCTGGTGGTGCGCCGGACGGTGACGGGACCGCTCGGCGAGGTCACCGGCACCATGAAGCGGCTGGCCGCGGGCGACGCCGGCGTGGATGTCAGGGGCACCGACCGCGGCGACGAGATCGGCGAGATGGCGCGGACCATCGGCGTCTTCCGGGACAACCTGAGGCACGCCGCGGCCCTGGAGCAGCAGCGCCGTGCCGACGAGGAGGCCCGGGAGCGGCGCAGCCGCAACCTGGAGCGGCTGACCGGCGAGTTCGGCGTCAACATCGACCAGGTGGTCAAGGCGGTCACGTCGCAGGCGGCCGAAATGCGCTCCACCTCGGAATCCATGTCGGCGATCGCCGAGGAGACGGCGCGCCAGTCCTCCGCCGCGGCCTCCGCCTCCGACCAGGCGCGCGTCAACGTCCAGACCGTCGCCGCGGCGGCGGAGGAGTTGAGCAGTTCCATCGGGGAGATCGGCCGGCAGGTCAGCGAGTCCTCGCGGGTCGCCGGGATCGCGGTGACCGAGGTGGAGCGGACCAACGGCAGCGTCGCCGGCCTGGTCGCCGCCGCCGACAAGATCGGCGAGGTGGTCAACCTGATCAGCGACATCGCCAGCCAGACCAACCTGCTGGCCCTGAACGCCACGATCGAGGCGGCGCGGGCGGGAGAGGCCGGCAAGGGCTTCGCCATCGTCGCGTCGGAGGTCAAGAACCTGGCAAACCAGACCGCCAAGGCGACCGAGGAGATATCCCTCCAGATCTCGGGCATGCAGAGCGCCACCTCGGGCGCGGTCGGCGCGATCCAGGCCATCGGCGGCACCATCACCCGGATCGACGAGATCGTCACCGTGATCGCCGCCGCGGTCGAGGAGCAGGGCGTCGCCACCCGCGAGATCGCCCGCAACATCCAGGAGGCGTCGCGCGGCACCGACGAGGTCAGCACCAACATCAACGGCGTCCACGGCGCCGCCGGGGAGACCGGGCGGACCGCCACCCAGGTGCTGGACGCGGCGGCCGGCCTGGCCCATCAGGCCGAGGCGCTGCACCGCGAGGTCGGCGACTTCATCACCCGCGTCAAGAGCGCGTGACCGGCTCCCCTGCGGCGCGGCGGCTCAGCGGCCGCCGCGCTGGAGGGCGATCGGCTGGGTGAACTGAAGCTCGACGTCCCAGGGGAAGTAGATCCAGGTATCCTGGCTCACCTCGGTGATGAAAGTGTCGACCAGCGGCCGGCCGGCCGGCTTGGCGTAGATCGTCGCGAAATGCGCCTTGGGGATCATCTTGCGCAGCACGGTGGCGGTCTTGCCGGTATCGACCAGGTCGTCGATGATCAGCCAGCCCTCGCCGTCACCCTCGAAGCCCTTCAGGACGCGAGCCTCGCGCTGGTTCTGGTGGTCGTAGCTGGAAATGCAGACGGTATCGATCAGCCGGATGTCCAGTTCGCGGGCGATGATCGCGGCAGGCACCAGACCGCCTCGGGTCACCGCGACGATGCCCTCCCAGGGGCCCTTCTCGGCCATGCGCCAGGCCAGCGCCTTGGCATGACGGTGCAGTTCTTCCCAAGAAACGGGGAAATGCTTGATGTTGTCCTTATTGGCCACGGCCACTCTCCAGCACGACTGTCCACCCGGTATGATCGGCCGCTTATAACTTACAGGCGGGTCCGCGGCAATCGGACGCTCCGCCCCGCCGGGCCATGACGCTCCGGACCAGGCTGGGCCAGGTTTGCGGAGCGCATCGGCGCCGGACGCGTTAACCTGACGCCAACGCGTTCCACCGGCTCCCACATGGAAACCACAGACATGCTGAACACCGCATCCGCCCGCCGCGGCATGGTCGTCGCCCCGCATCATCTCGCGGCCCAGGCCGGCCTGTCCGTGCTGCGCGACGGCGGCACCGCCGTGGAGGCGATGGTCGCCGCCGCCGCCGCCGTGGCGGTGGTCTATCCCCACATGAACGGCATCGGCGGCGACGGCTTCTGGCTGATCGCGGAACCGGGCAAGCCGCCGGTCGGCATCGACGCCTGCGGCGCCGCGGCGGCGGCGGCGGTCCCGGACCTCTACCGCGGACAGGGCCATGCCGCGATCCCCGCCCGCGGCCCGCTGGCCGCCAACACCGTGGCCGGCACCGTGTCCGGGTGGGGGGCGGCGCTGGCCGCGGGCCGGGACTGGCCCGGAACCCGCCTGCCGCTCTCCCGCCTGCTGGAGGACGCCGTCCACTACGCCCGCGACGGCATGCCCGTGACCGGCGGCCAAGTCCGCCTGACGGCGGCCAAGCGGGCGGAGCTGGAGAGCGTGCCCGGCTTCGCTCCGGTCTTCCTGCCCGGCGGGGCCGTCCCCACGCCCGGCGCGCGTTTCCGGCAGACGGGACTGGCGGCATCGCTGGAGCGGATCGCGGCCGCCGGGGTGGAGGATTTCTACCGGGGCGACCTCGCCCGCGCCATCGCCGCCGGCCTGGAGCGGGCCGGCAGCCCGGTGGCGCTCGCCGACCTGGAGGCGCACCGGGCGCGCACCGTCCAGCCGCTGTACGCCCGCCTGCGCAACGCCACGCTCCACAACATGACGCCGCCGACCCAGGGGCTGGCCTCGCTGATGATCCTGGCCCTGTTCGACCGGCTGGGCGTCACGCGGGCCGACGGCTTCGACCATGTCCATGGCCTGGTGGAGGCGACCAAGCAGGCTTTCCTGGTGCGCGACCGCCACGTGACCGACCCCGCGCGCATGACGGCCAATCCGGCGGACTTCCTGACCGAAGCCGCCCTGTCCGACCGGGCCGGCCGGATCGACCCGGCGCGGGCGATGCCCTGGCCGCGCTCGGGTCCTCCCGCCGACACGATCTGGATGGGAGCGATCGACGGCGCCGGCCGGGCGGTCAGCTTCATCCAGAGCACCTACTGGGAGTTCGGCTCCGGCGTGGTCGCCGGGGACACCGGCATCCTGTGGCAGAACCGCGGCTCCAGCTTCTCCCTCGACCCGGGCGCCGTGAACGCGCTGGTCCCCGGCATGCGTCCCTTCCACACGCTGAACCCGGCGCTGGCCCGCTTCGACGACGGCCGGGTGATGCCCTACGGCACCATGGGCGGCGAAGGGCAGCCGCAGACCCAGGCGGCGGTCTTCAGCCGCTACGGGCTGTTCGGACAGGAGCTGCAGCGGGCCGTGACGGCGCCTCGCTGGCTGCTGGGCCGCACCTGGGGCGCCGACAGCACGAACCTGAAGCTGGAATCCCGTTTCGCTCCCGAGGTGGTCGAGGCACTGCGTGCCGCCGGCCACGACGTCGAGGTGGTCGAGCCGTTCAGCGACATGATGGGCCATGCCGGCGCCCTGGTACTCCACCCCAACGGCACCATCGAGGGAGCCTCCGACTGCCGCTCCGACGGGGCGGTGGCCGCCTTCTGACCCGGCCTGCAAAAATCTTTCAGAAGGGGGTTGCGCGGCGCGGGCTCATTGGCTAATTACATGCCGCACGACGGACCGCACGGTCCAACGCCTCGCAGGAGGCGGTCGGGAAATGGCAAGCGCCCGTAGCTCAACTGGATAGAGCATCTGACTACGGATCAGAAGGCTAGGAGTTCGAATCTCTTCGGGCGCGCCACTTACATCACAAAGAATCCAAGTGTTTGACATCGACCTCCGGGCCGCCTTCGGGCGGCCCCGGTCGTTTGGGGACCCACCGGGTACCCACCGGCGCGGCAGTTTCAGCCGCCTCGGCGACCATCCGGCCGGTGCCGGAAACCGCGCAGGCACCAATTCCGGCACCAGCGACGCGCCGGGGAACCCATGGAGCAGCGGGCATCGTCGACTTGTTGGGCGGGAGGAAGAGGTTGTTGATCTGATCGTGGGCGGACAGGAAGCGCTGAGCCTGTCGGGCCGACTTGAACCGCTTCATCTGGCGTTCTCGTCGCCTTGTTGGCTGGTGCGAATTTTCCGCCCGGCCCGCCGCCAACTTGACGATGCCGCGGCTTCAAGGGAACAGCCTTGGGCGATCTCGGTTACCGGGGCGAGCGGCTGTCCAGGGCCGGCGAAGCCCTCGGGATCACCATCGAGCCAACTTCCACCTGCCGACTGCCTCATCCCCACCCTGATGCACCAAACCACCCAATCGCCGCGAAATCATCCGATATGGCCATTCCAATCGGGATCACAAAACAGCACCACGGCTTTCATGGCCTTGTAATTCCTAATCATCGAAGGAAAATGGCCATCAACACGTCGATCGGTATTCGGGACCGTCCGATCGACGCTCCAGGCGAAGGACGGAACTCATCGAGAGGTTGATCAAGAAGCAAGGCACAAACCCGAACGGATGCGCCTAACCATGCAAAGACATCAGAGGGATAAGGATGATCATCCTGAAGGTCCCTGGAACCCTGGTATCCAGTCGGGCCTCACCCGTGAGCTGCTGGAGCTCTCCACCATCTTTCGGTCGGAGAACTCCTTCAGTGACATCACGCAAGCCACGGAACTCCGCGACGTCACCGGATTGCCTATCGAGGATCTGGCGATCTTCCGGCCGGAACGGCTGGCCTTGCACGAAGTGCTGGTGCGGGTCACGGCGGATTATGAAATACCCGACCCCGAGGACGCCAGCGTCAGCAGCCTGGGCATGAACCTGCGGCGCATGGCGCAGACGCTTATGTCGCTGGTCGTCGATCCGAACCGGTCCGAGATCAATGATCTTTACCAACAGGCGAGATCTGATCTCGATAACTTCATCAGGAGCGAATTAGCGGGTTCTTTCCGCCGCACCCGGGCAGGTCCCTTCAGTAAACAGGCCGAAGCTCCGCGCGGGCTCTGGGCATGGTTCCGCAAGCAGCCGACCGTTGCTGCGGCGCCTGTCGTGGAAAGCGAATGGGACCGCGACGAACGGGTCATCCTCGAGTGGAGCATGCGGGCACATACGAGCGAGACGGCGCTGGAGAAGGCCGCTTTTCGATCGCTCGTGAGGGTCGCTTCAGCGATCCGCCTGAAGCACGACCGCATCCTGGGGAACACACATTCCTCCCGTCTCTCGCTCTGGACCTCGCCTGCAACGACCATGGCGGCAGGGTTATCGGTCGATTCCTCGAGGTGAAAATCCGCGATACTGCGCAAAGCGAAGGATTTCGGCAACTCCCCGCCCAGGATCGGCCAGTCACCATGTTGACCAAGGGCGCGTCCGCATCGGGAAAAAGTACGATGCGGCCGCTGCAAAGGAAGCTGGCTGCGAAGATGGGGATACAGTGGAAAGACTTCGCGCTGATCAGTCCCGACACCTGGAGAAAGGCCCTGCTCGATTTCGAATCGTTGGGCCCACTGTACAAGTACGCTGGCATGCTCACGAGTCAGGAGGTCACGATCATCGATCGGAAGCTTGACGCTCACCTGGTGCGGACGGGCGACAAGCGGCAGATCTCGCACCTCCTGATCGACCGTTTCCGCTTCGACAGCTTCGCGCTCAAATCGGATGAGAGCAGGCACCTGCCGTCCCGCTTCGGTAATCTGCTCTGCTATCTGTTCATGGTGACGCCTCCCGAGGAAACGGTCGAGCGCGCCTGGCAGCGCGGCCTGGAGGTTGGGCGATACAAGTCCGTGGATGATTTGCTCGCGCACAACGTCGAGGCCTATACAGGAATGCAGAACATCCTGTTCGGGCGCGCACTTGCCCTGGACATGTCCGTTCACTTCGAGTTCCTCGACAACAGCGTCCCGCGCGGAGAGGTGCCTCTCACCGCCGCGTTCGGCTGGAGCGGCGAGATGAACATTCTGGATGTCCGGTGCATACTCAATCTGGAACGCTACCGGAAGATCAACGTCGATTCCAGGCGGCCGGAGGAGGTCTATCCGGACCAGGAGGCGATGGCCCCGGAAAAGAATGCGGGATATCTGGTCCGCTGTGTTCGGAAGTTTCCCCGGGTGAACTTCGCCGACCGCGGCACGGGGCGCGTCTACGCCCGCTTCGAGGCGGGACAGCTTCGATGGATCGATCCGGAGGCTCTGGCGAGCGCCAGTCAGGATGGCGAGGTGCAAGCCGCCCTACGCGCAGTCGCGCCGGATATGGCGAAAAAAGCGCCTTACCCTGCCACATCGCCTGAGTTTCTTCAGCCGGACCGCTTTCACACGATCGGCCGATGGGGCCAACGTGTTGCATAGAGAAGGAAGAGGCGAAGAAGTCTCTATTCCCCGCTCTTGATCAGGCGACGCGGACGGAGTTCGGGCATCCAAGGTCGAGCATTCGGTCGAGGACTTGGGCGGCGACGGCAACCTCGGTTGCCCTGGCCTCGTCGCTGTGGAAACGCAGCCCGTCACCGATGACCTGTTTCCAGCGCGCGAACCGGCCCTCGGCGGGGGCTCTTTCATTATGGTCGCTGTCGCGCTGCCAAGCCATCCGCCCTTTCCCGGCGATAGCCTGGATGTGGCCATCGCGCTGGGTGGGTTCGGTGTCAGCCATGGCGCTGAGCACGGCATCGGCGCGAGGTTGCGGCATGAGGACGAAATCCGGAGCATCGAAATAGGCCGTCCCTTACGCGATCCCATATATCCCTGCAACATGCCGGCCTACATCTCGTTCGGTGGAACCCGCGACGGCCAATTCCTATTCTCAGCCAAAACGTCCAGTGATGTAGTCCTCAGTCCGTTTGTCGCGTGGCCGGGAAAAGATCTGATCGGTTTCGCCGAACTCGACCAGGTTTCCCATATGCATGAAGCCACAATAGTTGGAAATGCGTGCCGCCTGCTGCATCGAGTGCGTGACGATGATGATCGAGTATGAGTTCCTCAGTTCGTCGATCAACTCCTCGATCCGGGCGGTGGCGATCGGGTCCAACGCCGAAGTCGGCTCATCCAGCAGGATCAACTCCGGTTCCGGGGCCAGCGCCCGCGCGATACATAGGCGCTGTTGCTGCCCACCCGACAATTCGTAGGCGGACGCATGTAGGCGGTCCTTCACCTCTCCCCAAAGGGCGGCCTGGACCAACGCCTCTTCGACGCGTTCCTCCAGCAGCGACCGCTTCTGAAAGCCGCGGATCCGCAAGCCGGCGGCGACATTCTCAAAAATGGATTTCGGAAAGGGGTTGGGCTTCTGGAAGACCATGCCGACCCTCAGGCGAACCACGATCGGGTCCGACTTGGGACCGACAATGTTGTCACATTCGGGCAACATGAGGATCTCGCCCTCGTACTTGTTGCCCGGATACAGGTCGTGCATCCGGTTGAAGCATCGCAACAATGTACTCTTGCCGCATCCCGACGCCCCGATCAGCGCCGTCACCTTCCGGTCTGCTACCGGAAGGTGAATGGAGTGCAGTGCTTTGAAGTTGCCGTACCAGAAGGACAGGTTGCGAACATCCACCCTGAGCGGTTCCTTCAACCGGTTCCTGCGGCGTTCTGCGATATCGTCGGGGCTTTCTTCACCGCGGTCGCGTTCGGCTCGCTGGCTTTGTTGTGGTGCCATCGGCTGCGTCATCGGCTCGACCATTCGATTATTCCTTGTTCCAAACGCTTCACGTTACAGAACTCCGTGAGGCGGCCTACCATGCCAGTTGTTTACGTAGACGGAAGCGGATCCAGATCGCGACCGCGTTCATGGTCAGGGTCATCGCCATCAGGACGACGCCGGTCGCCGCCGCGTTGATGTGGAAGCCCGGCTGGGGACGGGATACCCAATTGAACATCTGGATCGGCATGACCGTGAAGGGAGCGTTCAGCCAATCGAAGTTGATGAAGGGGAAATCGCCCTGGATGGGTGACGATGGCAGGAAGGCGATGAAGGTCAGGGCCCCGATCGTGATCACCGGCGCCGTCTCCCCAATCGCGCGCGCCAGTCCGACGATCGCGCCGGTCAGGATCCCCGGCCTCGCAGCAGGAATGATGAAGTGCCACATCGTCTGCCATTTGTCGGCACCGATCCCGTAGGCTCCTTCTTTAACGGCGAGCGGGATACTGCGCACCGCCTCGCGGGTGGAGACGATGATGACCGGAAGAATGAGTAGAGCCAGCACCATGCCTGCTACCAGGATGGTCTGACCCAAGCCCAGCATGTAGACGAACAATCCCAAAGCCAACAGGCCGTAGATGATCGAAGGAACGCCCGCCAGATTGCCCACATTGATTTCGATCAGGTTGGATACCCAGTTCTTCGGCGCATACTCTTCCAGGTAGAGCCCGGCGGCAACACCCAGCGGGATCGCCAGGAGCGCCGTCACGAACATGACCAGCGTCGTTCCAACCCAGGCCGAGAGAATTCCCGAATCGGCAGGCCGTCGCGAGGGAAAATTCGTCAGGAAATCGAGATCGATCCGTGTGATGCCGTCGATCGCCAGATCGACCAGCAAAGTGATCAGCAGCCCCATCGAGATGAACAGGACGATGACCCCGCCGACCGCGAAGATCAGGTCCTTCCGGCGCGCGCGGGCGACCAGGCGTTCGCGTTGGTGAGGGTCGATCCGGACCGACATCGACGACTCACGGGTATCTGTCGAAGCGGCCATCAGTAAACCTCGCGGAAACGGCGGCGGAGATAGAAGCCGGCGATGTTGAAGGCGAACGTCATCAGGAAAAGCGTCAGACCCGCCGCGAAAATCGTCTGATAGGCCAGCGAACCGTGGGGAAGGTCCCCGAGACTCATCTGCACGATATAGGCGGTGATCGTCGCGGCGCCCTCGAGGGGGTTTCCGGTAAGATTGGGGTTCTGGCCGGCGGCGATGGCGACCACCATGGTTTCCCCGACCGCACGCGACATCCCCAGGATGTAGGCGGCCGTGATGCCGGAGAAGGCACCGGGAACGATCACTCGGATGGCAGCCTGGAACCGGGTCATTCCCAGGGCGTAGGCACCCTCGCGCAGGGTCGATGGCACGGCCCGCATGGCGTCCTCGCTGACGCTGACGATGTAGGGCAGGATCATGATGCCGAGGACGATGCCCGGAACCAGGAGATTGAAGCCGCTCAGTCCGGGAATCAGCTTCTGGAACAGCGGGGTCAGAAGAAGCAGGGCGAAATAGCCGTAGACGACCGTCGGCACCGCCTCGAGGAGTTCGAGGAACGGTTTGACGGTCTCCCTGACGGCAGGGCGCGCATACTCGCTAAGGTAGATAGCCAGGATCGTTCCAAGAGGTATTGCGATAACCAGGGCAATGCCGGCCGCCCACAAAGTTGCGGTCAGCAAGGGTAGTATTCCATAGCGGGGGTTCGCGAAGGATGGCGTCCACTGGGTGTCGGTCAGGAACGTTATGATCGGTATCGTCGCAAAGAACGACCATGATTCCGAGACGAGGATGTAAACGATGGCAGTTGTCACGAATACGGATAGTGCGGCCGCAAGGAATAGGACGACATACATGCTGCTCGCAACCATCCGGCGCCATCGCAGGTAGCTGGGGCTGACAGCGAAGCGACCCGTCATACGATCGGGAGCTATGGAATTTTCCGCCATTGTTCGGACCCGATATGCAATAGGGGAACGCCACGGCAGCCGGAGCCGCCGTGGACGTGGATGAACCGGCAGTCAAAGCGGTTAGTCGGACCGGGGTGGTTCAGTTGGCGCCGCTGGCACTGACAAGATCCTCGATCTTGACACCGATCTTGGAGGATCCGCCGAAGAAGGTGCCGGTCGTCCGGGCTTCGAATTTCTTCATCGCCGCTTCCGCCGCTGTGGCCGGCAGTGGGACATAACCGACTTCGGTCACCAGTTCCTTCTGGTTCTCGGCATCGAAGATAAAGGCCGCGAATTCGCGGACATGTTCCTTCTCGTCGGCGCTCTTCTTCGAGATGTAGTAGAAGATCGGACGTGACAGCGGCTGGTAGCTGGCGTCCGCGGCGGTTTCGACGCTGGGGAGGACGCACTCGCCATTCGCCTGGCGGATAGCGACCGGCTTGATCCGCTCCATGTTTTCCGTCACGTAGGCCAAGCCGAGGAAGCCCAAGGCATGGACATCCGTGGACACGCCCTGCACGGTGATATTATCGTCTTCGGTCGCGGTGTAGTCGCCGCGGCTGGAATGCTCCTTGCCCACGACCGCGAAGGTGTAATAGTCGTAGGTCCCCGAATCGGTACCGGCTCCATACAGTGCAAGCGGAGCGTCCGGCCACTCTCCCCGGACCTGATTCCACCGAGTGACGGTTCCTTGCGCCTCCGGCTGCCACATTTTCTTCAAATCCTCGACGTCCGCGCATTCTAGCCAGTCGTTGTTCGGGTGGACGATGGTCGCGAGCGCGTCCAGGGCTACCGGCATCTCGATGTACTCGACACCGTTTTCCTGGCACTGCTTCATCTCGCTGGAGGAAATCGGCCGCGAGGCACCCGATATGTCGGTTTCGCCGCGACAGAACTTCTGAAACCCACCGCCTGTGCCGGACACCCCGACCGTGACACGGGTAGCGCCCGCCTTTTCAGACTGGAACTCCTCGGCCATTGCCTCGGAAATGGGGAAAACCGTGGATGATCCGTCGATGACGACGGTCGGCACGTTCTGGGCATTGGCGTCAGCGGCGATCAGCGTCGCGGCTGCCAGTGCGAAAGCGCCGGCGCAAGGGGTCAGCTTCACGATTCTCTCCTTGTATTCGTACATTCCCCCGGACAGCACCGCATTATCGCGGCGGCCCAACTCGCGCTTAAGATATGGTTAACGAATTGCTGGCTCATGACAGAAATGTTACAATTTCATGAAGCTCTCTCAATATCTCCCACGAATGCCAATAAAAGAGCAGTCTTACCGATAGTAGGGCAAAACAAATTGGCAGTATTTAAAGCAGCATTTAACTGCATTTGCCATCAAATTTCAGTGAATTGAGATCCAGCAGCTTTGCCAACCAGCGTGATACGCTGTCGCAGGAACTTCACATACCTGCAATCCCAATTTCATTAAACGCCGCAATGTTGAAGTCTCCGGGATAGCGATCGGACGGCCCCCCTTTTTGCCTGCGGGAGACGCCGGTTCTCAGCATGTCGCCTATCGGTGATACGGGAGCGCGTCGGGGCGGTGTCGAAGCGGGCGGACTTCTGGGCGAAGTCCAGAATTGATTCAGGGAGCGGGTAACAGCCCCGTCGAGCGGGCAGGAGCGGACTTCCTCATGAACCCGAGCCGTGTGTTTTCGAGGGAACAGCTGCTGGACGCCGTTTGGGGGCACGATCTGGGGGCACGATGTTTTCGTGGAACCGAGAACGGTGGACGTTCATGTCCGCCGACTGCGCAATGCGATCAACGGCGACAGCGAGAGTGATCTGATCCGGACGGTGCGCTCTGCGGGTTACGCCTTGGATTCACGTGGGCACCTTTGAGCACGACCGGAAACAACGGGCGGTCCTGGAAAACGACGGTTTTCCAGGCCTTCTTCGTTTTTGCCGAAGCGTTCGCGGCGTCTGGATGTGCGGCCCGGCTCGCCCTCCCTGTCCACACGTCGGACTTGCGTAAAAGAAATACCCCTTTCGTTGACGCCCTCCCCGGCATCCCATAAAATGCGGGGCAATCGGCTGCGTCCTGATCCCTGTTGCGATCACCCGCGAAGGCCGGTTTCGGGATTCTCCCTTCAGGGGACTGGCGCGGGACGGGGTGAGTTACCATGGCCGATGTGGATTTTCGCTTGGCCGCTCCCGACGTCCATCGGGGTGACGTCCGCGACGGGGCCGGCGATCCTCCCTCCGCAACGACCCTCCTCAAGGTCGCCCATGCCTTCAAGGTCTTCATCCCGGAGGTGAACGGCGGAATCCCGGAGGTCATGCGGCTGCTCGCCGCCGGCCTATCCGGGCGCTGCCGCTCCGAGGTGCTGGTCTCCCGGGTGAAAGGGCCCGGCGGGTCCGAACTGGTCGAGGGTATCGAGGTGCATCGGACCTCCGCGTTGCGGAGCGTCTGGTCGATGCCGATCTCCCTCGCCTATCCGGTGGATCTCTGGTCGACCGCCCGCCGGGTCGATGTGGTCGACTACCACGCGCCCTTCCCGCTGGTCGATCTGGCGGTAAGCCTGTGGTTCCCGCAACGGACGGCGCTTGTGGTCCACTGGCATTCGGAGATCGTGGCCCAGCGGCGCATTCTGCCGGTGGTCGGCCCCTTCATCCGCCGCGCGCTTCGGCGGGCCGACCGGATCATCGTTTCGGCGCCCGTCATGATCGAACAGTCGCCGTTTCTCAAATCCGTATCGGCCAAGTGCGTGGTGGTCCCCTACGGCATCGATGTCGACCGATGGACGAAGCTGAGCGATGCCCAGCGGCACCGGATCCAGGAGATCCGCGCGCTGCATCCGCGCCTGATCGTCGCGACCGGCCGGCTCGTGCCCTACAAAGGATTCGCCGTCCTGATCGATGCCATGCGCCGGGTGAAGGGCGACCTCGTCATCGTCGGGACCGGCCCGCTCGAAGAGCCGCTGCGGCGGCAGATCGCCGCTTCCGGCCTCCAGGACCGGGTAACGCTGGTCGGATATCTGGAGCGGCAGGATCTGCAATCCCTGCTTCACGCCTGCCGCGTCTTCACCCTGCCGTCGGTCGAGAAGAGCGAAACCTTCGGCATAGCCCAAGCCGAGGCCATGGCTTGCGGACGGCCGATCGTCAACACCAACCTGCCGACGGCGGTCCCCTGGGTCGCCCGCGACGGCATCGAGGCCCTGACCGTGCCGCCCGGATCTCCGGCCCGGCTGGCCGAGGCTCTCAACCATCTGCTCGACCACGAGGAAATGGCCGCCGCCATGGGGCGGCGCGGGCGCGAGCGCGCGGAATTCATGTTCAGCTTGAAGTCTTTCCTGGATCGGACCTTCGATGTGTATCGGCAGGCATCTGAGGAACAGCGACGGCACCGCTGATCGAAAAATGATACTGAACCGACAAAAATATTAAACTTTAAATTGCAAACTTGAATTCATGACTGCTCTTTCAGCAGAGATCAAGGCGGCGCGACACCATGAAGGTCATCCTCAACGTCGAATCGCTCGAACCGCCGGTCACCGGGATCGGCCGGTACACCTCCGAGATCCTGGCGGGACTGCTGGCCCGCGGCTTCGGCGACGATCTCCACTGCTTCTCGCATTTTCGATGGGTCGACTTGAAGCGGGTGATCCATGCTTCCGACGAGCAACCGGGAGAGAGCAGGATCAGGCCGCTCCTGCGCTCCCTGCCTTACGCCTACGAGATGCGCTTGCTCGCGCGGAACGCGGTCTTCCGGAGAAGCGCCCGCAAGATCAGGGGCGCCGTCTATCATGAACCGAACTTCATCCTGAAGTCCTTCGACGGCCCCTGCCTCGTCAACTGCCACGACCTGTCGCATATGCATTTCCCGCAGCACCATCCGCCCGAGCGGGTCCGCTACCTGGACCGGAACCTGGAAAAATCGCTGCGCCGCGCCGACCGGATCGTCACCCTCAGCGACTTCGTCAGGCGCGAGGTGATCGAGACCTTCGCCTTCGATCCCGCCGCCGTGGTGACCATACCAGTCGGCGTCGATGCACGGTTCAGGCCGTACGACGCCGACGAAACCCGGGCGGTGATGGACCGCCACGGCCTGCGGCACGGCCGCTATATCCTGTCGGTCGCGACCATCGAGCCGCGGAAGAACCTGCACGGGCTGCTGCGAGCTTTCATGCGCCTGCCTGCCGACCTGCGGACGGAGTTTCCGCTCGTCCTGTGCGGCGCCACCGGCTGGCGGGAAAGCCAGATGGAGCAGTCGCTTGCCGCACTGGCCCGGGAGGGCGGCGTCCGGCGACTCGGCTATATTCCCGAAGCGGATCTGCCGGTCCTCTATGCGGGCGCCGGCGCCTTCGCGTTTCCCTCCTTCTACGAGGGCTTCGGTCTGCCGCCCCTGGAAGCGATGGCGAGCGGGACGCCCGTGCTCGCCTCCAACACCGGCAGCATCCACGAGGTCGTGGGCAGGGCCGGGCTGCTGGTCGATCCCCATGACGACGATGCCCTGGCCGCGGGGCTGGAGAGGATCCTGACGGACCAGGAACTCCGCCGCTCCTGCATCGCCGCCGGGATTGAGCGCGCCCGCGGCTTCGGTTGGACCTCATGCGTCGACCGGACGATTTCACTGTATGAGGAGTTGCAGGCGGCGACGTCATGACGATTCGCCGACCGGCGGTCGGTCGAAGGATAAATGCCCATTTGGCGTTGGACACCGCACGCTTTCGGTCGTATCTTGCAATTGATCGCATTTTATAGATTTGGCGTCGCCTTTCCGGGTGACGCAGGGTCCGAAGGTTCTGCCATGGTTGTCTCCGCCGTCGATACCTCCCTGATGCGCTCAGCGCCGAAGGTGACGGAACTGGTCCAGCAAATGAAGCAGAACGTCCAGAAGTCGCAGGCCCTCATCGATCAGACCAACAACTCCACCAAACCGGTTCCCAAGGTCGACCAACTCAACAGCCAGGCCGCGGCGATCAGCCAGGGTTACAGGCAAGCGATCGAGGAAGGCAAGCAGGCGGCCAAGCCGCTGCCCAAGACCCAATCGCTGGTCAGCCAAGCCAGCGCCATCAGCCAAGCCTACCGGCAGTCCATCGAGGAGGGCAAGCAGGCGGCCAAGCCGCTGCCCAAGACCGAAGCCCTGGTCAGCCAGGCCGGGGCGATTTCCCAGGGCTACAAGCAGGCGGTCCAGCAGGGCAACGACTCCGCGAAACCGCTGCCCAAGACCGAGGCGCTCGCCTCCCAGGCCGCGGCGATCAGCCAGGGCTACCGGCAGGCGGTGGAGCAGACGAAGAACGCCATGAAGGCGCTGCCGAAGACCGAGGCGTTGACCCAGCAGACGTCGGCCGCCGTCAGCCGGATCGAGCAGCAGGCCAAGCAGAGCGCCGACGCCGCAGCCTCCGCCGGCAGCAAGGCCCGGGCCGCGGCTCCGCCAGGCGGCCAGGTGAACATGAAGGCCTGACCGGCCCGGAGCACCCGGAAGGCCGGGCGCCGGAACATTCGGAGTTCCCAAGCGGTTTCAGGATGGTCCGCAAGCCACCCGCGCCGTCCGACAGGAACCTTCCATGCCCTTGATCATCTTCCTTATTCTCGTCGTCCTGATCGCCATGTTCGGCTTCTGGGACACGCTGAGCGCCCTGTTGGGCAGTCTTCTGATGATCATCCTGTTCGCGGCCGCCGCGGCCGGCCTGGTGGTCCTGGCCGGGCTGTATGCGTGGCGCCGGATCAAGCGACGCGCCTGAACAGATCGTCCCCGACCCGGAGGCGGCTTTTCCGGGAGGCCACCGAACACCATATCAAGGTCCAGCGGCCGATTATCGGCCCAGGAGCGATCCCCTTGAATCGAAGACAGTTTTTTGGAGGCACCATGGCGATCCTCGGCGCAGGCGGACTGTTCAAGTCGCTGACCGGCGGCACGAACCAGGCATCGGCTACCCAGTTTCCGGTCCAGAAGGCGGATGCCGAGTGGCGCCAGCAGCTGACGCCGGAACAGTATCATGTACTCCGCGAGCACGGCACCGAGCGCGCCGGGACCAGCCCGCTCAATGCCGAGAAGCGCCCCGGCACCTTCGTCTGCGCCGGTTGCGGCCAGGAACTCTTCGCCATGGAAACGAAGTACGAGAGCGGCACCGGCTGGCCCAGCTTCTGGCAGCCTCTGGACGGAGCAGTGGAAACCACCGAGGACCGTTCCTTCTTCATGACCCGCACGGAAGTCCATTGCGGCAACTGCGGCGGGCATTTGGGCCATGTGTTCGAGGACGGACCCAAGCCGACCGGGCTGCGCTATTGCATGAACGGCGTGGCCATGGGTTTCCGCCCCGCCTGACGTCTCGATCCCGTTGCGGCGTGACCGCATTAACTATAATTAAAGAAACAATGTGATACGAATCCAAGCGTTCCGGTCCCGCGGAGGGGCTGCTGGCTTGGGTTCGTGTCATGCGCTTTCGGCGTGTCCTGTTCCACTGCCTTATCCTGACGGCGCTCTCCGGCTGCGCCCGGGGGCTCGTGACGGGCGACGGCATGGGTCGGCCCGCCGCCCTGGACGGACTGCGGGACATCGAGATTTCCGGGATCATCACCCAGGCAACCGCCGACCGGGTGCTCGACCAGTTGAACGCCGCCAGCGGTCCAGAGGTGCGGCTGCACCTGGACAGCCCGGGCGGCGACGTTTCGGCGGCCCTTCAGATACATGATAAGTTGCAGGCGGGGGACTGGACGGTCATGACCAGCGTCGCCGACACCGCGCAATGCATGTCGTCCTGCACCCTGATCTTCGCCGCGGGCGACCACCGGCTGGCGGGACCGAAGTCACGGTTCCGGTTCCATGCGCCACTCTATGTCGGCCGGCTCCCCTTGCCCCGGCCGGTCGTCGACCTGATTGAAGGCATGACCCGGCGCGGCATCGCCAACACCTATGCCAGCGTCTCGCCCGAATTTGCCCGTCATCTGGCCGATCCCGCAATTCGGGCGCTGTACTCCCGCCGGGGGCTGGCCCTCAGCGGCGCTCAGCTGGCGCAGCGCGGCGACGGTTTCTTCACGGGCCTGGCCGAGACGGGTCCCGCCCTGCTCAGTCGTCCATTACCCGTGCGGTATTGATCGCGTCGGAAACGCTGACGCCCTTGCGGATGATGTTGTCGACGATACGGCCCTGGACCAGGTGGATGCCGATCCTGTGGGCGAACAGCAGGCCGGAGACCGTGCCGCACCGGGCCAGGATGAAACGGCAATTGTCCTGGTTGTTGATGCGTTCCTCGAGATTGCGGTACTCGTTCCGGTCCATCTCCAGCATGTCCGGCGACCAGAAGACCTTGGCATAGTCACAGGCCATGTATTCCAGGTCCATGTGGGTGACCCAGAACGGCGTCAGGCCGTCGATGCAGATCGAGTAACCGCGGTTCCTGGCGAAATCGACGACCTCCCGGTAGAGGCTCTCGTTCTCGATCAGGTCGACCTTGTTGATCTCCAGCACCACGTTGCCGCGCAGCTCCGCCGTGAGCCGCTCATCGAACTTCACGAACGCCGCCGACAGGACGGTCGTAAGGTTGATATTGAGGCCGATCTTGTGGCCGCGGATGAAATCGATGCCGTAATTCAGCGTCTTTAGGATGGACTGGTCGAGATTCGAGGTGAAATAGTTGAACAGCCACCGGTTCGCGGTGATGTCGAACTCGGGGCTGAGCCTGTCCTCCACGCTCTTGACCGCGATGTACAGCTCGAAATACTCACGGTGGTTCCGGGCTTCCGGCCGGATGTCCATCACCGGCTGGTTGAGCATGAAGGGCGACAGGTCGAAGATCGCCATCTGGCGCTCGATCCGCGCCAGTTCCTCGAGGGTGATCGAGGGCTTGGTCCTGGCCTTTACGCCGTCCGGTCCTCCCGTGACATCCAGTCCTTCGATGAAGCGGATCACGTTCACGAAGTTGAGCGACAGCTCCATGATCGAATAGAGGCTGTCCTCGCGGTAGGGGTTCAGCCCCATCATCTGCGTTCGCGACAGCATCAGCCGCTCGATCTTCTGGCAGATATCGGTGATGGTCGAGAACTTGATCCCCTTGTAGAGGAAGATGATGTCTTCGTTCGACAGGCTGAAAAGCTGGAGGAAGGCCGAGTTCTCCGAGATTTCCTGCACGGCCCGGCGGATCACCGCGATGTCCCCAAGGTTCTTGTCTTTCAGCAGGGACAGGTGGAGGTGAACGAGGCGCAGCCCCTGCAGCTCGCGTTTGGCCGAGTGCAGCAAGGCCAGCAGCTTGGCATCGTCGTGCTGGGGCTTCGCCGGCGCTGCCGCCGGTTTCTCGCCAGGCTTGACCCGGCTCCAGTCAGATGCGGGACGATCCGTCTTGGCAGGCTTCATCATGGCGGAAATCCCACGCCCGCAGCGTTCAGGCCGAACAGGCACGCCTTCTCCAAACCGCTCCTCCCTGATAGCTCGTTCGAAAAGCCGGCACTCGAAACTAATGTATTAATCCGTTCGCCTTAAGACAATAGCACGCAATGGATTAAAACTATCCGATTTCTCGCATGCGGCCATCGAAACGCGGGGAGTCAGGTGGCAGAACGCCGTCAGCGCTGTTCAAGGCGGCTGTTCACGACATCTTCGACCTGTCCGACGGGCAGTGCCGCGAGATCCGGAACTTCGACGCATGTCACCCAGGGGCGGTCGATGCCGGTCAGGCGAGCCGCCATATGGCTGCCGAACAGCGCGACGGTCGGGCGCCCGAGATGCGCAGCCAGATGGGTGGGGCCGCTGTCGTTTCCGATCACCAGCCGCGCACCGGCCAGAACGCCCGCCAGCTGGAAGAAGTTCAGCCACTTCCCGGCGGTCAGCATGATGCCCGGTATCGACCGGCAGAGATCCAACTCATCGGGTCCCGGCACGGTCACCACCGTCATGCCGGCACCGGTCAGGCGTTCCGCGAGGGCGGCGTACCCGGGCCAGCGCTTGTGGGGCAGCCGCGCCGAGGAGCCCGGCAGCAGCACGACGTAAGGTTCCCGGACACCGGCGTCCGCAAGGATGCCCGATACGTCGTCGGCGACCCAGCCGAGATCGGGGGCGAAAGCGTGGCGGACCGGAACGCCGGCATCCGCCAGCTGTCCGGCCAGCCGCTGCAGGCTGGGAATCCGCTTGGGATCGACCGCCCGGTGCGGATGGCTGCAGCCCGGCGCCGTTCCCGACCAGGGGGTGTTCGGCAGGAACCAACGACGGTAGAAGGCGGTCCGGGACACGTTCTGGAGGTCGTAGACCATGTCGAACGGCACCGACCTCAGGCGCCGGCGCAGGTCAAGCATGCGGTCCAGGCGCCAGCGCGGCGCGCGCGGGTCCAACTCCACCCGGTCGACCCAGGGGCATCGTTCCATCAGTGCCCGGTAGGCCGGCCCGGTCAGCAGGGTGATGCGCGCGCCCGGATGGTTGAGGCGGATGTCGTGCAGCGCGCCCTCGGCCTGGAAAAGGTCGCCCAGTGCGCCGAGCTTGATGATCAGGATGTCGTCGGCCATTGCAACCTGTGCCTGGGGGGCGGGATCGGGGAACCGGCCGCGCACCATAGCGAGCCCCCGGAGACGGCTCCAGGCTTCAAATTGGCATAGGTGATCAGCCCGCTGTCACTGGAAGTGATCAGCCCGCTGTCACTGGAAGTGATCAGCCCGCTGTCACTGGAAGTGATCAGCCCGCTGTCACTGGAAGTGATCAGCCCGCTGTCACTGGAAGTGATCAGCCCGCTGTCACTGGAAGTGATCAGCCCGCTGTCACTGGAAGTGATCAGCCCGCTGTCACGAAAGGTGATCAGCCCGCTGTCACCGCCATGGTCAGCATCGGATCTTCCAGACGGTGGAGACGGCCGCTGGCGGCCAGCGCCACGCGCAGGACGACGGCGCGACGGCGCGCGGCATTGAGCTTGACCAGGGGCGCATCGCGGAGGATCACGGCGCCGAAGCCGTCGGCGACCATCAGCCCGCATTCCGGCGGTATGAGGTCGGCCGGGAAATCGGCTCCGACCGCGAGGAAGAAGCTGTCGCAGAAGGCCTGATACTCGGGCCATTTCTGGTCGGTCCTGAAATCCGCCACCGAACTCTTGATCTCCACGATGACCACGTCGCCGGCCTCGTTGACCGCCATGACGTCGGCGCGGCGGCCCGATGCCAGACGGAACTCGGTCAGGCTGGCGAAGCCGCGTTCGGCCAGAGCCCGGCGCACGCCCCGCGACAACAGGTCCGCGATGCCGGTCCGCCCGGTCCGCTCCGAATCCGCTTGGTCCTCGAAATCCATTGCCCCAGCCATCAATCCGACCATCCGGACGCACCCGGACAGCACATATCATGAACAACTTGTGCCGCCGGGCCAAGCGCCAATTCGCCGCTGGCTTCCCGAGAGCCGTCGCCTTACGATGCACCGATTCTTCATCTAGTCGCCCCCATCCTCTCGCCGGACACGCATCCGATGGATACGCCACACGCAGCGCAGGAACTTGTCGGCATGATCGCCGGCCTGCTCACCACCATCGCGTTTCTCCCCCAGGCAATAAAAACCTGGCGCAGCAAATCGGCCAAAGACATCTCATTGACCATGTTCATATGCTTTTGCGGTGGCATCGTCCTATGGGTAATCTATGGCTTCATGCTCGGCGCTTTTCCGGTAATACTGGCGAATGTCGTCACCTTATGCATTGCGGCGACGATTTTGGCATTCAAAGTCCGTTATGGCTAATGCCGGCCCTTTGTTCGACGCGCGCGCGTACCGCGAAAATGCCGTGAATTCCTGTTTACGCCGCTTTGCGTTCCGGCCGGAAGTGAATAGGCTCTTCCTGTCTTCAACAGGTTGACCATGTCAGACCAGAACCGAAACGCTTGCGACATTTCCGACCGCTGGTCCAACCACGACTATGCTCCGTCCGTCGATCCGATGGGCGAGCCCGGGATCGTGGCCGTGGATGGACGCGGCCTGATATCGTCATGGAACAATTCCGCGGCCGCGCTGCTGGCCAATGCCGGTGCGCTCCTCGCCCTCGAAATGCCGTTCGCCCCCCTTGAGAGCGAGGCGCGCCAGTCGTGCGGAATCGCCTTCAGGCATCACTCAATGGCCGACGGAGGGCTGGTCTGCCTGTGCGATCCGGTACCGTCCGCCATCGGTCAGGCGCCGGTGCCGCTCGGCGGTTCCGTGACGCCGGGCTCGCTCCACGGCCTGCTCGCCCAGGTCACGAGTTCGTTCGCGTTTACCCGCAACCCGCTGCCGCTGTGGATCTTCGATTCCGAAACGCTTGCCTTCGTCGCGGTCAACGACGCCGCTTTGTCACGCTACGGCTATTCGCGCGAGCGTTTCATGGACATGCGGATCTCCGACATCCGCCCGCCGGAGGACACGCCCCGGCTGTTGGAAGCGCTGGCCGACCGGTCCAATCCCGGCGAGTCGGGGCAGTGGCGCCATCTGCTGGCCGACGGTACTGTGATCGACGTGCTGGTCACGTCGGAATGGTTCACGCTCGGCGGACGCACTCTCTGCATGGTCGCCGTCCAGGACATCACCGACCATTGCCTGCTGGAGGAGAGCCTTCTGGAGGCGCGGATCGAAGCCGAGCGGGCCAACCGTGCCCGCAGCCGCTTTTTCGCCGTGGCCAACCACGACCTTCGTCAGCCGCTCGCCGCACTTTCGCTGTTCGTCGGCGCCCTGGAGAACCGGCTGAAGGATCCGACCAGCCGCGACATCCTGCGCGCCATGAACACCGCGCTTGCGACCATCAAGAACCTGGTGGACGCCCATCTCGACATCGCCCGGATCGATGCCGGAACCCTGCGGGTCGAACCGGTCGGCCATTCGGTCAACGGGCTGCTGACGCGCATGGCGCTGGAGTTCGCCGGACCGGCCCGCCAGAAGGGGCTGACCCTGCATGTCGCCCCCTGCTCCGCGGTGATCCGCAGTGATCGGGACCTGCTGGAGCGGATCCTCCGCAACCTGCTGTCCAACGCCGTTCGCTACACCTCGTCCGGCCGCATCCTGCTGGGCTGCCGCCGCCAGGGCGACCGGCTGCGGATCGAGGTTTGGGACACGGGGCCGGGCATCCCGGCGGACCAGCTCGACATCATCTTCGAGGAATTCTACCGCGGCAACACGCCGAGCACCTCGGAGTCGGCCGGGTTCGGCCTCGGTCTTTCCATCGTGGACCGCTTGTCGCGCCTGCTCGACCATTCCCTGAGCGTGCGGTCGCGGGAGGGCAAGGGATCGGTCTTCGCCATCACCGTGCCGATGGAGCGGGAGGCGGAGGTCCGGATCGAGCCGGTCCATGCCCCGGCGCGTCCGAACGATGCGGACCGTCCCCGCGTGCTGGTGATCGAGGACGACGTCATCGTACTGCAGGCGCTCGAACTTCTTCTCGACCAGTGGGGCTGCGAGGTGACGGCGGCGTCCGGCTATGACGAAGCCATCGAGGGGATATCGGCCAAGGCCGATCCGCCCGACCTGGTGATCGCCGATTTCCGCCTGTCCGGCCCGGCCAGCGGCATCGTCGCGATCCGGCAGATCGCCAAGATGCTCGGCGTGGATCTTCCCGGATTGATCATCACCGGCGACACCGATCCGCGGTGCCTGAAGGAAGCCCGGCTGAGCGGCTATCCGCTCCTGCACAAGCCCGTCTCGGCGCTTGCGCTGCGTGCCGCGGTGGCCAGCCTGCTGGGCCGGGACAGGCTGCGCGACGGAGTCGATTGAGGTCCGACGGGGAGCCGGAACCGCGAGGAGAGCACGTCGGCCTCCTGCAGTCCCGGCTTCCCATCGGGAGAATGCCGATCAGGAATTGATCGTCAGGTTCTGGATCGACGTATTGTCGCTGACGTCGCCGCCCAGCGCGCCGTACGCAGAGGAGTCGGAGGTCGCGTCGCCGCCCGATCCCATGCCGCCGGTCGCGAAACCGCCGCCCATGCCGCCCATGGCCATGCCGCCGCCGCTTCCAGCCCCGCCGAAGGCGCCCGAAGCACTTCCCGAATGGCCGACGGCCTCGCCGCCGCCCTTGCCGCTCTGCTCGACGCCGACCGACGCGCCGCCCGGAATTCCGCTCATTGCCATGAAGACTCTCCTGTTATCCGACGTTTTCGGGGACTGGCCGTGTACCGGTTCGTTCCCCGCTGGCAGAAGCTTCACTGCAACGGACATGCCACCAAAGGATTAAAACTTAAGTATGCGAAACGGCAGGGTTTATCGCAGGTCCCCTGCCGCGGGTGCCCGGTGGCCGGATGCCGGGCGTCCAGTTATTCGGACGGCGTCAAGCAAACATGGATGTCGCGCCCCGAACGGACGTCAATCCCGCCGGGTCGAGGGCGGTTCGCGGAAGATGAACAGGTCGCGGTCGAACTGGACGCCCACCTGGGGGTTGAGCAAGGCCACTTCGGTGGTCAACCCCTGGGGATCGACGATGCGCCACTTGCGCAGCCGCAGCGGCGCGTCCTCGAACACCAGCGTCAGCGTGCCGGCGCCCGATTCGCTGGTTTGCACCACGGAGACCTCGATGACGTTGGCCTCCCGCACGAAGTCGGTGACGGTGATGTCGCCGCTCAGGCGCAGCTTGTCGCGCAGGATGATGTCGGCCATGGTGGAGCCGATCGGGGCGCTGCTCTGCTGCTTCAGCTCGTCATCCCAATAGAAGACGAACCACCCATCGGCCACGATGAAGTTCCGGATTGGCGGTTCGTATTCCAGCCGCATCTTGTTGGGCCGCGACAGCCAGAGGGTGCCCCTGACCAGTGAACCGTCGCCTCCGGCCTGGACGAAGTCGGACTTCAGCGTCCTGACGCCGTCGAGATACTGCTCGATCCGGGCGATGTCTTCCTTCTGCGCCTGGGTAACGCCGGCTGCCGGCGCGGCGTGGAGGATCGAAGGGGCTGCCAGCGGCGCGAGGGCGAGGCCGGCGGCAAGCACGAGGGGGCGTAGCAAGGCTTTCATGCTCCAAGATATGCTCATCCGCCGGGGCCGAAAAAGGGCGGCAAGGGGGCTTTTTCGCAAACGCCCGCGGTTCCCGCCCTATTCCTCCGCCTCGTCGGAGCGGCCGAGCACCTCGCGCTTGCCGACATGGTTGGCTTGGCTGACGACGCCCTCCTGCTCCATGCGTTCGACCAGCCGGGCGGCCTTGTTGTAGCCTATCTGGAGATGGCGCTGGACGAAGCTGGTGGAGCATTTGCGCTCGCGCAGCACCAATGCCACCGCCTTGTCGTAGAGTTCGTCGCCCGATCCGGGCCGCCCGCCCGCGTCGTCGTCGAAGCCGCCGCCGGAGAGTTCCTCCTCGTCCTCGGTGATCGACTCCATGTAGTTGGGCTCGCCCTGGCTGCGCAGGAAGCTCACCACATGCTCGACCTCGTCGTCGCGCACGAAGGGGCCGTGGACGCGGGTGATGCGGCCGCCGCCGGCCATGTAGAGCATGTCGCCCTGGCCGAGAAGCTGCTCGGCGCCCTGTTCGCCCAGGATGGTGCGGCTGTCGATCTTGCTGGTGACCTGGAAGCTGATGCGGGTCGGGAAGTTGGCCTTGATCGTGCCGGTGATCACGTCGACCGAGGGCCGCTGGGTCGCCATGATCAGGTGGATGCCGGCCGCGCGCGCCATCTGCGCCAGACGCTGTATCGCCGCCTCGATGTCCTTGCCCGCCACCAGCATCAGGTCGGCCATCTCGTCCACCACCACCACGATGTAGGGCAGTTCAGTCAGGTCGATCGGCTGGTCCTCGAAGATCGGCTTGCCGGTGTCGGGGTCGAACCCGGTCTGCACCCGGCGGGTCAGCACCTCGTTGTTCTTCTTGGCCTCGCGAAGCCGGGCGTTGTAACCCTCGATGTTGCGGACGCCGAGCTTGGACATGGAGCGGTAGCGGCTCTCCATCTCGCGCACGGTCCATTTCAAGGCCACCACCGCCTTCTTCGGGTCGGTCACCACCGGCGTCAGCAGGTGCGGGATGCCCTCGTAGATCGACAGCTCCAGCATCTTGGGGTCGATCATGATGAAGCGGCACTTGTCCGGCGGCAGGCGGTACAGCAGCGACAGGATCATGGTGTTGATCGCGACCGACTTGCCCGACCCGGTGGTGCCGGCGACCAGCAGGTGCGGGAAGCGGGCGAGGTCGGCGATCACGGGCTGGCCGCCGATGTCCTTTCCGAGCACAAGGGCCAGCTTGGCGGCGGACCGTTCGTAGCTTTCCGCCGCCAGCAGCTCGCGCAGCAGCACCATCTCCCGCCGGGCGTTGGGCAACTCGATGCCGATCACGTTGCGGCCCGGGACCACGGCGACCCGGACCGAGACGGCGCTCATCGACCGCGCGATGTCGTCGGCCAGCCCGATGACCCGGGACGACTTGGTGCCGGGTGCCGGCTCCAGCTCGTACAGGGTGACCACCGGGCCGGGGTGGACCTTCTGGATCTCGCCGCGGACACCGAAATCGCCGAGCACCCCTTCCAGCAAGACCGCGTTCTGCCGCAGGGCGTCGTCGTCGAGCGCGCTGGGCTTGGCCGAGGGATCGGGTTCCTGGAGCAGGTCCAGGGGCGGCAGCTCGTAGTCGGTTTCCGGCAACAGCTCCAGCATCGGCTCGCGCTGGCCGGACGCCTTCCCGGCCGCGGGCTTCGGCCCGGACAGGGGCTTGACCACGGAAACCGGCCTGGGCGGCTTAGGAGCGGTCTCGGAATCCTCTTCCCCGGGATCGGTGCCGCTTTCCGGATCGCCGGCTTCCACGTCGTTCAGGCGCGGCGGCTTGCGGACGCCGCGCGCGGGCCTGGGCCGGGGCGGGGGAGCGCCGGCATCCGCCTCGTCCTCCTCCCGCGAGCGACCGAAGCCGAACAGCGCCGCCAACCCCGCCCGGCCGTCCAGGCGCGGGTGGTTGCGCAGCAGGCCGGAGGCGTCGCGCGCCGCCTGCCCGGCCATGCCGCCGGCCTCCCGGGCGCCGCGGCCGGCGGCGCCGACGGCCCAGCCCACGCTGCGGGCGCCGTCACGCCAGTCGCGCAGCGAGAGGCCGAGGGCGACGATGACCGAGACGACCGAGACGCCGCCCCCGATCGTCGCGAGCAGGGGCCGGTCCAGCCCCTCAATCAGCCCGCCGGTCAGTCTGGAAAGCGCCGTCAGCAGGACTTCCCCGGCGGTGCCGCCGAGATGGCCATGGGTGAGCTGCCATCCGGGGAAGGCCGGGACCTGGGCGAAGAAGATCGAGGCGGTCAGCACGCCGGCGACCGTCATCAGGACGCGCAGCACGACCCGGCTCAGCCCCCGGTGGCTCATGATCCGCAGGCCCCAGGCCATGACGATGCCGCCCAGAAGGTACGAGGCCACGCCCAGCCACTGCATCAGAAGGTCGGCAACATAGGCGCCGGGCAGGCCGAGCACGTTGCCGATCTTCGGGTTGGCTTCCGGGTTGACCGCGGTGTTCCAGGAAGGGTCGCCCCGGTCGTAGGTCAGCAGCACCAGGACGAGCAGCAGGCCGATCGAGGTCAGGGTCAGGCCGGCGCCCTCGACCGCCCGTTGCCGGATGAAGTCCCGAACCGCCGGAGGCAGCAGCGGCGCCTTGCCGGCGCGGCCGCCGGCAGCCCGGCCGCCGGACGCCCCGGCGGCGGTCCGTCCGGTGCCCGCCCTGTCGGCGGAACCGCGGCCGGCGGTGGATCGTCCACCGGAAATGCCGCCGGACTGGGCGGCGGAACTTGATGCGGCGGTACGGGACGCCATGGGGACCTTGCTCTTCCTGGGTGCTGCGCGGGTCTTGCCGGGTCAGGTTTAGAGGATTTTGGCGATTCGTGTACAGGCTTCCGCGACCGTGGCGGCATCATGGACCAATGCTATACGAATAAAGGAGGAGCCGCGGTTGACACCGTCGGCGTCGGGACGGGTGAGATAGGCGCCGGGGAGTACCTTGATGGCCCCCTCCCGCCACAGGGTGGCGGTGGCGGCCTCGCCGTCGCCCACGTCGAGCCACAGGAAGAAGCCGCCGGCCGGCCGGTAGAAGCCGAATCGCCCGTCCAGGGCGGCCTGGGCGGCGTCGAACTTCGCGCGGTAGAGGGCCCGGTTCTCGACCACGTGGGCATCGTCGTCCCACAGCGCGGCCGCCGCCGCGAGGGCCGGCAGCGGGGTGCCGGCGATCGAGTAGCTGCGCAGGCGGGAGAACAGGGCTATCAGGTCGGGATCGCCCGCCACGAAGCCGGATCGCAGGCCCGCGGCGTTCGACCGCTTGGACAGCGAGTGGAAGACCAGCAGGTTGGCAAGGCCGCCGCCGGACGCTTCCCCCCGCGCTTCAAGGGCCGCCGCCACTTCCAGCACGCCGGTCGGCGCCGTGGCGTCGTAGATCTCGGCGTAGCATTCGTCGACCGCCAGGACGAACCCGTGGCGGCGGGCCAGCCCGATGGCGCGCGTCAGATAGGCCCGGTCGGCGACGGCACCCTGGGGATTGGACGGCGTGCAGAGATAGAACAGCGCGGTGCGGTCAAGCAGTTCGGGCGGCAGGGCGTCGAGATCGGGCAGGAAGCCGGTCTCGCGGGTCGTGGTGAGGAACACCGCTTCGGCCCCGGCCATGACGGCCGCCCCCTCGTAGGCCGCGTAGAACGGGTTGGGCAGCAGCACGGCCGGCCTCCGGCCGGCCTTCGCTTCGGGCACGGCGAGCAGGGCCGCCAGGAACAGCGCCTCCCGCGTGCCGGCGACCGGCAGCACCATGCGGTCCGGCTCCACCATGCCGGCGGGAAGACCGTAGCGCCGGTCGAGCCAGCGGACGGCCGCCGAGCGGAATTCCGGCGTGCCGGCGACGGGAGGGTACTTGCCCCAGAGATGCGCCTGGGTGCGCAACACCTCGTCGATCAGGACGGGCGGCGCGTGCTGCGGCTCCCCGACCGACATGACGACGGGCTCCGCGTTGACGCGCGGCGTGACGCCGGCCAGCAGCGAAGCCAGCCGGGTGAAGGGATAGTCGCTCAACCGGCCGAGCCGATCGTTCACGAGCGGAGAAGTCAGCATGCCGGTCGATCCCGGAGGTTCGTACAAAACGTAAACGAGTGTAGCGGCGGCATGCCGCGCGTACAAGCGGGGGCCTCGCATAAAGAAGGCCCGGCGGAACTGCCATTCCGCCGGGCCACCCCACCCCGACCCGCTCGTGGAACACCGGCGGGACGGTCGCCCTGCTTAGAGCGCCTCTCCGTTGGTTTCGCCGGTGCGGATGCGTACGGCCTGGGCGATCTCGAGGACGAAGATCTTTCCGTCGCCGATCCGGCCGGTGTTAGCCGCCTTCTGGATCGCTTCGACCACCTGCTCTGCCAGTTCGTCGGTGACAGCCACTTCGACCTTCACCTTGGGCAGGAAGCTGACCGAGTATTCGGCGCCGCGATAGATCTCGGTCTGCCCCTTCTGCCGGCCGAACCCTTTGACCTCGCTGACCGTCAGGCCCTGGATGCCCAGCGACGTCAGGGACTCGCGCACTTCGTCCAGCTTGAACGGTTTGATGATCGCCACTATGAGTTTCATGAACTGTTTTCCCTTGTACTTATCGCCGAACGAAGCCCGTCCGCTGGTCCCCCGCGCAACTCCCCGCCGGGCAGCTTTCCGGTGGTTCGCCTGCGACCCGACTGGGTTGCCGGGTTTTCAAGAAGCATGCCGGATGAAGATCTGCCGCAAAAGTCGCACGGCGGCAGCCCTTTGCCTATGGCTTTCGGAGTGTCTGCTTGAATCATGGGCGAGGTACGCCCGTTTTTTGAGCAAATAAGGGCCGGCTGCGCCATAAAGACACGCTGGACATCCGGTTCGGGCAGGACGATTTTCAAGGACATGACCATATCAGATCCCGTACGGCCCGTGGCGGCCGCACAAACCACCGACTCCGCCGACCTGACGACGGAGGTGGTGATCGTGGGCGGCGGCTTGGCCGGCCTGACCCTGGCCGCGGCTCTGGCGACTGCCGGCGTGCCGGTGGTATGCCTGGACCGCGATACTCCGCCCAGCCAGATGGAGACGGACTTCGACGGCCGGACGACCGCGCTCGCCTTCTGCTCCAAGCAGGTGCTGGACGGCGCCGGGGTCTGGCGCCACATGGCCGGCGACGCCGAGCCGATCCTGGATATCCGGGTGGTGGACCAGGAGTCGCCCCTGTTCCTCCACTACGACCACCAGGACGTCGGCATCGGCCCGTTCGGCTGGATCGCGGACAACATCGTCATCCGCCGGGCCCTGTTCGCCCGCGTGGCCGAACTGCCTGGCCTGCGTCACATCGCCCCGGCAGCCGTCACCCGGATCGAGCGCGACGCCCGCGCGGCGAAGGTCGTCCTGGCCGACGGACGGACCGTGACGGCGAAGCTGGTGATCGGCGCCGACGGCAGGAATTCGCTCTGCCGCAGGTCGGCCGGCATCAACGTGACGACCTGGGCCTACGACCAGAGCGCCATGATCTGCAACATCGCCCACGATCTGCCCCACGGCGGCGTCGCGGTCGAGAAATTCCTGCCCGGCGGCCCCTTCGCGATCCTGCCGTTGACCGGCAACCGCTCGTCGATCGTCTGGAGCGAGCGGAAGTCCCTGGTGCCGACCTACATGGGCCTGTCGGACGAGGCCTTCACCGCCGAGATTCAGCGGCGGGTCGGCACTTGGCTGGGACCTGTCCGGGTGGTGACCAAGCGGTCGGCCTGGCCGCTGTCGGTGCTCCACGCCGAACGCTACGTCGCGCAGCGCCTGGCGCTGGCCGGCGAGGCGGCGCACGCGATGCACCCGATCGCGGGCCAGGGTCTGAACATGGGCCTGCGCGACGTGGCGGCGCTGGCCGAGGTGATCGTCGACACCCACCGGCTCGGCCTCGATGTCGGCGGGATGGAACCGCTGGCGCGCTATCAGCGCTGGCGCCGGTTCGACAACCTGACGCTGATCACCGTGACCGACCTGCTGACGCGCCTCTTCTCCAACGATTTCGGGCCGCTGAAGCTGGCGCGCGACATCGGCATGGCGGCGGTGAACCGGATGCCCCCGCTCAAGAAATTCTTCATGCGGCACGCCATGGGGATGGTCGGCGAGCTTCCCCGCATGATCCGCGGCGAACCCCTGTAGGGCTCTCGCCGCAAGTGCGGCAACCGCGCAGCGCCGGGCTTCATTTACCAACCCTTAAGGCTTGGGAGGCAAAAATTGCCTGGGGCAAGAATTGCCCTCAGGAGAATCCTGCCCGTAGGAAATTTCTTCCGGCCGGCGGTCAGCAGAGAAGCTCGGAGGCTTCGCCATGTCGCTCTCGATCCATACCAATGCCGTCCAGATGACGGCGCTGCGATCGCTCAGCATGGCATCGGAGTATACGAAGGCGGCCGAGGCGCGGCTGGCGACCGGCAGGAGCATCGTCGACGCGTACACCGACGGCGCGGCCTTCGCCGTGTCCATCCGGATCGACACCAACGTCAAGGCGATCAACGCGGTGAACGAGCGGCTCAACGCCACCAAGGACTCGATCTACCGCACGACCGAGGGCGTTTCGGTGATGTCGTCGCTGACCGCGCAGGTTCGAAAGACGCTGGTCAAGCTGGCCGACACGTCGCTGGTCGGCGTCGAGCGGGAGAACTACGAAGTCCGCTACAAGCGGTTCGCCGCGGAGATCCTGGACCACTACAACGGCCTGATGAAGGACGGGACGTCGTTGGTGTCGGACGGGGAGTTCTACAACAGCATCTATACGGCGCCGCACAAGGTGGTGAGCAATGTGGACGGCCGGCAGACCGCCATCGGCGACTGGGACCCGACCGGCGGAAGCCTTACCCTTTCCGGATTCACCGATCCGAACGGCACCGCGGGAGCCCGCAACAAGGAGGACATCGCCCAGGCTTGGCGGCAGGTCTTCCTCGACACCGGGCAGAACCTGGTGCAGAACGGCCAGGGCTATCCGTCCGAACAGCAGGTCATTCCGACTCCCGACGCAGCCCGGGCCGCTGCCATGATCGACGACAGCGGCAGCAGTCCGTACCGGCTGTCCCAGCTCGAGGATTCGCTGAGCCGAGTGATGAACGGCCTGTTCAAGGACCTGCGAAGCGTCGAGAACTACATCAGCTTCAACAACGATATCGCCGCCGCCTCGGAAGGCGGGCTGGGCGCCATACAGGACGCCGACATGACGAAGGAGAGCGCCCGCTTCCAGGCGTTCAAGGTCCGCCAGGAGATGGCGCGGCAGGGTCTGGCGATCGTCCAGGCCAGCAACAGGGCGGTCCTGAGCCTGCTGGTCTGAGCCGCCTCCGAGATACGGTCCGGCCGGCATATTCCAGTTGCACGGTCCGGAAATTCGCCCCAATTCCGCGGCAACAACAAGGGTGCCCAAAACGTTGGCACGGGGTTCACCCTAACCATGCCAGCCGCCTGGAGCGGCTGACTCTGGACACGTTGTTGCTGAGGAGACGTCGTAATGAGGAAGTTGCTCGCCGCCTGTTCCGGTTGCCTGATGATCGCCGCCGTATCCACGGCCATGATGTCTGCCGGACCCGCCCGGGCGCAGGATGCGGACGCCGGCAAGAGGGTCTTCAACCAATGCCGCGCATGCCATGTGGTCGATCAGGAAACCAACCGCGTCGGTCCTCATCTGGTCGGGCTGTTCGGCCGCAAGGCCGGGTCGGTCGAGGGTTTCAGATACTCCGAGGCCATTCAGAACGCCGACATCACCTGGGATGAGGAAAGCCTGTCCAATTACCTGAAGGACCCGAAGGGCTTCATTCCGGGGAACAAGATGGCCTTCGCCGGTATCCGCAAGGACGACGATCTCAACAACCTGATCGCCTACCTCAAGGCAGAAACCGCCAAGTGACGACGCCTCGACCCGGCCGCCGTGCCGGGTCGAAGCCCTGCCGCCAGGCTCGATGCTCAGGAACGGGCGGAAGTGTCTGCGAGCCTGCCGTTGGTCGGGCCGGGCGGCGCGGTGCGCGCCGGGGGATCGTCGGAGCGGAAGTTTATGGAGAACCAACCGGGCTTGCGGAACAGCCACGGGAACCTGATCCGGTCGCAGACTTCAGTCAGGATGATCGGCAGAATGATGCCGCCCAAGGTCGAGCCGATCACCAAGAGCGCCGGGCTGCCTCCCAGGCCCAACTTGGACAAGACGACGCGGGATCCCGCGGTGGCGATGGTGTGGGACACGAAGATCGGCAGGGAGTAGCTGCCGGCGTAGCGGAACAGCCCGTCCAGCTTCCGATCAGCCAAGACGACGCACAGCGCCGTCATGGCGAAAATGGCGAACATCACGACCCCCAGCCGGACGATCTGGACATGACGGAGGTCGGCGTAGATCAGGGCGAACGTCACCGCGATGAACAGGGGCATCAGGATCGTCACGTGCGATAGCCTGAACTGCCGGGCGCGCTCCAGGATCATCTGCGAGCCGTAATAGCCCATCAGGAAGAAGACGTAGTTGCTGGTGAAGCGGTCCACCACGTAGATCCCGCTATTGACATGCGCCACTGCCAAGCCGCCGGCGAAAGACAGGACGATGAAGAAGGGAACCGGACGCAGAAGTCGCGTCATGACGAAGAAGGCCAGCAGGACATAGACGAACCACAGCACGTTGATCGGCTTATACGCGATCAGGAGGATCGCATAAGGATCGATGGTCTGGTTGCCTACCCCTCCGGTCAGTATTCGGAACGTGTATTGGATCACGCACCAGACCAGATACACATAGACGAAGTGCAGGACCGTCCGGTTGACGAACTGATCCAGGGGGCGCGCGATGCTGCGAAACGCGAAGATGCCGGAAACGAAGAAGAACAACGGCATCCTGAAGAGGCTGAAAAATTCATTGTTGTAGAAGAAGTAAGTCGGGTTCAATCCGACAGCTGCGTCGACGCCGAACATGGCATGGCCATACACCACCAGGCAAATGGTCATGCCTTTGGCGCATTGGACCCACGCGACCTTATCGTCACTCATGAGAATTCTCGAATCTGATAAACAGCCCCCTGGAAGAGCTTTGACTGTGGCATGTCCGATGTCGCTTCGCACGGTGG